>NZ_JAAHFZ010000004.1:0-84454 GCF_010672795.1 Moorena sp. SIO1G6
TCCTAGCTCTTTCAATATCCATTGTTCCATATTTGTGATAATAGATGCCAGAGGCGATTCTAGCAAGAACACACACTTGACTCTTTTTGTCAAGTTTTATGTTAAGAAAGATGTTTATAAAGCATAGCTTAATAAGGGGGGCTGGGGGGGATCTAATATCTTGCGGAAAACTTTGAAAACACGCCCTAGCCCCCCAATTCTGGGCGAGCAATCCCTCGCTCGGGGGACCCACGGGGGCTTTAACAAAACCAGATGATCGCGCATTCATTCCTTAATTCAGCAACGCCGCTTATTTTATTCAAAAGCACCGATTGCGCTACTTGAGGTGCTGCGCAAACAGTAGCGTGTGCTTGGGCATAAACTGTTCGGTGTAGCGTGGCCACAGACCCAAAGCACCTCAAGTAGCACCATCTGTAGCGCATAAGCACCTCAAGTAGCACCATCTGTAGCGCTTAAGCTGAATGCTTACTTCTGTGAAGAATTAAAAAACGCCCGATCGCTTTCTTGCCCCAGTATTTCCTGACCAATGGAGGCCAAAACGCGATCGCAATTATCATGGAGAGTATAGAAGGATAAATCGCGATAAATCCGTTCCAAAGGACTGGGTTGAATCATAGCACGAGCGCCACACATGCGAGTACAGTGTTCCAAAGTCTCCAGTGCCAATTTTTCTGACAAATAACGAAAGCGGTTACCAGCTTCTTTGGCCTGCTGGTGTTGACCTGTTTCCCACAACAAAGCCACTTTTCGTAGCCACAAGTCCATGGTTTCAATGTTCATGGTTGATTTAGCAATCCGATGCTGCACATAAGCATCCTGTTCTCTGCCTTGCTTTTTGATATGAGCGTGGGCATAACCATAAGCCCCTTCTGCCGCCCCCAAAAATGCCGCTCCATACTGAGGAGTAAAGCGAGTTTGCCACTCTTCAAGCAAGTATTGCCCTGGATAGCCAATCAGATTTTCTTTAGGAATAAAGGTGTGATCGAATTGTACGCGATAACTTACACTTCCCCGCATTCCAATCGGTTTCCACCAGGTTGAATCAAAGCTTACACTTGGGTCTGATAAATCACAGGCTAACATCAACACGGAATTCGCTGGTCCATCGTGATGACGAACAGCTCCTGTTCCGGCAGTACTCACAAACAATATCGCCCATTGTAGCCCATCCGCTCCTGTGGCAAAGACCTTGCAACCATCAACAATATAGCCCCCCTCTACAACCTTAACTGTTGTCCCAATACCACTGGTTTGCCCAGGGACTTTAGAAAGAGGTTCGCCACTCCAACCCGCCCATTTTTCCCCTCGTTGCACAATCCCTTCAAACCAACGTTGCTTTTGAGCTTCATTAGCGTTGGCAGTCAATAATACTTGTATATTAGTATGGCCTTCCCAGCAACGGGTGAAAGCTAAATCTACCTTTGCTAATTCTCGTGTCATCATCCAGAGGGTGAGGATATCACTGCTGTGACCTAAGCCTAAACCACCATACTTAATCGGTACAGCTGGGGCATGAAGACCTGCATCAAACAGAGTCTCAAAGTTTTCTGCTGGGAAGCTTGCTGTCTGGTCGTATTGAGCCGCCCTAGGGGCAAACTCTTCCTGAGTGAGCTGGCTTAAATGATCCAGGAGGGCTTGTGGATCATAGACTTGCCGATCTAAGAGAACAGGAGTTTGCACAGTTTATTGAGTAGATGTTTTTGTTCCTCGTTAATTGTAGCGGCTGGCAAACAGTAAAGGATCAACTACCAAATAACTTTATTTTTGCGGGGTAATTCTAGCTATTTTGTATAAAGTTTACTTGACAAAACAGACGTTCAATGTATCAGGAATTTAACTACAGCAATTTTCAATGGGGTGAGGTTTTTAGGGAGCAGGGAACAGGGAACAGGTAAGAAGTAAGAAGTAAGAAGGAAAAAATACTGTGTATCTGATAGTTATGAAGAACGCTGTATCAGCTAAATGATGCTAATTGTTAGATCATGTCCGGATAATTAGTTATCAAAAACCATTACCGATAAAACCTTACTTCTGCCTTCTGCCTTCTGCCAGCCCCCCTTATTAAGGGCTGATAAGGGTAGGTTTTTTACATTAGGGTAAAACATGGGGCGACCCAGAGGGAGAGGAAAAGGAAAACAACGAATAAATGATGATTTTTAACGACAAATTAAGTACATTGTCTTGATGCAATAGCGAGTGGTTTGAATTTACCGTAAGATCGGGTCGCCTTATTAAAAAATATTTAACCCTTTTCTGCATAACCTGCTAACTATAAAGGCGACCCTATCTAAGGTTTTGTCTCCGGGGGAAACCACGGCAATAGCGAGTGGGGAGGGGCTGTGTGCGGAACCTGCGTCCGCACCGCTGTTTGCCCCGTGGAGACCCCCAAGACCGTAATGGTGCGTTTGACCCGTAATTAAATTCGCCACGGGTCGCACCTCTGCCTCCCCAAGACCGCGCTGGATCGCTTTCTTATCCCCCACACCCGGTCACCCCACGCCCGCTCACCCCACACCTGAGGTCTTTGTAAAAAACCTACCCTTATGAGGGGGGGATTCCCAGCTGTTTGACCCACTCGGTGGAATTGGGGTCTTGGTAGAACAGGCATCTTGCCTGTGTACTATTTTGGTAGAACAGGCATCTTGCCTGTGTACTATTTTGGTAGAACAGGCATCTTGCCTGTGGACAAGATTTTGGTAGAACAGGCATCTTGCCTGTGATCAATATTTTCCTCACAGCATCGAAGCCTATTCTACACAACTACTCCCGATTCCCGATTCCCGATTCCCGATTCCCTATGTCACAGGCAAGATGCCTGTGCTACACCACTACTCCGTGATCCAAAAAAAGTAGAAACTTGGCATCAGGCATCAGCAGTTTCAGGACCTGCACATAGCCCTTGGCATCAGCAGGGTTGTCGAACCGAGCAAAAACGACTGGTGGCATTGGTGGCAATAGGCGCACCACTACCCATGGGTATAGGTGTTGAGTATGGGACATATTATTAAGTTATCTCCTGTAAGGGGAACCCAGAGCCAGCCTGCAGCCTGCGAAAACTCTAAGGCTGGCTCTTCCCGTGGATTTTTTTGTCCACACTTTTAGTTTAACACAAAAAATAGCAAATTATAGCATATTTTAAAAAGTTTTGTAACAAATTCTTTTTGAGGGAGCAGGGAGCAGGGAGCAGGGAGTGTGGTAAGTGTGGTAAGTGTGGTGAGTGTCCCCCCCTTGTTAAGGGGGGTTAGGGGGGATCTCCAGTTGGGGTTTAGCTGGGAAATTAGCGATCGCATAATCAATACAGTGGTGCGTTACGGGCAGCAACCTAACCGCGAACAGGCAGAAAATCAGGGCTAGCCCGTCCCTAACCCACCCTACGCAACTGCATCGCTGAAAGCCCCGTGGAAAGTGGGGATCCCCCCTAACCCCCCTTAATAAGGGGGGGACAAACCCTTAATAAGGGGGGGACAAACCGTTGCTGATCTGACTCCCCATCTCCCCACACTTCCCACACTTCACTCCCGACTCCATCGGTGCGCTTGACCCGTAATTAAATTCGCCACGGGTCGCACCGCTCCCGACTCCCGATTCCCGATTCCCGTTCCCCTCCTGGGAGGGGTTAGGGGTGGGTTCCGATTCCCGATTCCCTTATTTAGCAGAAATAGAAAATTACTACTATAAAGACTTGATGAATTTATCCGAATAATAGTGACATAAAAAAAAACTCATGGCATCAATGAATAAGGTGATTTTTTGACGGCAAGGAAAGAGCATGAATGGCAAGGCTCTTTCCTTTTTATAGGGGATATTACGTGAGAAATTGTAATGAAGCGATCGCTTCATTACAATTAATATTATCCTTCCCAAATATAAATAATGCTAAACCGATAATTTATTCATGTTTATGAAGCAAAAATATATTTATATATTATATTATAGCATCGGTTAATCTTTACTAGTTTATCTTACATTTGGCCATGAATCTGGAAAATAAATCCGGATATCTGGAGGTAAGTAGGTATTTATTTATTGGTAGATCATTAGATAAGCATTCAGCGTCGTGCTATCCAATATATGCTATCAGCTATTAATGATAAGTTCAACAGCAATCTTGCTATGACCTGCTAAGCTATCAGCTATCAGCTAATGCGCTACAGATGGTGCTACTTGAGGTGCTATCAGCCAATAGCGTCAGCCATTCGCGTAGCGTGGCCTTTTGGCCAAGGCTGACGGCTGAGGACTGACGGCTGAATGCTTAATGGACTTACTCTCTTGATTTAAAACGCTATCAGCTATCAGCTGACCGCTGAGCACTGATGGCTGATAGCTAATAGCTGTTGGCGTAGCCTGCGCGTAGCGCATATGCTTAGGATTATTGTCAATGTTAAGTGCCCACAGCCTTAGCAACTGAGGAGTTTTGTAAGACAAAATATTATGCCGAGATTTGAATTTGATGACCCCCGCTTTACTCTAAATACTTTTCAAGTTAGTGATAATAACGCTGCTTCAAATAATAAACTGATCGATTTACCTGACGGTAATAGCACTGGCACTGCTACTACAACCTTTGATTTGCCCAGTGGCACTTACCAGGTCATCCTGAAAGTTGCTGATGAGACAGACGGGAATAGCACAGTCGGTGTCACCATTGGTAATCAGACATTTTCATTCACTCTCGATGATCCCAATCCTAATGCTGGTATTTTTCCTGATGCTGATGCGTTCAAGGATCTGACCGTTAGCAATAGCATATTTATTCCCGAGGGGACTCAAATCACCATTAGTGGGGAAAGTGACGATGATGAACGTATTCGACTTGATTATATTGACTTCAACCTACTTAATGAAGCTCCTGTTCCAGTAGATGACACTGCTACTACTGATCAAAGTACCGAAGTTATCATTGATGTCCTAGGTAATGACTCTGATCCTGAAGGGGATCCCCTGACTGTAAACATTGAAGCGCAGCAATTTAATGGTACAGCAGTAGTCAATCAAGATAACACCATTACCTACACTCCTAATGATGGTTTCACTGGGACTGATACCTTCACCTACCAGGTCAGTGATGGCATCAATCCTGGGGTCACAGCTACGGTTACCGTTGATGTCCCTAATAAACCTCCAGTAGCGGAAGACGATACTGCAAGCACTGATTTAAACACTGCAGTTACTATCGATGTCCTAGCTAATGACGTTGATCCTGAGGGAGATCCCCTGACTGTAACCCTTGACCAGCAGGGCGGTAATGGCACAGCAGTAGTCAATGACGTTGATGGCACCATTACCTATACTCCTGTTGATGGTTTCACTGGCACTGATACCTTCACTTATCAGCTTAGTGATGGCATCAATCCTCCGGTCAAAGCTACGGTTAGTGTTAATGTTAATCAACCTCCAGTAGCAGACAACGATACTGCTACCACTACTTCAAACACTGCAGTTAATATCAATGTCCTAGGTAATGACACTGATGCTGATGGGGATGGGCTGACTGTAACCATTGAACCGCAGGAATTTAATGGCACAGCAGTAGTCAATGACGTTGATGGCACCATTACCTATACGCCAAATGCGGACTTCACTGGGGCTGATAGCTTCACCTACCAGGTCAGTGATGGCACTAATCCTCCAGTCACAGCTACGGTTAACGTTGAGGTAACTAATCCTAATCAACCTCCAGCACCGGTAGACGATACTGCTACCACTACTTCAAACACCGCAGTTACCATTGATGTCCTAGGTAATGACACTGATGCTGATGGCGATGGGCTGACTGTAACCATTGAACAGCAGGAATTTAATGGTACAGCAGTAGTTAATCAAGATGGCACCATTACCTATACTCCTAATAATGGTTTCACTGGGACTGATACCTTCACCTACCAGGTTAGTGATGGCGTCAATGATCCAGTCACAGCTACCGTTAACGTTAATGTCACTAATAATCAATCTCCAGTAGCGACAAACAATAACAATACTGCTACCACTGAGCCAAACACTCAAGTTACCATTGATGTTCTAGCTAACTACTCTGATCCTGATGGCGATCCGCTAAGTTTTGCAATTGTCACGGAGCCAACCAACGGTACGGCAGCAGTCAATGATAATGGCACTCCGGATAATCCGACAGATGACTTTATTATCTATACGCCAAATGCGGACTTCACTGGCACTGATAGCTTGACTTTTGAGGTAAGCGATGGCAGTGGCGGTACTAGCACAGGCACTGTTAACATCACCATTGAAGAGAGTGGTCCGGTATCCTCGACTCTGACTCAGAATGCCAATAATACCTTCACCATTACCGGCGACACTGCTGGACAATCCCAACTCCAATTCACTCTTACAGGTCGCGAGGCTGGTGAGGTCAGTGAAATTGGAGTATTTGCTGTTGATAGTGCCGAAGGTACAATCAATGGCATTGCCCCTGGTCAGAGTGGTTATGTACAAGCTGCTCTATCTCAGGCTAAGACAATTTTCTCTGTTCTCCCTGACGGTTTAGGTACTGCTCAAGCCACCCGCACCATCGACAGTTTTGACGTCAACGATAACCTGGTATTCTACGTAATCCAAGGTGGCTCTAAAGATGGGGTGCTAGGGGGACAGGATCCTACCTCCAACGTATTCTTCAGTGGTGCTTCATTTAATAGCGATGGTCAGAACCATGTACAGGTAACTGACAATGGCAATGGTCAGTTAACCTTGGGCTTTGAAGATGGCAATGACGGAGACTTCAATGATGCAACTGTGATTGTCTCAGACGGTTCAGGTTCGACTCCGCCAGTGGGAACAGGCACTACCCAGATTCAAGGGCAACGGGAACTGCTGGATTTGACCGATGTGACTGGTACAGTTACTGGTAGTCTTGTGGTCAACAGTGAAGCTTCTTTCAATAATACCATTGGCTGGTATCGGATTGATGATGAAAGTGGCACAGTTAACGGTATCAATGTTGGTAATGCTGGTTATGCACAAGCTGCACTATCCAATCAGGTAGACTTAAGTGCTGGAGTATCCGGTGGGGTACTACTGGCTCCATTCCTGATTTCGGATGGTACAGTAGCGGAGTTCCTAGCTGATAATCCTTCTAATGCAGATCAAGAGGATTCCGACCTGAATGCCTTCTTTGCTTTCGTGGGGGCTAACCCAGATGGAGTTGACCACGTTCGCCTGCTAGGGGATAACACCTTTGGTTTCGAGGATCTGTTTGGTGGTGGTGACCAAGACTACAACGATGTGGTAGTACAGGTTAACTTAAGTGTTGCCTAAGCACACTGCGGACGCTTTTTCCTAGTAGTAGGGTGCGTTAATAACGCACCTTACAATTACTCTAGATTTTGGACTAAAGCTATCAGCGTGTCGCGTATCAGCTAATGCGCTACAGGCACGCTACTGTTCGCGCAGCGTGCCTGTAGCGCAATCGGTGCTTTTGAATAAAAGAGGTAAGCAAAAGTTTAATCTGAGTTATAGCACTACGCATTCAGATGTTTGACATTGTCTTGATGCAATAGCGAGTGGGGGAAACCACGGCAGTCGCTCATGGGGGGAACCCCCAAGACCGCGCTGCCTCCCCAAGACCGTAATGGTGCGTTTGACCTTGGCGAATTAAATTCGCCACGGGTCGCACCTCTGCATCGCTCCTAAACTCCGAAACGTAAGTAATCGCTTACTTCTGACTTGCGGACTTGCGGACTTGCGGACTTGCGCGTAGCGCTATAAGTCTGCTCACCGCTGACCCCTGACCGCTGACCGCTGACCGCTGAATGCTTACCTCAAGCAAATATACCCTACAAGCCTCAGTATCAGCTGAGGTTTTTTTTTGTTTCATCGAATATTTTCACTGGTAAAATTAAAAATCGAATAGCACTATAGCAATCCCATCCCATCTACCATCCTATATATATGAACTCCTATCGTCGATTTAACCTAACCTTGGCAGCAGTTACCTTTCCCAGTTTATTTGGGTTTGGCTTATTGAACGCTGCTGTTGACCCTTACGGAGTCATAAATAGCCCAGAGTTACCCGGTCTAAATCAGTTAAAACCTGAACAATTTAACCATGTCAGACTATTCAAGGCTATAGATGTTATTCGTAATGAACCCAAAATCGTTTTGTTAGGTTCATCACGAACTGACCTGGGACTTAACCCAAACCACCCAGGACTGAAACCAGGAAACTCCGGATACAATTTGGCACTAGTTGGTCCAAATATGTATGAAGTTAAACGTTATTTTGACCATGCTATAACTAATCAACCGGATTTAAAAACCGTTGTGATTGGTATTGATTTTTTCATGTTCAATGACTTGAAAAATAATGCTCCAGATTTTAAGGAAAGTCTTCTTAATCAAGAAACTATTCCCCTGCAAGAGTTGATTAATTCGACCCTATCCCTAAACGCGCTGAATGCTACCAAATCAACCGTAAGTTCTAGTATCAAGTCAAAGGCTTACTATCTTTATGATGCCCATGGTATGCGTTTTGTTTATAACAATAAGCCCGATCAACCTTCACTAGGAAGGTTTAAGGACACGCTCAAGGGCTTAATGACAAGTGATGGATATTATAAAGAGTATCGACTTTCCGATAGTTTTTTGGATGATCTTCAAGACATTGTTGATACCTGTAAGGAAAAAGGGATAGAGCTAAAAGTATTTATATCACCATCCCATGCTACTCAATGGGAAAGTCTTAGGGTTACTGGACTTTGGCCAGTGTTTGAAGAATGGAAACGTCGGTTAGTGGAGATTACACCATTGTGGGATTTTTCTGGTTATAACAGCATTACCACAGAATCGATTAGGGAAGGGATGAAAAACTATTGGGATAGCTCTCATTATCGCGAGGAAGTAGGTGATCTAATCCTGAATCGCCTGTTCAGTTATCAAGTTCAGACTGTTCCAGAGGATTTTGGTGTTCTAATTACACCAGCAAATATTGAATCCCACCTCGGTAAAGTTAGGAATGAGCGGGAGTCATGGGCAGAGACTAATCCTGATCTAGTCAAGTTAGTGGAAGATTTAAACCAAAAATCTGAGATAGCGAGTAAGTAATTTTCCTATACTTAGTGTGGTTTGGTAAGAAGTAGGGTGGGCAAAAACCTTTTGGTTAAAATCAGTCTTCTCGATCAGATAACTTTGCCCACCCTACTATCAGGCAAAAACCTTTTGGTTAAAATCATTCTTCTAGATCAGATAACTTTGCCCACCCTACTATCAGGCAAAAACCTTTTGGTTAAAATCATTCTTCTAGATCAGATAACTTTGCCCACCCTACTATCAGGCAAAAACCTTTTGGTTAAAATCAGTCTTCTCGATCAGATAACTTTGCCCAGCCTACTATCAGGCAAAAACCTTTTGGTTAAAATCATTCTTCTAGATCAGATAACTTTGCCCAGCCTACTATCAGGCAAAAACCTTTTGGTTAAAATCAGTCTTCTAGATAACATAACTTTGCCCACCCTTTAATTGGGATTTTTTTGACACGCAAGTCCCTAAGCTGAATGCTTACCCGAAAGATTCAAGAGCTTCCCCTGGGCTGATTCTACAATGGCGTCTCGGATGAAGGCACTTGCTTGGATAATCTCTATTCCAATTAAGTCTCCTGCTTCATTGAGTTCGGCCGTAATGTTAGGACTAATCTCGACACTACCTGCTTCTGGTTCATCAGACAGGGTAAGGTGAAGGATATCCTCTTGTTCAAAGTATGTCATCTTGGCATTATTCATTAATTGTAAATCTCCCAGTTCTTAAGCGGAATCGTAGTTGTTGACGGGTGGTGCTATGGATGGTTACTGGAGTTATCAAATCACCACTGCGTTCATAAGGAATTATGACTAACTGATTGTCGTGCTTGCCAACTGCGATCTGTCTGCCTGTGACGGTATCATAATATCTCTATCCAGAAAATCTCAGGATTTCCTCGATCTTAGCTAGGTCAAATCCCCTGAGTTCGGCTCGATACTGTAGATAATTTGACCAGACAATTTGTGGCATTTGTTAAACGTTGCTGAAGTTTGAGTTGCGAGCACAACTTCTATAATACACGCAAGCAATCCCACTCCTTCTTACAATATCTTCCAATTCTAACCAAAACGCGATCGCCTACGGTGGATACTTCGTACCATCCTAAAAATACCTCATCCTTAATATTTAATCCTTAAAACTTAATACTTCTAATACCTAGTTTCCAGTCAATTGAGCAATTTGCTTCAAATCCACATTGCCACCGCTGATAATGACACCAATCCGAGCATTGGGCATGTTAATGATACCTTCAAGTAGGGCAGCAGCAGCTAAGGCACCAGTGGGTTCAACTACAATTTTGAGCCGTTCCCAGAGGAAAAACATGGTACGGATAATCGCAGCTTCCGATACAGTTACCATGTCATCGACGTAATTAAGGACTAGGGGAAAGGTAAGTTTACCCAGGCTGGGAGTTCTGGCTCCGTCAGCAATGGTATTGGGATTGTCAACAGTTTGGAGGATTTTGCTATGGAAGGAACGGGTGGCATCATCGGCCTGTGCTGGTTCTACACCAATCACACGGCAATTAGGATATAGGGTTTTGGTTGCGATCGCACATCCGGAGAGTAAGCCACCACCACCACAACACACCAGTAACAGATCCAGTGAACCAACTTGTTCTAGGAGTTCTTTGGCCGTAGTACCCTGTCCAGCAATAATGTGGGGGTGATCGTAGGGAGGAATGATAGTGAGTTTGCGATCGCGTGATAACTCTTCCGCTAATGCTTCCCGTCTCAATTCAGCCCGATCATATAAAATTACTTCAGCACCATAGCCACGGGTAGCGGCTTGCTTGACAGCTGGGGCATCTTTGGGCATGACTACAGTGGTGGGAATACCGAGGAGGGTGCCAGATAATGCGATCGCTTGGCCATGATTACCAGAAGAAAAGGTGAGAACCCCTCGCTGTTTTTGTTCTTCAGATAGTTGTGACAGAGCGTTATAAGCCCCTCGAAACTTAAAGGCACCAATACGTTGGAAGTTTTCGCATTTGAAGAAGACTTGAGCCTTGGTGAGCTGGTTGACAGTCCTGGAGGTATGGACTGGAGTTTGATGGGCATTGCCCAATAGGCGTTTAGCGGCGGCTTCTATGTCAGTGTAGGTTACGGGTAATGCTTGCAGTTCCATAGCAGTAGGGAGTCGGGAGCGGTGCGACCCGTGGCGAATTTAATTCGCCTACGGAAAGCGCACCGAGGGAGTAGGGAGCGGTGCGACCCGTGGCGAATTTAATTCGCCTACGGAAAGCGCACCGAGGGAGTAGGAAGTCGGGAATCGGGAATCGGGAATCGGGAGTCGGGGTAAGAAACTTGAATGTACCTGATCAATATAAGAAACAGGCTTACTAAATTCTCAATTCTCAATTCTCAATTCTCAATTCTCAATTCTCAATTCTCAATTCTCAATTCTTAATTCTCAATTCTCAATTCTCAATTCTCAATTCTTAATTCTCAATTCTCAATTCTGAGATTACTTGATCAATTTTAGAGGATATGGTTAAGGTTGATCATAGAGAACAATAAAACTACCAATAACCACCACAGCCAATGCTGAGGGGACTAATGGTACCCAATACCCTTGTTTCAAAAGACCTAAGCAGGACCCGTAGAGAATCGATAGAGCCAACAGCAACACACCCAAACGTAGGGAGGATTTACAGCGCCAACAAACCAGACCAACCGTTAGGCCCCAACCCCAAATCCACACTACTTCACGCCATGCAGGCCAATGCCGTATCAGGGGTCGCTCATCTAAAACAGCACTGAGAATCTGACTTACCATGTGGCCATGAATAATTACCCCTGGTGTTTGATCCTCTATGTCATTACCTTTACTATAGGGTGTAAAAAAATAATCCTTACGGCTGGGAGCAGTAACCCCAATCAGAACAATTTTTCCCTTGAAAGCATCAGGATTGATCTTACCCTTTAGAACTTGAGAGAGAGTGACTTGGGGCACAAAATCCTCTGGAGATTGGTGAAAACGGTAATTCAGCATGATTTGGTGTCCCCAGGCATGAAGCTTATGATAACTGCCAGTATGATGGGTTAAGGGTTTAAAGACTACATCACCTAGCTGTAAGTATTGTTTATCTTGTTTTTGAGCTTCTGTGTATTTGGGAAAGATTCCCTCTGCCACTAGATACCGCATGGCCAACTGGGTACTCAGAGCATAAGAAGCACTACACACTGATTTTGGATCAGGGTTAAACGCCAACAGATGGCGACGGATCACCCCGTCTGGGTCAACTACAACATCACTAAAGCCCAAGTTTTGTTTCGGAACTTCTGGGGGCGGTGAAATTCCTTTATCCTCTTCGTTACTGGCTTTGCAGACCGTAACCAAATTCTCGCTTTGCTCTAGGAGCCTTCCCAAATCCTGATAATCTGGGGCTACAGGAAAATCACGATGAATATCTAGGCCAATGACTTTGGCTTGAGAGGAATTAAGTATTTCTAACAGTTGTTGGAGTGATCGGTCTGATAAGGAGGTAGCTGGTCTTAAATCCGACTGCTGAGCTTCAATATCTTCTTCAGTCACCTCTACCACTATCAGACGGGAATCGGGAAACTCCGCTGGTCTTCTATTGATCAGGTGGTCGAAGGCTTTCAACTCCAAACCTTGCAGTAAACCGAGCTGCTGTATAACTATCAAGAAGCATGTAATTACTAAACTGCTCACTAATACCTTGACGAAGCTTAGAGGCTCAGGGCGTGGAGGTGGAGGTGGAGGTGGAGGTGGAGGTGGAAGTGGATATTTTCCATCAAAACTGTCCCTCAACCCTGGCCAAGTCGGTGGCTTTGCGGCAGGATTCTGACAAATTATCGGTAACCAAGTTGCACAAGGAAACTCGTCTTCTATCCCTTGTAATCGTTCCCTAGCTTCCCGCACTGCTAAATAGAAGGACTGCCCCCCAGCAAAAGCGGTTAAAAAATATTTCAAAAATTCCTGTGAAACCCGGTCGGGTACCGGTTCTCGCATCACAATAATTTGGGGAATCTGTAAATTAGCCAGATTCGAGGCTAAACCCAATCCATCACAAGAATTAAAAATAGCGATTTTTAAGCCTTTTCCAATTGCTCTTTTTAAGCCAAACTTTAACTGATTAATGGTTAAACTATCGGTTTGATTAATATAAATGTGGCCCGTTTCACCATCGTTTTTACTGGAACTATGACCAGCAAAAAAGAGGATATCCCAGGATTGCTCCCAAAGGGCTTCATGGACTTGCTGGCGCTTGGGTTCTATAAGGAACGTGAGCTGAGCATCAGGTAATTTCTCTAGCAACTTCTGATCCGCTTCGGTATCAATACCAATACTATTGCCAATAATTGCTAAAATTTTCACCTTCTGGTGGGGCTTGGGATTTAGAGTGACTGGTTCAAACTTTAAGGCACTTAAAGCAATTTCTGCCTTGGAATAGCGTTCCCAAAAATCCCACAGATGCCAGGGCAGTCGCCGTAAACAACTGTTCTCGGTTTGAATAATGAGACGAATTTCATCGGAGGGTAATAGTTGTTCGAGTAATTTCTCCTTAATCGGTCGAAATGGCTCTGAGGATAGCCAAGCATTTAAGCGATCGCCTAAGACTTGGGCTGCATTGTAGCACCGTTCCAGTTTAGATACATTGGTCACTTGTACCACAGATGCTTCTAGACGGGAACGTAACCCCAAACTGTGATAACTCGTTGTCCAACTTTGGCACGATTGCATAATTTCCGGAGCAGGAGGTAACCTGCCAGTGATTTCCAACAAAGGGCTTTTGCCCTCTTCCCAAATCTGTAAAGTGACTGGAAACCCTTGGTCAAAGCAACCATCTCCTATCTTTAAGACAACTAATTTACCAATGCTGCGCGTGTTATTTGTCATTGGTCATGGATCACTGGTGTTGCAGATGTGATTTCTACCCTCATTTTACTTATTTATAGAGGTTTATAGAGGTTTATAGAAGGTGTATCGGTGCCTTAGGATTGACCACTGACTGATATCAAAACTGATATCAAACAAGACACCAGATAACCGATCTATCCCCGAAGGACTTTGAATTATAACGCTTTCGGTGGTGTGTCGATGGCTAAATTCAGGAATTCCTAGATTGGCCGTAGGCCACGCTACGGGATCAGATTGCAAAATCCTCAATAATCCTGGCATCGCCAAGGGCAACTTCGACACTAAATTGCTCTCCTGGTAAACCACTGAACTGCAATTGAATGTAATTATCGATTTGTCTGGCTTGGGCTTCAAGAAACACTGTTCCCGATCCATCCAGCACAGTGAGTGTGAGGTTGGGAGGCAAATAGGTTTTACTACCGGTGGGATATACCTTGAGGCAAATATTTTGCTTGAGTTCAGATTCTGGTAAAAGTTCCACCACCAAAGCCACGGGGGAACCCGCTAGCAATAGGCCTAAGTCGATTAACTTAGCCCGCCTAATCCCCACATCAAGATTTTCCTCTAGGGGTAACGCCTCAGTTGACTCTAGACCAGAAGAGCGGAAAGCGAAAATTGGTTCGGGTGGGTTTAACAAGTTTTCCAAGCTTTCGAGAGTTTGCCAACCGGTTTCAACCACATTGTCTAACCACTGACTCAAGTTTACCCTAGTTCTCTGGGCTAGCTCTGAGATGGGTTGATGGAACTGATCGATTAAATCGTCAACGGGTCGTAGTTGGCTAATGGGTAATTCTTCGGTATCAGCAGTTGGAGTAAATCCCAACACTGTTCCCTGGGACGATTGTTCATCAATCTGAACAACTACATAGCCAATCCGATCACACCAAACTTCGGGGGGAATATGGCAAAGGGAATCTTGGGCTTTGATCGGTCGGCATTCGATACGACCGATATCGGATATTTCCAAGTCGGCCACATTAGCTAACAGGCGTATAATAGGATTCCAGCTGTCTGAGGCTTTTAAATCTGTAGGCATCCCCAGCATTTGCATGTAATCATTGACAACCAACACAGCCAAGGTGTTGAGTCGAACTTGCTCAGCTTTTTCAGAGGTAGGCTGCTGCCTAGCAAATTGCTCAGCACTCCTGCGTGCATTGTCAGTAATGGGCAGAGGAAGGGCAAATTGTTCTAGGTTATGGGTGTTGTAGGTCATAGGAATTGTGTTTCTGTACTGATGTGAACACCTTGACTGAACCAGGTTAAGGTTAAGGTAAGTCTTTTTAAGGAACCTCCTATTATAGATATCCTTCCGATTCTCCAAATTTACGCAAACGGGGCAAACATTGTCGCTGATAAAAGCTACTTAATGTAGAAATTGATACATTAAACTCTTCTGAGAGAGTTTTCCAGCTAGTTTCTGGAGGCAAGCGTCGTAAAATTAAGACTTGGCAGGTGACCTCTGGATGACCTTTAACATGGGTAGTGCGTAGATCACTATCAACACCCGCCGTTTCCACCCATTCCCTAACATCTTCGAGTAACCTAGGCACCTCAGGTGGAGCTGCCACACTATTGATCGGGTCAAGGTTTTCACCATTTTGAGCCTTGATAGGAGAGACTGTCTGACGTTGTCCGTCTATGTTCTTGATGCGAAAGTCTTGGAGTCGTTTCTTCAAGTAGAAATTGAGCCAAGTGACCACACTGCCACGGCTAGAGTCGTAGGGATTACCGGTTTTGCCTTCGCAAATATTCTGGCAAAAGTAAATCCAGGTTTGTTGGAGTGCGTCTTGATAGTAGGGAGTATGTTCTTGCCAAAGTTTCTTAGTGACTAAACGAATAATTTTTGTTAAGTTTTTTTGACGGTGAGCGCTTCCAGGTGGATGACTACATGCTTCCGTCACTAGCTGGTTGAGCTGCTCATAGAGTTGAGTCATAATGCGATCGCTCCGCCTTTGCTGATATTGCCTTTCTCCGAAAATACTATGTTCACACAGGTATGTATATGTTATGCAGGGTCAGCCTCAGGTCTGTAATGTGACGCTCCTACACCAACCTTAAAGGTATGGTGTAGGCTTCTCAGGCACCCCGAAGAGTGCGTAGAACTTCCTTGGAGGTATCATCAGTAATAGAATCAACTATTTTGATGCTACCTTTAAGGCGTTTTATAGTGGGGAACACGTCCAGCCCCACTCTCTTGATGTTGATAGCAGCATTAATATCTCTATCAACCCAGAGGTTTTCTATTTCATCCCAATATTTCCGGATACCGCAATCAGTAAAAATCACTTGATCTCGATAGGATAACAATTGAGAGGTATAAGCAGGATTCTTGGCAACCACAACGGCTCCAGCTTTCGCAGCTATGTGACCAAGGATTACAAAGAATTCTCCAAAAGCGGCATCCGCCCAACTTAGGTTGAGCCCGGACTTGGCCGATTGACCATTTGGTAGGTATTTCCCTTCTTTGTCTTGTAATGGTGCATTACGCTTACTTAAACCTTTAAGGTTGAGGTTTTCATGAAAGAATACTTTCTTGCCTGTACTTACTAAGCTGTGGGCAGTCTTGTATTGGAAATCTTTTCTGGCGCGAGCAATTTTTTGGTGTTGCAACCCCTCTTTTTTCGCTAGTTTTCGGCGTGCTTTACTGCCTTGAGGTGCGAGCATTTTTCTTTTTGGAAATTTTGGCTAATTTAGATTGATTTCGCCTCAAAAACTTGGCGGATGGTAGCTTTCCCCCTAAAGATGTCGCCAGATAGTACTCCTGGTGAAGTACTGCATCCATTCCTAGGGAGTTCTCCCAATTCGGCACGATTACATCAGGTGTAATACCAGGAACAGTAGGATCATCAAGTTTAAGGTTTACAAACCATCCATCACTTTTTTTGATGAATTGCACTTGTTTGAGGATTGCACCATCCGGTAGATGGCGGTGAGAGCGAATTTTTAGCAAGCCGATCTTGGGTATTTTCAGGTAAAGGAACTTTCCCCCAGTCGAACATGAATGCAGGGTTAAACCTGCTCCTTCAACAATAAATGAGCGATAACGAGGTTGAGATTTGAAGCGAGGCTTACCACTCCTATTGCCGTTATTGTCCCCATAAATAAACCGATCAAACGCCTTATCTACACGTTTACAGACCTGCTGCAGAGTATTAGCTGGAACCCGTGAAAAATCTAAATCATATCCTGACCATTCCACTGTTACCTTACCCTTTTTGAGTCCTGGTAAAAGTTTCTTTTGGCTGTAGTAGTTGGGGCGATCGCGCAGTTCAGGAAGATGACAGACCAAGGGGCAAGAGTTAACCGAAGTTCTGTTACGTTCCCACCAATCAAACCTTTCACCAAGCTGACGATTATACCAGTACTGGCAAATCCTTAGCCAAAGATTTATCTCTAGCTTTTGGTCGGTGCTTGGAAGTGCTTTATACTGGTAAGTGTATTTCATCCCCTGGTGTTGGTCACTATAGTTAATAATACACTAATTAGTGTATAGATTTTGGAAAGGTTGCCATGAAAGATGATTAAATTATTACGAAGATATATTAAATCTCAGGATTCTTTGAAAGTGTAATTTGCTGTTAAAGGGGTATTGAACCCCTTTAACAGCCGCGCATTCCTCTCACACCAAATCAAAGATTATGGTGTGAGGCTCCTGCTAAGCTAGCTCAACTACTCCAGGATACTCGGAGTTTTGGTTAAGACTAACCCAGTATTCAGCTGTTGACAGTCTAGGTATTATGTGTTAATTACTAGGGACTAGAAACTTTGATTAACTATCTAACAGTTAATATCTAACAGTTAATATCTAACAGTTAATATAAAATATCACTAAATAATTACTTGGCGGTTAAAATACAAGATTTTAAGTTAAGTTGTAAGACCTAACACCTAATACCTGATACCTAATACCTAACACCTAACACCTAACACCTAACACCTAACACCTAACTCCTAACACCTAAGGCAAGCAGTGATGTTTCCCAATTGCCAGAAATTTCTGATCAAATTTTCGGGAATCTGTGGAAGACACCTTGTATTAAGTAAGTAACGTAGCTTTACTAGAGCTTGTCAAACATCTTGGACAGTTTTTGACATATGCCTCTAGGATTTCCTCCCAGTTGATGTACAGTGGCGGTTGTAGCAATGGTTGCAGCCGCTTTTTTTTTTGGAGAGTAATGGGTAATGGGTAATGGGTAATGGGTAATGGGTAATGGGTAATGGGTAATAGCCACTGCTGTATTGAGGATTTGCCGAATGCGTTCGCGTAGCGGCTCCAAAGGAGCATCGCATCACCGATTACGCAGTGACCTTAACATAACTTCATAGTTATGTCATCCTGAGAAAAGAGTTGTAAATAGACTCAAGAAAAGGCCAATGTCAGAACTCTCAGAAAGAAAACGAGTAGTTGTAGTCGGTGCTGGATGGGCAGGCTTAGGCGCAACTCACCACTTAGCCAAACAAGGTTACGATGTCACTCTCCTAGAAGCAAGTTCCTATCCCGGTGGTTTAGTGGCAGGATGGAAAACGACCGGTGGACGTTCTGTAGAAGGGGGAATTCATGGTTTCTGGTATCCCTATCACAACATTTTCAACCTCGTAAAGGAACTCCGACTCAATCCTTTCACTCCTTTCACCCGTTCTTCCCAGTATTCTCCTGCTGGATTAGAAGTCGAATCCCCTATATTTCAAAATGAACCACGACTTCCCACCCCTCTAGGAACCTTCCTCTACACTGATTTCAAACGCTTACCCCTGATTGATCGACTCTCTGCCTTACCCCTGCTCTATGCCGTTATTGACTTCGATAATTCCCACCAGGCGTGGGCTAGGTACGACTCGGTAACCGCCCGTGAATTATTTAAACAGTTTGGGGTTTCGGCTCGACTCTACAAGGATTCCTTTGAGCCCATGCTGTTAGTGGGTTTATTTGCTCCAGGAGAGCAATGTTCAGCCGCAGCCGCCCTAGGAATGCTGTATTACTTCATTTTGGCTCACCAACCGGACTTTGATGTGGTCTGGTGCCGAGGAACGGTAGCACAGATGATATTTAAACCCTGGATGGAACAGATTGAAAAAGCCGGGGGAAAGGTACTTACCAATAAACGGGTCAATGACATTATTTTAGACCACACAGGCAAGGCCAAAGGGGTGATGTGTGGTGATGAATGCTTTGAGGCTGACGCGGTGATTTTTGCTGTCAGTGTCAATGGTATGAAGAAAATCCTTCAGAGTAGCACCATGCTCCAAAGCCGCAAGGAATTCCGCAACCTGATGAATTTAGGGGCAATTGATGTGCTATCAACCAGGCTATGGTTTGACCGCAAAGTTATGATTCGCCATCCCTCTAATGCTTGTTTTGGCTTTGATGCAACCACGGGTTGGACATTTTTTGACCTTAATGCCTTGCACGATGAGTACCGGGATGAACCTGGTAGCGTGATTGAAGCAGACTTTTACCATGCTAACCAGTTGCTACCCCTGAGTGATCAGCAAATTATCCAGAAAGTTCAGCGTGACCTAGGCACCTGTGTTTCTGGTTTTCGAGAGGCAAATCTGATTGACAGTACTGTGATTCGAGTACCGCAAGGGGTGACTCACTTTGCTCCCGGTAGCTATCAGTATATGATGCAGCGAACCACTAGTATTGAAAATGTATTTATGAGCGGGGATTGGATTGTCACTCGCCACGGTTCTTGGTCTCAGGAAAAAGCGTATGTTACCGGTTTAGAGGCAGCAAATTTGGTAATTAGGCGCTTTAGACAAGGGAATCTAGCTAAGATTATTCCTGTTGATGCAGATGAATTCCATATTCAGATAACACGGAATATTAACAAAACTGTACGGGAGTTTGGTCAGACGTTATTCACTAATTTTTGGTTACCTTGATTTTAAGCATATGCGCTACGCGCACGCTACGCGAACAGCGGTCAGCGGTCAGCCTTCAGCCTTCAGCCTTCAGCCTTCAGCCGTCAGCCGTCAGCCGTCAGCCTTTGGCTGTTCGCTTAGGGTGCGCGTAGCGCATAAGCACCTCAAGTAGCGTGCGCGTAGCGCATAAGCTGAAAGCTGATAACTGATAGCTGATAACTGATAGCTGATAGCTGATAGCTGATAGCTGATAGCTGAAAGCTGATAGCTGATAGCTGAAAGCTGATAGCTGATAGCTTACAGTTTGACTTGGTAGTTGCTGAATAAACTAATACAGTAATAATAAAGTAATGGAAAGGGTTCAGAACTCAGACAAGCTTGTTATTAGCTTCTACAAATGGGTAGGTATTCTGGTTTTGGTTTACCTACTGATTGTGGCAGTAGGGATAATTGGTACAGGCTTTAGGTCAGCTACTGGGGAGCAAGCTAAGGAATTGTTCGAGTTTGCTACTAATCCCTTTGCTGCTTTAATTGTCGGTACCCTAGCAACTGCTTTAATCCAATCTTCAAGTACAGTAACCTCGATTATTGTAGGTCTAGTAGCTGGTGGTTTGCCAGTGGCAACGGCTGTTCCTATGGTTATGGGCGCTAACATTGGCACCACCATCACTAATACACTGGTTAGTTTAGGACATATTCAAAATAAGGACGAATTTAAACAGGCTTTTGCTGCTGCAACCATCCACGACTTCTTCAATCTGATTAGTGTCGTTATCTTCCTACCTTTGGAAATTACCACTCACTTCCTGGAAAAGATTAGTCTGTTTTTAACAAGCCTGGTTGTGGGGGAAAACTCGCTCAGCTTAAACAACGTTAATCTGATTAAATTTGCCACTGCTCCAGTCACTGATAGGATTAAAACTATCAGTAACATTTTCCCAGAACCATTTAATGGTATTGCCCTGATTGTCCTAGGTATCAGTGTTATTTTCCTATCCATCTTTTTCATTGGCAAACTACTCAAAACCCTAATGGTAGGACGAGCGAATCAGATGTTGCACACTGCTATCGGTAACGGTCCCATTGCTGGGATTGCTTCTGGGACACTAGTCACTGTAATCGTGCAATCTTCCTCGACTACCACCAGCCTGATCGTTCCCCTAGCTGGTACAGGTTTATTGAGCTTACAAGAAATTTATCCCTTCACCCTAGGAGCAAATATCGGAACCTGTATCACTGCCTTACTTGCCGCTACCGGAATAACCGAAAACCCAATCCCTGCTCTAGAAATAGCTACAGTGCATCTACTTTACAACAGCCTCGCAGTTGTGATCATCTACAGCATTCCTGTGTTGAGACAAATGCCAATCCTGGGTGCAGAAACCTTAGCCGCTGTTGCCACTGAGCGGAAGTATTTAGCCTTTGTCTATATTGCAAGCGTTTTCTTCTTGATTCCTGTACTACTTCTGAGTCTATCCACCTTGCTGTGACAGCTTAGCACTTCCTTAAGAGCAGAGTGCTGGTAAGCTATCAGCGTGTCGCGTATCAGCTCTCAGCTATCAGCGTGTCGCGTATCAGCTATCAGCTATCAGCGATTAGCGCTATCCGCACGCTACTTGAGGTGCTAGCTTATGGGCACGCTTGGCCAAAGGCCAATGGTTTACTGCTGAATGCTTAGATGGGCTTTTACCCAGACTTTCAATTTGATAAAATCTCCAACTCTTAAATTTTTTGGTTCCAGGTTTATGTAAAGCATTAGGCTGTTCCCATAGCGTGAGCCTAATGCTCACGGCTGACAGCTGACGGCTGACAGCTGACGACTGCTGATTCTCTATAGTCCACTTAACTCTAGAGAGTTCATTAATAATAATTATTGCTAAGCAAACCATAGCAAGCCTTACTATACAAGCTTTATCTTCTCTAAGGCTAACTCTTAGCTTATAGGCTTAGGATAGCTTTAGTAAAATTTATCAAAATAATTTCTCAACTATTGACTGCCGCGTTGCCTTTGAGTTACAGTCTATAAAATAGACCCGATCACTGAGCCTTTCCAGCAATAGCCGAAAGGTTAAGCAGCAAAAGGGTGAATCTACACTAGATGGAGACACAGTATGTTAGAGCAAATCAAAGGATTGACTGCTGAAAAGCGCACAGTTAGCAAAATTCAAGTCGAAATCAAGGAAATCGTTCCCAATACTCCCCGTAAGACTACTGAATCTTCCCTAAATACTGACGCTGACGGTGGTGATCTTAGAAGCGAGGAATCCTGAGACTATCTGACCTTTTCAGGTAGCTATTGCTTATGAGCCTAGAATTGTTTGCAATAATTAGTTGCTAATAATTTTGGCGTAATCCGAGCTTGTATCAGAAATTAGAGAAATCTTCTCAATTATATTTCTGGTGCAAGCTAGTTGCTTAGTATATTTTTTTTGTTGCTAAAGATTCTCAAATAGTTATGTCAGTGCTCGCAAAAATCCTCAATCCTTATAGTGAGCAGAAATTCCTGGAATACCATTGGACGAGTAAAGCAGTATTTATCCCAACTGAGGACGAAAAGAAGTTTGCTGATCTATTTTCCTGGCAAAAACTCACCGATCTGCTGAATTTCCATCAATTTAAGTATCCGGAGCTGCGCTTAGCCTTAGATGGCAAAGTTTTGGAGGGAAAGGAAAACGCTAATCTGATCAAGTGGTGTCAATCAGGGGCAACTCTAATCATCGACAAGGTACATAAACTAGTACCAGAAATTACTAACTTCACCTCAGAAGTTAGACAAGATTTAGGCTATAGTGCTCAAGTCAATTCCTATTGTTCATGGCCCAGTAAACAGGGATTTTCCTGTCACTACGATACTCACGAAGTCTTTATCTTGCAAATAGAGGGAAACAAGGAATGGTATGTATTTAGCGATACTCTAAAATACCCCTTGACTGAGCAAAAATCAGCCTCTGAAACACCTCCGGAAGGAGACCCTTACTTGAAGTGTACCCTTACCCCTGGTGATGTGTTGTATATACCCCGTGGACATTGGCACTATGCTGTTGCTCTAGATCAACCTTCACTACATTTAACCCTAGGGATTCATTGCCAGACTGGTGTAGATTTTTTAGACTGGTTAGTAGGTGAGTTACGGCAGAATGAAGCCTGGCGTAAAAGTTTACCACTGCGGTTCGATGCTGAGCCATTAGATCAGTCGATTGATAACTTAATCCAAAATTTCAAAGAATACCTTACTAACAGTGATATCCAGGAACGATATAACCGTTATCTTGATGGCTTAGTCAAGCCACTAGCTAGATACTCTCTACCTGCGCAAGCAGGATTTAATATATTTCCCAATGGTGTAAAGACTAGGTTTAGTAATCCCAAATTTAAGCGCCTCAAAATTTCACAGCTGCCAGATAACAATGGCTACCAAGTTATCGTTTCAGGTAAAGAAATCACTTTAGGAGGAGTAACTGACTCGTTGGTGGAAAATTTATTCACCAGAGAGACGTTTACCGGTAGTGATGTCATGACATGGTTACCAGGTTTCGATTGGGAGGTTGATGTTGTTCCTCTTTTAACCCACTTAGTTACTGAAGGAATAATTTTTGTTGACTCCAGAGTATAGCGCTACGCGCAAGGCAATAGGCAATAGGCAATAGGCAAAAGTTCACTAAAAGAGCGTTTAAGCTTGTATCAATATCAAACACCTTAATACGTAGTGCTATATAATTAATATTTTTTTTCTAGTTTAAAAAAAAATGATAGTTAAGGATACAAAACGATGAACACTTTTTTTTGTTCTGACCATTCACAGAAGTTAGCAGAAGATATTATCGGTAGTGGTACTAATTACCAAGTGTATGTTTTAGTAGAATGCCGCCAACCGTGGCTGTCTAATGCCATGGATTCTAAGTATATTCCAGACAATCTTAGGAAATTGGTGGATGAGGTAAAGCAGCGTAAGCTGCCAGTAAGATTCCTACTGATTGCTAATAATAAAACTCTAAAAGCAGATCAGACTAAGCTTTTGATTTATAGTCACAACGGTGAAGCCAGGTTAAAAGGGTACAGCAAGCTAGAGTTTGATGTGACTAATCTTGGTGAGGTAGCTGGGATTGTCAGACAATTCTTAGCTGGAGAAACGCCAAACTGTGTCACACAAGACAGTGATACTAGAGACATTTTAGTTTGTACCCATGGTAGCCATGATGTGTGTTGCGCCAGGTATGGTAATCCTTTTTACTGCAAAGCCTTAGCTACTGTTGCTGAGTTATCTTTAAGCAATGTCAGACTCTGGAAAGCCAGCCACTTTGGTGGTCATCGGTTTGCTCCCACTGCCATTGACTTGCCAGATGGAAGATACTATGGTGTCTTAGATCAAGATTCATTTAAATCAATTTTAATCCGTAGTGGTGATATTGAATGCTTCAATCGGGTTTATCGAGGTTGGGGAATTCTACCGACTAAAATTCAGGTATTGGAAAGGGAACTTATCCTCCGCTACGGATGGGATTGGTTTAAGCACAAAGTTGGTGGTTCAATTATTAAGGAAGATGTGAATCAGGATTCTATTCAAGCTGAGATCAGCTTTGAAAAACCTAATGGCTTGATTTACCATTGTCGTGCTGAATTAGTTAAAGATGAAAGTAAGACATTGCAGCTGAAAGGATCTTGTGGTGCTCAGAAAGAGTCACTATTTGTTAAATATACTATTAAGAATCTCTGCCTTTACTCGGAATTGCTGGAAATTCTTCCAGTTTATCAACCGCAGATGGCAAGCTAAGAGGTAAGCATTTAGCAGTCAGCCGTCAGCAGTCAGCAGTCAGCCGTCAGCGGTCAGCCGTCAGCTCAACTAGTAGGGTGCGTTATCAACGCACCTTAAATATAGAGTTACTGGTGTTAGTAATTTACTTAGTCATTGGTATAGAGTCCGTGTAGGAATTGTGATAATTTTTGATGGCATATTCCCTACGGTGCGCGTTCACGCTTAGCTTTGAAAAAGCGCGGGGTCGCACCGCTCCCTACTCCCTACTCCCTACTCCCTACTCCCTACTCCCTGTTCCCTATTCCCTTGACTAGATATATTAAGATACATGAATTGGTGGCTGATGCCAACATAATCAAATTGGTCACCGTCGGCTATAAAACCAAGGCGACTATAGAAACCTAGGGCATTAATTCTACTCAGTAGTCTTAAAGCATTGAAATTGTTTGCTTTGGCTTTTTCAATTAATGTTTCCATCAGTTTGGTGCCGATTCCTTGGTGACGAAATTCAGGTAATAGTGCAACGTAGGCAATACTGCCCAATCCGGGAGACAATTCTCTTAATCTTGCTGAACCAATTACCTGATTATTACAGACAGCAACGAGATGAAAAGCACTACTATCGTACTTGTCTTGTTCTGTTCCTTTTTCCATGCCCATAGGCTCTCTGAGCACAAGCCACCGCTGGTGGTACATATCCTCTAACTCTTGTTTAGTTTTAACAGGACGTACTTCAATTGTCGTCATCATGCTTAACCATATTTAGAATGTAGAATGTAGAATGTAGAATGTAGAATGTAGAATTGAGAATGTAGAATTGAGAATGTAGAATTGAGAATTGAGAATGTAGAATTGAGAATTGAGAATTGAGAATGTAGAATTGAGAATTGAGAATGTAGAATTGAGAATTGAGAATTGAGAATTGAGAATTGAGAATTGAGAATTGTAAGCTATCAGCTATCAGCTATCAGCTTTCAGCTTTCAATTAAGAATTAAGAATTGTCATAATATGCGCTACGGGCAGGCTACGCCAACAGCTATCAGCTTTGAATTAATTCAAAATTCTACATTTTAAATTATAAATTATTAATTCTACATTTTAAATTATACATTCTAAATTCTGCATTCTAAATTCTAAATTATACATTCTGATCACCTCACAACTTGGGGATTATTGCTAATCCAGCTGTCGATATCTTTTAACACCTGATCCGGAATTTCCCAAGGAAACAAGTGAGCAGTATTGTGATAGCATTGCCATTGGCTATCTTTAAGATGTTTAGCGGTTTCTCGACTTGATGCTGCGGTAATATGGCGATCCGCAGCTCCTGCTAAGACCAGGGAGGGGCATTGAATCTGGTTTAAGTCTGGCAAACGGTTATAGCCAGCCCTAATGGCAGTGTTGAGTGCTGCTGTAGCGGCTTGGGAGGTCTGTAAATAGGCTGATATGGCGTGGTTGGCAATATACTGGTAGGCGCTGGTTGTGTGTTGTTGGATCAGGTACCGAAAAAGCGATCGCTTACCAAATGTGTCAATATTCCATTGCCATCCTGGTTGTAACCAATTTAAGACACCAGCGATGCCGGTATAGAGATTATCCTGCCAACTAATGGGGGGATGATTACCCCAAGGTCGAGCGGCTGTGGCGATTAAAATTAAACCCGTGACTCTCTGAGGTAGCGTCAGGGCAAGCTCCATTGCCAAAATTCCCCCTAAAGACCAACCTAGTATCAAACAGCGGTCAATTTTGTAATAGTCGAGCAGGGATTCCAAGTCAGTCAAGTGGTCGGTCATCTGAAAATCCCGATCAGCTGGACTTTTACCATATCCTCGCAAATCAGGGCTGATAGTCCAGAACCTCTGGGATAGATGTTGGGTAAAAACTGAAAGGCACTGACTTGAGGCTGGATGACCGTGAAGGCAGAGAATTGGGAATCCTGACCCCTGGAGGTCAGTGTTGAGATATACTGCTGCTTGAGAGGTTTTTTTGATCCCATTCATGTTAATTGTTAATTGTTAGTTGTGTAAGCATTCAGCCGTGAGCTAAAAGCTCACGCTACGCGAACAGCCATCAGCCGTTGGCCTTAGGCCACGCTACGCGAACAGCCGTCAGCTTATTTTATTCAATAGCACCTCAAGGAGGTTACGCTATGGGCAGAAACTTTGTAAGCATTCAGCTGATAGCTGTTCGCGTAGCGTGCGCGTAGCGAATTAGCTGATAGCTGATAGCTGATAGCTGATAACTGAAATGGTATGATCTCTTTTACTTATAATCGCACTGTTCGGTTTTCAGATACCGATGCGGCTGGTGTGGTCTATTTTGCTAATGTTTTATCTATCTGCCATGAAGCCTATGAAGCCTCTCTAGATGCATCGGGCATTAATCTCAAGTCCTTTTTCACTAAGCCCGCTGTGGCAATTCCGATTGTTCATGCCAGTGTGGATTTCTTGCGTCCTATGTTTTGTGGGGATCCACTGCTGATTCATGTGATGCCTGAGCAGTTGAGTGAAAGTAAGTTTGAAATTGCTTATCAAGTTGTTAAAGCTTCGTCATCGCAACAGTTACTGGCAAAGGCAATTACCAAGCACGTTTGTATTAATGCAATGACTAGAACCAAAATTCCCTTACCTGAAGAAATCGTGCAATGGCTAGGTAATAGGTAATAGGTAATAGGTAATAGGTAATAGGTAATAGGTAATAGGCAATAGGCAATAGGCAATAGGGAAAAAATCCTGTTTACCTGATAGCTCTGAAAAACTCTTTACTAATTTTATCATCTCTTATGATATAGCTGACAGCTGACCGCTGACAGCTGACCGCTTAAACAAAAAATAGCCGTAGAAATACTATCTACGGCTAGCGAGTTCAACTTTTGATTTATGTCACAAAAATACCCGAAACTTTCGGATGTGATCCTATACTATCAGACCAAATCCAAAGCCACCGGGGGGGAAACCCCCCCAGAAAGTTAGCGATGCAGCGCGGTCTTGGGGGTTTCCCCCATGAGCGACTGCATCAAGACAAGGTGTTATGGCAACAACCAATACTTGGTCATGGTAGTTATCACTTCACCGGGCACTTCAGTAGGCTCCAGAGGAGTCCATTCAGCAATCTCGGCATAGCCCAGGGAATAAAACATTTGCATACTATAAATGACTGATTGGCGAGGACCTTTGAGAGTGTGCTGAGTTGGTTGTTTTTTGAAGTTCCGAGTAAATTCTTTTGACATAGTGCAAAAATTCAACTTTAGTTAATAATGATTATTGTAATGATTATAATTTAATTTGTCAAGGGGTTTTAAAAGTTTTTTTTGAGAGTTTTAGAGTTGATAAAAAAAGCAATTACCTAAATTTACATTTCAGAAAAGTGCTATTAAATAGCATCAATTCTTGAGATAGTTTTTCAAAAAAATATCATTTATATCTATAGCGTTTATTGCCTGTTCTCTGTTCCCTGTTCCCTGCTCCCTACTCCCGGTTCCCTTTAAATTAAAGTAGTATAATAGTTAAAAAACTATTGTAGAGCAGTTGATGGCAATGGCTGACAATACATCTGATGGCCAACTAGACTTTCTCTTAGAGGTGCTACAAGCAATTGCAGACAGTAATGGTGATCAGCAGGTAGTTGAGAAATTACTCGAAGCAAATATCGACAAATTTAATCAGACCTTAGCAGATAAATTGCGGGATTGGGCAACAAGTAAGCTGGCGGAAGCGGAAGCAGGTGAAGCCAAATCCCTAAGCGCAGATATTGTTGAATTTAGCAAAATAGTAGCAAAATTACCTTTGGGTGACAAAGCCAGCACTATAGAAATTGCCATCACTGGCTATGAAGTCGCCCTAAGTGTTTACACCCGTGAAGCTTTTCCGTTTGATTGGGCAAAGACTCAATACAATCTCGGTAATGCTTACCGTAACCGAATCACAGGGGAAAAAGCAGAAAACCTAGAAGAAGCGATTGGTTGCTACAAATTGGCTTTAGAAGTACACACCCGTGAAAGGTTTCCGATTGATTGGGCACAGACTCAACACAATCTCGGTACTGCTTACTATTACAGAGTCATAGGTCAGAAGGCACAGAATATAGAACAAGCGATCGCTTGTCACCAAGAAGCTCTAAGAGTAAGAACCTTTGAGGCATTTCCGATTGAGTGGGCATGGACACAAACTAGTCTCGGTGCTGCTTACTGTAACCGAATAAAAGGGGAGAAAGCACAGAATATAGAAGAAGCCATCCTTTGTTTCCAACAAGCTCTAAGAGTAAGAACCTTTGAGGCATTTCCGATTGAGTGGGCATGGACACAAACTAATCTCGGTGCTGCTTACAATAACCGAATAAAAGGGGAGAAATCACAGAATATAGAAGAAGCGATAACTTGTTTAGAACAGGCTCTAAGAGTCAGAACCTTTGAGGCATTTCCTTATGATTGGGCATCGACAAAAACTAATCTCGGTGCTGCTTACAATAACCGAATAAAAGGGGAGAAATCACAGAATATAGAACAAGGCATCACTTGTTTCCAACAGGCTCTTAGAGTTTTTACCTTTGAGGCATTTCCGATTGAGTGGGCATTGACAAAAACTAATCTCGGTGCTGCTTACAATAACCGAATAAAAGGGGAGAAATCACAGAATATAGAAGAAGCCATCCCTTGTTTCCAACAGGCTCTTAGAGTTTTTACCTTTGAGGCATTTCTGATTGAGTGGGCAACTACACAAAATAATCTCGGCAATGCTTACAATAACCGAATAAAAGGGGAGAAATTACAGAATATAGAACAAGCCATCACTTGTTTCCAAGAAGCTCTTAGAGTTAGAACCTTTGAGGCATTTCCGATTGAGTGGGCATTGACAAAAACTAATCTCGGTGCTGCTTACGGTAACCGAATAAAAGGGGAGAAAGCACAGAATATTGAAAAAGCCATCCTTTGTTTCCAACAGGCTCTTAGAGTTTTGACCTTTGAAGTATTTCCTTATGATTGGGCAAATACACAATACAATCTCGGTGCTGCTTACGGTGACCGAATAAAAGGGGAGAAAACACAGAATAGTGAAGAGGCCATCGCTTGTTACCAAGAAGCTCTTAGAGTTAGAACCTTTGAGGAATTTCCTATTGAGTGGGCACAAACACAAAATAATCTCGGTATTGCTTACGGTGACCGAATAAAAGGTGAAAAAGCACAGAATATTGAAAAAGCCATCGCTTGTTACCAAGAAGCTCTAAGAGTATTAACCTTTGAGGCATTGCCCCAAAACTATCTAGAGACTAACAATAACCTTGGTTTCGCTTACCGATATTCTCAAAATTTATCGGAAGCTTATAAGGCTTTTGATGCTGCCATTAAAACCGTAGAATTCCTGCGAGATGAAATTATTTATGGTTCTGGAGAAGACGAATACAAGACTAAACTAGCTGAAAAAAACAACCGAACCTACCGAGGCATGGTAGAAACTTGCCTAGAATTAAATAATATCACAGAAGCGATTGACTATGTTGAGCGGAGCAAAACCCGCAATTTAGTTGAAGAGATTCTCAGCCGTGACCGGAAAACTATCTTTCCTGTAGATGTTGCCACTCAACTAGAACAATACAGGGATGAAATAGCCATATATCAATATCAAATCCAGCATCGCAAAGCTGACAATCCCACCGCCCTGGCACAACATCTCCAAAAGTTGCGACAGCAGCGGAATGATTTACAAGACCATTATTTACCTATCGGTTCTAGCTTTAACTTTGATAAATTTCAGAACAAATTAGATCACGACACTGCCATTATCGAGTTTTACATTACATGGGATAAGCTGCTTACTTTTATTTTTACTGCTCAAAGTCAACAGCCAATAGTTTGGCAATCTGAGCCCCAAGACTTCGACAAATTGGGAAATTGGGTAGATGAATATCTGGAAAGCTACGACACCGAAAAATCTGATTGGCAAAACCACCTAAGTAACTGTCTACATGGGTTAGCTGAAATTCTGGCTATTGATGACATCATTAAGCAGATTCCAGAAAAGTGCGATCGCTTAATTTTAATCCCCCATCGGTATTTACATTTGTTGCCCATTCATGCTTTACCGATTAACAGTCAGCAGGGACAAGGTAACTCTAAACTTCTAATGGATCGGTTTCCAGCAGGGGTAAGTTATGCCCCTAGCTGTCAACTACTGCAACTTGCCAAAAGCAGAAAACGCCCAAAAGATTTTACCCACCTGTTTGCGGTTCAAAATCCCAGTGCTGATTTAGTTTATACTACTATCGAAGTAGAAGTAATCAAAAGCTACTTCAATCCACCACCAGATACAGAAGTTCTTGTGGAAAACGCTGCCACCAAAGCCGCCATCGATAGCAAAGCTTTCAACACATTCCACTATGTCCATTTTAGCTGTCACGGTTACTTTAATTACCAAGAACCACGGAAATCGGCTCTAATTTTGGCCAATGCCCACAAACCGGTATCTGCTGAACCCAATTCGGAGCGCTATTTACGGATAAGAGAAGAGGAAGTAGTTGACCTAGAGAAATGTCTGACTATAGACGAAGTATTTGGCCTACAATTAGAACAATGTCGTTTGGTCACTCTTTCCGCTTGTGAAACGGGATTGATTGATTACACTAACACCAGCGATGAATACATTGGTTTACCCAGTGGTTTCCTAGTGGCGGGGAGTCCAGCAGTAGTTAGTAGCTTGTGGATGGTGAACGATTTATCCACAGCGTTGTTGATGATTAAATTTTATCAGAATCTACGACAGCAAATGGCTTTAGCAGTTGCCCTGAATAAATCGCAATTCTGGCTGCGGGATAGCACCCAGTCTCAGTTGCTAGCCTGGAGTAGGCAGTTACCCCTAGACAACTCTTTGATGAAAAAGATTGAACAAGCACTGGATTGGTTTAACCCCGATGAGCAACCGTTCCAAAACCCCTACTATTGGGCAGCATTCTGTGTAATTGGAGAGTAACATTATGATTGATTACCCTCAAATTCTAGTATTTCCTTACTTCCTGGAAAGCAAACTAGAAGTGTTTTCTAGGGAAGACTTACAGGACTTAGAGCAGACCTTAGCCCGTTTGCAGAGTAACCCACCAGAAAATGTTGAGGAAATTCTCAGGAATTGGTTTAAGGAACGGTTTACAATTAGGGATGAATTCAGAAAATTTTACGATATTCGTAAGAAGGAGCTTGGCAAAGTTCCTCCCACGGAACCTATCCAGCCAGATCGCCTTAATAATTGGTTTCAGGAGCTGCGTGAGCAGGTGAAGGATCAACTTAATAATAAAGGGAACGGGGAACAGGGAATAGGGAACAGGAAGTAGGGAATAGGGAATAGGGAGTAGGGAGTAGGGAGTAGGGAGTAGCGATGCAGCGCTGTTTCAAGTCCCGAATTAATTCGTGGGATATTTTTTAATTTTGAATTGATAATTTTGAATTGGAGCGAAGCGATTGACCTCTAAAGTCTATGCCCCTAATGTCCATTTATTTGCCTTTCATCTAAAAACTAGTAAGCCAACTACCTTACTCTGGGACAAGTGCAACCAGATTATCTCTCAAAAATTTGGAGTGACTAAGCAGCTTGAAATTGAAGAAGAGTCAGGATATCGAGTAGACCTGCTCAAGGATAAAACTACTGATGATGTGGCTTTCCACTTTGGGAGTAATGTTACCCTAGATAATACTTCCCTGGATGTTAGCGGAGTTGCAACTCCCCTCAGAATTCAAGATACCTATGCCTTAGCCCTAAACCTCCGCCGTCCTGAACAAGAGGAAAATCAGACCCAACGCACCCAACCAGTCCCCTCCAGCTTTCTAGAAAAATTGAACCCAGCAGGCTGCTTGATGCCTGATCGAATCAGCAGTTCCATTGGTCAAACTCTGGTCTTAACAGTTTGGTATACAGAACAAAAACGCTTTATTCCCTGGAAGTTACTGCAAAATCGCCAGGAATTAAGACAACTGGCTGACGAGTGTTTGCGAGCCTTCATTCCTGCTCAAATTCCCTGTCCTCACTTCAATCAAGAAGGGGAATTATTCGGCAGTCCAATTTTTGAATACGGAGTTCCTAGTCAACAGGAAAAATACTGTCATATCCTGGTTTGGATTTTTTGGGAAGCAGAAGCCAGTGATAAATTTATCGATTACTATTCCAATTTTATTAACCTATTTTGTTATCGAAATAAAGTCATCCGTGCTTATCAGCTTAATCGTGATGTTTATCAGGTAATTAAAAAGGAATATCAAACCATTGAGCAGTATTTTGACGAAACCTTTAAACACTGGCCAGCTAGTCAAAGCTTGAGTCAAGCAGAGTTAAATAAATTCAAGGAGGATATCAAATCAGTTTCCCAAAAGGCATTAGACTACTCTCGCTTACTCCGAGATTTAGACCATTATCGACTAACAATTAACATTAATGCTGAAAACTATAAGCGAGAACTGAGGGATATCTCCGGTAAACTCCCCCAAGATGACCTGAGCTTTCTAGAAACCTTTTTCAATGATTGCCGCCTCTTTCAAGAACAAATCCAATCAGATTTGGGCTATTTTGGGAATGGTGCTGCACTACTGGAACAAGCCCTAAGTGCGATTCGAGCCCGAGTAGACATTGACCAGGCAGAACGGGAGAAACGATTACAACGTTCCATTGCCCTGGTGGGTACTGGTTTAGCGGTTAGTGCTATTTCTGCCCAAACCGCTGGTAAACCGCTAGAGTCTATTATCGACCCGAAACAATCCTTAGATTGCCCCAGCTCTGGTGTTACACCTTGCTTGACTTACAGTGTCGTGTTTGTGCTATTCCATGTGGCAGTTGGTGCGATCGCTGCGTTTATTTTAAATGGAATTATCAATTTGGTATCAAAAGATGTTAATAAATAGCTTGTATGGTGGGCAAAAACCGTTTAGTTCTTTTGAGAATTCTATATCCTAGAATTTTGCCCACCCTACTTAATGGCTATATCATTGGTTATCCCGCAACCAATTCGACAAATCTACGCTGGTGGTAAAATCTGCCATAGCAACTCCTAAAGCTTCTAATTGGTCTAGAGATAATTGTTGAATTTTATCTAGAATTTCTGAAGGTATTGCACCAAGTTTACCTTCTAGTTGACGGGATATCAGTCCCTCCATTAATAATCTCCCTTCTTCCCGACCTTGTTCGAGAGCTTGACGAATTTCACCTTTACGGTCTTCCATAAACACTTCTCGTTTGTGTAATTCCTCCAAGTCTTTTCTACTCATATTCGCCTGATTAGCTATGGTTAGCGCCTGAGCAATTTCCGGTATTTCTGATAAGGTATCGGGAATTGCTTCTAAATTTGGGGCTTCTTTCATAAAATATATCCATTTCTCCGATGCCGTTTCTAACTCTTCTAAAGACCGGGAAAATTTCGGCAATTCCACAAACACCATAGTTAGGTCTTGGTTTTGGTAGATAAAATTATCTTGTTCTTCTTGAAATAGAAATCGAGTTAAGTATCGGTCGGTTTGCTCAAACATAGTGAAGTCTGTAATTGTTAAACCAATCACCGGCTTACGTTTAGAAGACCTTTCCCCAGATTTTAATTGATTGCCATAGGTTTTGGTGAGATTATATATTACTCGTTCATCAAAAACCGGGACATTTAACATTTGCATTTCAATAATTACTGTCGAGCCGTCATTTAGAATCGCCTTGACATCCAGGTAGGTATCCTTTAACTCCGTAGTATAGCCAGCATTGTATGGGTCAATAATCTCTAAGTTATTTATCCTAGATTTCCCGCCATAGATCAGAGCATCTAGAAAGCTGATCAGGACTTCTTTACTTTCAGAGGAACCAAATATTTTCTTAAAAGCAAAATCGGTTTTGGGGCTGATAAATCTCATGGTTAATTATTGATTGGTGATTGTTTATTAATGAATTTAATTGGTACAGCACTACTACTTAATAGTATTATGGTGGGCAAAAACCGTTTAGTTCTTTTGATAAGAATTCTATAACCTATAATTTTGCCCACCCTACTTAATAGACTTCTGACTTCTAACTTATGACTTCTGCGTATCGCTATATCATTGCTTATCCCGCAACCAATTCGACAAATCTACACTGGTGGTAAAATCTGCCATAGCAACTCCTAAAGCTTCTAATTGTTCTAGAGATAATTGTTGAATTCCCTCTAGAATTTCTGAGGGAATTGCACCAAGTTTACCTTCCAGTTGACGGGATATCAATCCCTGCATTAATAATCTCCCTTCTTCCCGGCCTTGTTCCCGACCTTCTTGTTTACCTTCTTCTCGGCCTTGTTCCCGACCTTCTTGTTTACCTTCTTCTCGGCCTTGTTCCCGACCTTCTTGTTTACCTTCTTCGAGAGCTTGACGAATTTCACCTTTGCGGTCTTCCATAAATACTTCTCGTTTGTGTAATTCTTCCAAGTCTTTGCTACTCATATTCGCTTGATTAGCTATGGTTAGCGCCTGAGCAATTTCCGGGATTTCTGATAAGGTATTGGGAATTGCTTCTAAATTTGGGGCTTCCTTCATAAAATAGATCCATTTCTCCGATGCCGTTTCTAAGTCTTCTAAAGACCTGGAAAATTTCGGTAGTTCCACAAACACCATGCTTAGGTGTTGGTTTCGGTAGATAAAGTTATCTTGGTCTTCTTTAAATACAAAACGAGTTAGGTATCGGTCGGTTTGCTCAAACATGGTGAAGTCTGTAATTGTTAAAGCAATCACCGGCTTCAGTTTAGAATATCCTTCTCCATATTTTAATTGAGTGCTATAGGTTTTGGCGAGATTATAGATTACTCGTTTATCAAAAGCCGGAACATTTAAAACTTGCATTTCAATAATTACTGTCGAGCCGTCATTTAGAATCGCCTTGACATCCAGGTAGGTATCTTTTAACTCCGTAGTATAGCCAGCATTGTATGGGTCAATAATCTCTAAGTTATTTATCCTAGATTTCCCGCCATAGATCAGAGCATCTAGAAAGCTGATTAGGACTTCTTTACTTTCAGAGGAACCAAAGATTTTCTTAAAAGCAAAATCGGTTTTGGGGCTGATAAATCTCATGGTTAATTATTGATGGATGATGGGGAGCGATTTTTGAAGCAAAAAATCTGGATTAGAGCAGTATTTTGTCGCTAAATCCGCCACTACCACTATTAGGTTTATGATTATTATATATTATAATAGTACAAAAATACTTAATAATATAAAATGGTAGATATGGCAATAAAAGGTGGCACAGGCTTCTAGCCTGTGACCTAACCCATTAGCTGACCGCTGACCGCTGATAGCTGATAGCTGACCGCTGACCGCTGATAACTGAATGCTTACCCTAAGGAATTTTAGCTAAAGCTTCGCGAACGACATCAGAACCAACACCAACCAAGCATGAATTTTCGGTTATATGACGTTTCCAGGCTCTACTACCGGGTTGCCCTGCAAATAATTGCAGCATATGTCGGGTAATTTTGTGAAGCTTAAGACCTTTGCCTACCCAGTGATCAATATAGGAAAACATGGCTTCGACAACCTGATGGCGAGTTGGGGGTATAACTATCTCGCTATAGATATCACAATCAGCTTTGGCAAACAGATAGGGATTGTCGTAAGCTGCACGCCCAATCATGACCCCATCGACATACTCCCGTTGTTCTTGCACTTGTTCAAGACTAGTGAATCCACCATTAATTTCCACGAATAAGTCAGGTAACTCCTGCTTGAGACGATGGACGTCACTGTAACGTAAGGGTGGGACGTTGCGATTCTCTTTTGGACTCAAACCCTGTAGCCAAGCCTTGCGAGCATGTACAGTAAAATGCTGACAACCGGCCTCTGAGACAATGCGGACAAAGTTAGCCATGTCTTCATAGCGGTCAAGGTCATCAATACCGATACGGTGCTTGACAGTAACAGGTATGTTCACTACTTTAACCATAGCCTCTACACAGCGTGCTACCTGTTCAGGCTGCGCCATCAAACAAGCTCCAAAATTGCCATTTTGCACCCGACTACTGGGACAACCAACGTTGAGATTAATCTGGTCATAGTCCATCGCTTCAGCAATTCGGGCGCATTCAGCTAAGTCACTGGGAGTGTCACCACCAACTTGTAAGACTAGGGGTTTCTCTTGTGGGGAAAAGCCTAGCAAGCGTTCGCGATCGCCATGAAGAATTGCTGCACTGGTGACCATTTCGGTGTAGAGCAATGTCCGTCCTGTAATCTGGCGCATGAAATAGCGATAGTGGCGGTCAGTGCGATCCATCATTGGCGCAATACTTAAGGGATAACCGCTACTAATAATTTTGGATTGCGTTGGAAGTGATTCGGGTGAAATAGCTGTACTCGGAGCAGTCATTGGTTGAGGCAGTTATTTAGGGAGCAGGGAGCAGGGAGCAGGGAGCAGGGAGCAGGGAGCAGGGAGCAGGGAAGTCGGAAGTGGAAAAACAATCCTGTGTACCTGATAGTTATGCAAACCGCCGTATTCCCAGCCTAACAATTTAGCTTGACCTGATTGATTTTGTTGAGTTTCAATTAACTTAAACAATCTCGCGCGATAACTTTCACCTGTTCATAATTCAATTTTCCTTGACCATTGCGCGGCAAAGATTCTACCGCCACCCAATCCTTAGGACACTTGAATTTACTTAAATTCCTCTCTACCTTCTGTTGCACCATCGCCACAGAAACCTGATCGGAACTAGGCACAAAAACAGCGGTTACCACTTGACCCCAATAGTCATCGGGTAAGCCAATCACACAAACATCACTGACGAGCCCTGTGCCACGAATTACCTGTTCTACCTCAGCGGGAAATACATTTTCACCACCAGTAATAATTTTGTTACTGCGACGCCCAACAGTATATAAGTAACCCTGTTGATCGAAATAGCCTAAATCGTCCGATTGTAGCGTTTGGAATCTGTTGGGCAATTTACTTAGCTCAGACTCTAGGGCGAGATTTGTGCTAGGGCTATAGTAGCCATGGAATAAGGACTTTGCCTCAATAGTAATCACACCGGTTTGATTAGCCTTGAGAATTTCTCCATTACCATTGCGAATCGTTACTTTGGCATGGGGTAAAACCTGACCACAACTATTGTTACCACTGTTACCACTGTTACCACTGAGGAAATCTTCAGGTTTAAGGGTGACTACACCAGAAGCGGTTTCGGTCATGCCATAGGTAAGAGCTAAAGGAATACGATACTGTCTTGCTTGTGTTAATAGGGATTCCCAAGCCGGAGCACCCCCTAACAACACTGTCCGAAAGCGGGATAACCAGTCAGAGGCATCTTGGTTGATCAGCTTCGCTAGTTGAGTCGGTACCAGAGAGATAAAAAATTCTTTGGGATCAATGTCTCGTCCTTGCCCAGCTTTCAAGGCTTTAAAGGGCAAAATCACCATACGTCCACCGGTGGTTAGCGATCGCATAAACTGCATCAAACCACTGACATGATACAGAGGCAACACACAAAAGGAATTCACTGGCTTGTTCCCAAAATACTGATGAAACCCTGCTACTGATGCCATCAAGGTTTCCCAAGTGTGAATGGCAAAGCGGATTTTGCCAGATGACCCCCCTGTGGGAATCATAATGAGTGCTGAGGGGTTAATATTGATGATTGAATATTGATTATTGAGCCTTGAGTATTGATTATTGAGTATTGATGGCTCAATAATCCTGGCTAATTCTCCGATAATTATATCGGGATGGATTTGGTTAAGGACTTGTTGCCATTCTGGTTTTACCCAGTGGGGATTGCCTAAGAATATATGACAATTACTAGCAACAGCAGCTAGGAAAGCGGCGATAAATTTAAGAGGATTTTGCTCTACTAAAAGGATTTTCGGTGCTTTTTCCTGGTAAAGTTGGGAGAATTGCTGATAGTATTGCTCAATAATTTGCTGAACTTGCTGGCTATCATAGCCAATCAGCCATTGTTCACCAGAACGGTGTTGGACATAGCTTAGGGGCTGTTGTACGTATGAATCTTCCCCACATTTACTCTTTAACGCTTCAACCATCTAACCAAATCACCTTAACACCTAATAACCTTAAACATTCCAACCTTTAACCATCTAACCTTGGCCAAAAGGTCACGCTACGCGAACGTCCATCGCTTTCAACCTTGATTAAACCAATGGTTGACACCAAAACCTACAGCGCGCTTGAAGTCAGAGAGTTCTGCTGCTAACTGGAGAACCGCTTGTTGACCAATTGTAGTTTCCAAGGCGGATGAAAACACGGTATCAATCGGATAGGTTTGGCAAAACTGCCGTAGTCGTTTCCGAGAACCTGCGATCGCAGCTTTAATCACAAAAATTCCTCGCCATCCCTGCTGGTAAGACTGTTCAAGTTGGTCAAGGGTTGCCACAGATTCATCCAATGCGATCGCAGTCGAATAGTTGTGGCTCATCTCCAACATCACATCGAACTGCTCTGGAGGTAGAGGCTGTTCGATAAACTCAACGGCTCCAATAGTGTCACATACCATCAGCCACTGCTCAGCTTGTTGTTTAGTCAATCCCCCATTGGCATCCAAACGCAATTGGGCAGAAGCAGGTATTGCTTCAACCAACTCCTGAACTCTCTTGACTTCATCCTCAATCGGAGCAATACCAATTTTACATTTAAAGCTTCGGTATCCCTGATTCCAGGGAGCTTCCCAGGACTGTTTTGCTGCTTGATTACTCGGTAACAGGTAACTGTAGTGTTGTTTGCTTTGTTCAAAGTCCTTTGTCCAAAGTCCTTTGCCAATCACTAGCTCCCAAGCCGATTCAAACCCAAATTGACAGCAGGGGAGTTGAGCAGGAATGGCGAAAATCTCCTCTGTAGTAATCTCCTGAGGTAATTGCTCGCAAAAATTAAAGGCTTGTTCCAGAGTTTCCGAACCAAACCAAGGGATAGGAGCAATTTCACCCCAGCCAATGTTCCCTATTTCATCACTAAGGCTAAGAATGATACCTTCTCTGACTGTCCATTTGCCATGACTAGTAGACAACGGATGCTTAAAGGGACGCTGGTATGGGTGAAACTTGAACTGATAGTTCGTCATTGATGAATTGCTAATTGCTATTTTTAATTGCTATTGCGCTGCATCCCTATGTAAGCTATCAGCTATCAGCTATCAGCTATCAGCTATCAGCTTTCAGCTTTCAGCTTTCAGCTTTCAGCTTTCAGTGATCAGCTTATGGGTTATAGCACTACGCATTCAGATGTAAGACAATTCCTAAACTCCGAAACTTAGTCATAGCTTACTTCTGACTTCTGACTTGCGCGTAGCGCTATATCACAGCATCGAAGCCTGCAGGGTTATTCACAGCGTCGTTCGCACAGCGTGGCCATTCGCGTAGCGTGGCCAACGGCCAAGGCCAAAGCCTGTACCACGCAGATGGTGCTTTTGAATAAAATAAGCTGACCGCTAACGGTTGAGAGCTAACCACTGACGGCTGACCGCTGACGGCTGACCGCTGACGGCTGAATGCTTACATCCCGATTCCCGATTCCCGATTCCCGATTCCCGATTCCCGATTCCCTATTTCCTATTCAACACTTCTAGGTTTAGTCAATACCAATACTCCTAATGTTCCGCCAACAATCGGGTAGTGAGTTGCACGAAAGCCTACTTGCTCTGCTAAAGATTCTTGCTCCGGACCACGGGGAAATCGCTGTATACTCGGCCAGATATAGGCATACTCTTCCTCAAGTCCTTGCTGACGGGCTAGGGGAACAACAATCGTTTCCATATACCACTGTTCAAACTGCCGAAACAGTGGCTGAGAGGGTAAGTGAAAGTCAAGAATTGCTGCTTTAGCGCCTGGTTTAACAATACGGTAAATCTCCTTTAGGCTTTTGGGGATATCTACGACATTACGTAATCCATATCCCATAGTTGCTCCGTCAAAGGTATTGTCAGCAAATGGTAAATCTAAAACATCCGCCTCTACCCACTCAATGTGTGGTTCAGAGGATTTTTGTTTTGCGATCGCTAACATCTGGGGCGCAAAATCTACTCCATACACCTTTCCTTGAGTGCCTACTTTCTCCGCTAATAGTCGAGTCAGGTCTCCACTGCCACAACAAAGGTCAACACAGGTATCTCCTGGCTTAGGCTCAGCCCATTTAACCGTCATCAGCTTCCAAATGCGATGCTGACCCCAACTGATCCAGTCATTAAGCTGGTCATAGTTAGAAGAGATGTTATCAAAAATTCCCTGAATCTCCTGGGATTGCTCTGACATGATTCATTCAATGAAGGTTAATTAAGGTTAATTACGAAACCGACACCCAACAAGAGTCCACTCCAAAAATGTAGCGCTACGGCAATAAACTTACAATTACTCACCTTTTCCGGTTGGTTGTAATGAGCGTTAACATGGCGGCAAAGCTTGATAGCAAAGGGCAATCCCACCAAAGTGAGTAATGTCCATATGGGGAATAGCCCCATGAGCACAAACCCACCAGTAGCAGCGAATAGGCTACCACAAATCCAGGGCAACAGTTGAGCACCTCGTTTGGTGCCAAGGCAAACAATAGGCGATCGCTTCCCAGCTGCTATATCATCCTTTACTTGGTGAAAATGGGAGCAAAATAGAATTAACATAGTCCCAAGACCCACAATTATCGATGCCGCCAGGTTAGTCACAGACCAACTCTGGGTTTGACTGTAGTAGGCAGCTGACATGCCTAACGGACCAAAGCTCAAAAAGGCCAGAATCTCTCCTAGACCTTGGTAGCCCAGGCGGAAGGGAGGTCCTTGGTACATATAGCCAAGGCTGCAGCATAGGAGTACTAACGCCATCAATGTTAAGTCTTGCTGCCACCAGCAGATCAGTAGCATGCCAAGGATAGCCAGTCCTAAACACAGGTTCCCTAGCCAAAAAATTAACGATTTGTTTCCCGTCAGGTTCACTATCGAGTGAGCTTTGTTTTTATCAATCCCAGTCTCAGAGTCAAACACATCGTTACTCAGATTCTCCCAAGCCAGAATCAGAATCGAAGCACTGACAAAGGTCAAAAATATCGTCCAATTGAGGTGATTGGTCTCAAACCATGCCACAGCAGCTGCTACCCAAACATAGATAATTGCCACGCTATACATGGGGGGCTTGATGGCTGCTAGCCACAGTTTCTGTTTGGAGCTAGGAGCATTAATTGTGTTTGTTGTCAAAATAGTCACGGAATATGAATGCCAGTCGTGCTAGAGTGACCGTCAAACCATAAACCAATACTGCTGGGACTGTTCAAGCTTTGGGTCAACGGTCTTCAACGGTGTTAAGGGGCTGACTAGCAGAATACCATTAATCCCAATCAAGGTCGTGAATTGATTATAGGTTAATATTTTGTAAATTTTATTTAAAAAATATTAACTAAAGTTGTAAAATAACAACTATTAATATAAGACTTACGAAAAATTGAACCCTAAACTATATAAGTAGTAGGGTGCGTTATTAACGCACCCTGTAAGTCTTGTAAGCAATCCTAAAAAGTATGACTCAAAAGTATGACCAGTAATGTCAAAGTGCTAGCACGGGATACTCTAGAGATAAAGTCGAAACAGCAAAGATTTGGACTGCCATCTAAATTGGTAGGTTTAGTCTTGGCGATCAAAAAGTATTTCCCAGAAGCTATCAATAGCTTAACGAAAGTTATTGGTAATCGAATCAGACTCTTAGAAAGAGCAGAGATGCTGGCAGATGCTACCAGTTTCCAACGTACTGCAATTATTATGTCAGCCGTGAAACTTGGTGTTTTTGATTATCTGCACAAGCATCCCGGAGTTTCTGCTAATTTAGTAGCCAGGGACTTGAATCTTAATTTGATATCAACCGAGCGATTGCTTAGGGTTTTGGAGAGTCTCGGTTATCTCAACAGTAGCCAAAGTAGCCAAACTAATCATGATCAAGGTGTTGGCTATGTTAACACCAAAATAACTAAGAATTATTTGGTTAAAGAAAGTCCAAGTTATTTGGGTGATTATTACAATCTAGTCTCTCAGACATGGTCATCCTGGTTATCATTAAATTTAACTATCCAAACTGGCAGCTCAAATCAGCAGATGGATTTGTTTAATGGTAATGATGAAACCCTTTATGAGTACTATGCATTTGCTAACGAATATCTGAAAGAACCGTCCCGAGAATTGTTCACTAAAATTCCTATTGATCAGGTTAAGAGAATTATTACTGGCGAAGTGGGTATTACCTTTATAGGCAAGCTACTGGAACGCAAACCCGATGTAGACTTTGTGCTGGCAGGCTTGGAAAATCAAATTAATTTTTTAGAGCGACTTTTAAGCAAGTATCCTTTACCTAAATCTCCGGAAGAGATTATTATATCTCCCGAGGGAAACGCTTTGTCTGACCAGTGGGGTGCTAATGAAGAGTATGATATTGTATTCTTATTTAGAAAATTGTCCTACAGCGATTATGGTAGCCAGTTTATCAAAAAATCTTTTCAGGTTTTAAGACCAAAGGGTATGGTGATTATCCTGGAACCTACCACTGACAGTTTGGTTCCTTCACCATCATTTTTGCCAGAATTAGAAATAATGGATTTATTGATTGGCGGAGTCAAAGCTCCCCCGCTTTACTCCACCGATAAAATTGTTAACCTCTTAAGAGAAGTAGGCTTCATTAAAACTGAAGTGGTGTCTACTCAAAAGGGCAGCTTTTTATTTGTAGTAGGTTGGAAAAATTAATCAGGGATTGTTTATACTAATATCCCCTTGATTTCCGTCTTGATTAGTGACCAAATAAATGATTGGTCATCAAAACCAAAATTTTTACTACCAAAACTATTGCTCATCATTAAAATTAAAAAGCGATGCAGCGCGGTCTTGGGGAGGCAGCGCGGTCTTGGGGGTTTCCCCCATGAGCGACTGCCGTGGTTCCCCCCATGAGCGACTGCATCAAGAAATGATGGTGAGCAATTATATAATTCTAGGGTAAGCGCAAGAAAAATCAAACCAAAATGTGATAGCGATGCAGCGCGGTCTTGGGGAGGCAGCGCGGTCTTGGGGGTTTCCCCCATGAGCGACTGCCGTGGTTCCCCCCACTCGCGCTTTGCATCAAGAATAGAGCAAGGATTATGACCATAGTAAGCCTTGATTATCATAATTATTGAAATTAATTATCAATAGTTTGGAGAATACCCCCTATTTATTGATTTTTGCCCTTACCCTGCTTTTCTTAATTGCCAAACATGCTGATAATTGATCATTAGTAACTATAAATTCTGTAAGTTAAAAAGTTATGTAAAAACAAGTTAAGAACTATGTAGTAAAGAGCGTTAGCGCAGCGTGGCCTACGGCCAATCGCGTTTGTGTTGTTGTTCATTGAGGTAAACACTCCTGTAATTCAAGAAAGCCTATATATGTTAGTCATTCCCTGCCCTGCTAACCTCTTTCATGAGCCTAAAGAGTTACATCAGTTTCTCTTAGCCTGCCAGAAAAAATCTCAAAAACAAGGTATTGCCAAAATTGCCAGTATTTCTCAAGAAATTTCACCCCTCGACCCACTGGCGGTTTTTCAGGCAATTCGGGATAGAGCCGCCCCTTTTGCCGCCACCCCCGAGCCCCTACACTTCTATTTTGAAAATATAAGTAATCAAGAATCAATTGTTGCTATTGATGCGGCTGTATCCCTTAAGTTAGCTGGTGAACAACGGTTCTATAAAGCACAACAATTTATCGACTCATGTTTAGCTAACACCATAATTAGTGGTGAAATAGAGCAGCGATTGGCTGGACCTCATTTCTTCTGTAGTTTTACGTTTTTTGCTGACAAGTTTAATAGTAACAACCCTTTCCCATCTGCCACTATTTTTCTACCTCGCTGGCAAATTTCACTTTGTCAAAGCCGATGTGTAGTAGTGGCTAATCTTGAAATCAACTCTCAAGTTAATCTGGATTGGCTGGTCGAAAGCGTAGGTCGGCAGTTCAATCTAATCACCTCTTCTGGTCGTCTGCTCTACTGTTTTACTGGTAAGGCTAACCATCATGAATTTCTCAAGCAAGATTCAAAAAAAGCCAAAGACTTCAAATTATCGGTTTCATCAGCCTTAAAATCTATCCAAGCCAATCAATTTAGCAAAATTGTCCTTTCCCAAGCCGTCGATGTCGTCTCACCAATACCGTTTAATCTGGTAGATTCTCTGGACAATTTGCGCCATAACTATCCAGATTGCTATATTTTTTCGATCAGTAACGGCAAAGGCAAAAACTTTATTGGCGCTAGTCCTGAACGTCTGATTAGTATTTACGACCATCAGTTAGTGACGGATGCTTTAGCAGGGTCTGCTCCACGAGGTCAAACCCCAGCTGAAGATGCGGATTTGGCGAACCAATTACTTAGTAGTGAAAAAGAGAGACGTGAACATAACGCAGTGAGTGAATTTATTATCCAACGTCTTTGTCAACTGGGTTTGGAACTGGATTTTTCGCCATCTCCCCAACTGCTGAAACTGTCGAATATCCAGCATTTATGGACTCCGATTAAAGCAGCATTACCAGCTCATGTCAATCCCCTAGAGATTATAGCGAAACTGCATCCTACTCCAGCAGTGGCTGGTGTTCCTACCAAAATTGCTTGTGAGCAAATCCGACACTACGAAACCTTTGACCGTTCTCTGTATGCTGCTCCCCTCGGATGGATAGATTATCAAGGCAATAGTGAATTTATCGTTGGGATTCGGTCTGCTTTGATAGCAGGTAATCATGCTCGACTCTACGCTGGTGCTGGAATTGTTGCTGGTTCTGATCCCAATAAAGAACTGGCGGAAATTAACCTGAAGCTAATGGTGCTTCTTAAAGCCTTAGTTTAACCCTGTGTTCATTGGTCGTTGCTGTTGGATAATCAGTTAAAATAATTTCGATATCATGAATTGTAACAATTATAGCAATTCTTATAGCTATGAGGTACAAAGCGATCCCCCTAAATCCCCCTTAAAAAGGGGGACTTTGAGGTTAAAAAGCGTACCTCATAACTGCAATTAACGCGCTTATATTTGATAAATGCTATATAAGTTTCACTATGAGTTAAGAGGAAATCGAGAGCAACCACGGATTCTTTTTTGCCATGGATTCATGGGTAGCAGCCAGGAATTTGATGAAGCAATATCATTACTCTGTGAGGAATTTTGTTGTCTAGCTGTTGATTTACCTGGTCATGGTAAGACCAAAGTTTTAGGTGGGGATGAGTGCTACACTATGCCAAACACTGCTCACGCCTTAAAGGAATTACTAGAGCAGTTAAACTTTGAACCATGCTTTTTAGTTGGCTATTCTATGGGAGGTCGATTGGCTCTCTACATGACCCTTCATTTCCCCGAATGTTTTAGTAAAGTAGTACTCGAATCAGCATCTCCAGGGCTAAAGACTCAAGCAGAACAATTAAAGCGCCGTCAGCGAGATTTGCAAATTGCCGAAAAATTGGAAACTGGGGATTTATTGACCTTCTTATCAAATTGGTACAATCAGCCTCTGTTCAGCTCCCTCAAGCAGCATCCTAAATTTGAACAGATGATCAAGATTCGACAACAAAATAATCCTCTGGAATTAGCTAAATCTCTGCGTCATATCAGTACAGGATGCCAACCATCTCTGTGGGAATCACTCCAACATAATCAAGTTCCTTTGCTTTTGCTAGTTGGAGAGTATGATCATAAATTTAAATCGATTAACTCAGAAATAGTAACACTTTGTACAGAAGCTAATTTAAACGTCATTGCTGATTGTGGACATAACATCCATTTTGAGAACGTCAATGAATTTGTTAAAAATGTTAGACAATTTTTTTAGGGATTAGAAATTAGGGATTAGGGATTAGGGTAGTCAACCTTGGCCTTTGGCCACGCTACGCGAACAACCCTCAACCGTCAACCTTGGCCTTTGGCCACGCTACGCGAACAACCGTCAACCGTCAACCTTCAACCTTCAACCTTTAACCGTCAACAAAATCCAATCAACATTTAGAATATTCGAATTAATGTTGATTAACATAATTGAATGCCTATTGATTTTCGCAACACCAATAGCCTCTGGGCTTCCATCCTGGTAGAAACCCTACAGCGCTTGGGATTGACCACAGCAATCATCTGTCCAGGGTCACGCTCAACCCCTCTAACTGTTGCGTTTGCTCAACACCCACAGATTGAGGCGATTCCAGTTCTGGATGAACGTTCAGCCAGCTTTTTCGCCTTAGGCATTGCTCGACAATCGGGAAAACCAGTTGTCCTGGTTTGTACCTCTGGCACGGCTGGGGCTAATTTCTATCCCGCTGTGATTGAAGCCAGAGAAAGCCGAGTACCACTATTGGTATTGACTGCTGACCGTCCCCCAGAACTCCAAGATTGTCATTCCGGACAAACCATTGACCAAATCAAATTATACGGCAACTATCCCAACTGGCAAAGTACCCTAGCGGTACCTCAAGCTGATATCAGTATGCTCCGTTATCTACGGCAAACCGTAGTTCATGCTTGGGAGCGAGCCTCCTTTGGCAGCACTCCGCTAACACATTTTCCTACCCCTGGTCCAGTACACCTAAATCTACCCTTTCGTGACCCCCTCCCACCTATTCCCGACACAACCACTAACCCATTAAAATCCCAATTACAACCAGAAGAATTCTTTGCTCACTGTCAGGAGCAAGCTGTAACTGACAACCTGCAACCTACAACTTATAACCTGCAACCTGCAACCGCTAAAGTCATACAGCAGTGGCAAAAATCCCAGCAAGGAATAATTATCGCTGGTCCAGCTCAACCCCAAAATCCCAAAGACTATTGTAATGCGATCGCATCCTTGTCCAAAACCTTAAGATGGCCTGTACTAGCAGAAGGGCTCTCACCGGTAAGAAACTATTGCGACCTCAACCCCAATCTAATTTCCACCTATGACTTGATCCTGCGTAATCCACGATTAGCGCAACAGCTAAAACCCACAATGGTTATTCACATTGGTGAACTACCGATTAGCAAAGAACTGCGTGCTTGGTTGGATAAATGTCAACCGCGACGTTGGGTGATTGACCCTAGCCACCACAACCTCGACCCCCTCCATGGCAAAACAACTCATCTGCGGATGAGTGTAGAACAACTGGGGATATGGGTAAAGGAGTTGAAAGTTAACCAGTTGAAGGTTGACAAGTTGACGGTTGACAGGTTGACGGTTGACAGGTTGACGGTTGAAGGTTCACCATCGTTGACGGTTGACAGGTTGAAGGTTGAAAGGTTGAAGGTTGACGGTTTACCACTGTTGAAGGTTGACAGGTTGAAGGTTGAAAGGTTGAAGGTTGACGATTCTAACCTGCAACCTGATAACCTGCAACCTGATAACCTGCAACCTGATAACCTCCAACCTGATAACCTGCAACCTGATAACCTGCAACCTGATAACCTGCAACCTGATAACCTGCAACCTGATAACCTCCAACCTGATAACCTGCAACCTGATAACCTGCAACCTGATAACCTGCAACCTGATAACCTGCAACCTGATAACCTCCAACCTGATAACCTGCAACCTGATAACCTGCAACCTTACCTAAAAAAGTGGTGTGAGGCTGAAGCGAAGGTCAGGGCAAAGGTTGACCAAACAATGACTAAAATGAGTCAGTTGTTTGAAGGGAAAGCGGCTTGGTTACTGTCCCAATGTCTACCACCGGAAACACCTCTATTTATTGCTAACAGCATGCCAGTCAGAGATGTGGAGTTCTTTTGGAAACCTGGTAACAGGAGGATTCGACCTTGGTTTAATCGGGGCGCTAATGGGATTGATGGTACCTTATCAACAGCTTTAGGTATTGCTCATCGTAATCAAAGTAGTGTGATGCTAACGGGTGACTTAGCATTTTTGCATGACAGCAATGGTTTCCTAATTAAAAACAAGTTTGTTGGTCATTTAACCATTATATTAATTAATAACAATGGTGGTGGCATTTTCGAGATGTTGCCCATTGCCAAATTTGACCCACCCTTTGAAGAATTCTTTGCCACACCCCAAGATGTCAATTTTTCACAGTTGTGTCTGACTTATGGAGTAGAGCACCAGCTGATTGAATCATTGCAGCAGCTCAAGCAAGGTTTAAACCCACTTCCTAGCCAAGGCATTAGAGTGTTAGAATTGCCTACTGACCGTAGAAAAGATGCTAGTTGGCGTCAAAATATTTTAAGTCTAATGACTACTGATTTTTTCATTAGTAACTAACATGAACCAGGCGATTTCTACCGGCAGTTTTTGCCTTATATAGTGCTTTATCAGCCTCGTAAAATAAATTATCTGGGGATGATTTTACTGAGGGAATCGTACTGGCACCCCCCAGGCTGACGGTAACAATGTCACTCACCAGAGAACCAGAATGAGGGATCGCCTTTTTGTAGAGTTTAGTTTCAATTGTCTCTGCTACCTGAATAGCGCCTTGTATATCAGTACTCGGCAAAATTACCACAAATTCCTCACCCCCATAGCGAGCCACCAGATCCCCTGGACGCTTTGCTGCTTCACCAAGGATTTGAGCAACTTGTTTAAGACACTCATCTCCTGATTGGTGTCCATAAGTGTCATTGTAACGCTTAAAAAAATCAATGTCACACAATACTAAAGACAAGGGGTTTTCTTCCCGTGCCAGTCGATACCATTCGTTGTTAAAATATTTGTCAAAGGCTCGGCGGTTGGCAACTTGGGTTAAGCCATCGATAGTAGCGAGGCGTTCCAACTCTTTATTGGCGATTTTTAACTGTATCATTGTCCAACTTGATTCAATCAAACGACGTACTCTTCGTCGCAAAACTGGCCAGTGAATTGGCTTAGTTATATAATCCGTCGCACCGGCTTCAAACGCTCGTTCTACAGATTGCTCATCATAGAGTGCTGTAATCATTAGTATAGGAGGACATTCGGAACCCAAGTTATCCTTCAATTTAGCACAGCAGGTAAACCCATCAAGTATGGGCATTCTGGCATCTAACAGCACAATGTCTGGCAATTTTTGCTCACAGATATTCAGACATTGCTCACCGTTGCTAGCTTCAATGACTTTATATCCTTCCTTTGTCAAGCTACGACGTAGCACCAAGCGTAGGATCTTCTCATCATCAACCACGAGAACCTGAGGAGTTTTATTATTAAAGTTATTCAAGTCAGTATTATCCATTATTGCTGCTTGAGTCAGTAATGTATTTCTTATCGATAGCTCTTGGTTATCTTGGCTAGAAATTAATTGAAATTTTGATCGGTAATATCTGTTTAATCTAACCTAAGAGGATTAAATCTTCTAAAGATTAGTCAACAATCAAGTCGTAACCCCTGAAACTGTTATAGCCGAATCCTTGACCTAAAAAGGATTTCGCCTTATTCAAGATAAACAGGATTTACGCACAGACTCTACCTGTAGTGTGGGCAAAACATTGCCCACAGTACAGGTAGAGTAAAATTGAGGTATTTGCGTAAGTCCTAATAAATTAATGTAGACCGACGGACTTGGAAACACTCCTGCATCCAGTGGTAATGCCAGTGGTGAGATAAGTTAACCTATTCAACAACAGTCAATTTGCCCCAGGCATTGCTATTCCTAGTAAAATGAGAGAAACAGCTATCCTGGAAGCCCTATTGTCAAGTACCCACTGAACTAATGGCACTTTCCTCGATCATTCGGACACTAGAGCACTCCCCTCTCACCAGTGAACTACTCACGAAACTCAATCGCCAACAGTCTCTATCTCTGAATGGTATTCCCCGTTTGCCAAAGGGATTAGTAGCATCAGCCCTGGCCAAGGCAGACCAACGTCTGCTATTCGTAGTCTGTAGCACCCTAGAAGAAGCAAGTCGCTGGGCAACCCAACTGGAAGCCATGGGTTGGGATACAGTCCACTTATACCCCACCTCAGAAGCATCCCCCTATGAACCCTTTGACCCAGAGTCGGAAATGACCTGGGGACAAATGCAAGTATTGGCAGATTTGGTCGAAAGGTTGAAGGTTGACAGGTTGCCAGTTGAAAGTTCGGACTTACAACCTTCATTGGTTCAACGTTCAACTCATGGGATGGCTATTGTTGCCACTCAAGCAGCACTCCAACCCCACTTGCCCCCTGTCGATGCCTTTAAGCCCTACTGCCTTACCCTTAACCAGGGCATGACTTGGGATGGCAAAAACCTTGATCAAAAGTTGGCACAGCTGGGTTATGAACGGGTTCCCCTAGTGGAAACAGAAGGTCAGTGGAGTCGGCGGGGTGATATTGTAGATGTTTTTCCGGTAGCCTTAGAATTGCCAGTGCGACTGGAATGGTTCGGGGATGAGTTAGAGCAGTTGCGGGAGTTTGACCCCGCAACCCAGCGTTCCCTGGATAAAATTGACGGCATCGTGCTGACCCCCACGGATTTTGGTCACATTATTAGCCAAGTTCTGAGAACTTCAAAAGCACAACTAATCCAATCTTATCTCTCACCTCAGGAGCAAGAATCTTTCGAGGAAGGTCAATCTTTAGAGGGTAGCCGCCGTTTCTTGGGTATTGCCTTTGACCAGCCAGCCTCTCTACTGGATTACCTGCCAGAAAATACTTTAATTGTCATTGATGAACCAGAACAGTGTGCTGCCCATTGCGATCGCTGGGTGGAACATGCCGAAGAACAATTAGAGGAACTGAATCATTCCCTGCCCTGTCTCCATCGTTATTTTGATCATGCTCTAGAGTTGAAGGTTAACCAGTTTCAGGTTGAAGGTTCACCACCGTTGAATGTTAACCAGTTTCAGGTTGAAGGTTCACCACCGTTGAAGGTTAACCAGTTTCAGGTTGAAGGTTCACCACCGTTGAAGGTTAACCAGTTTCAGGTTGAAGGTTCACCACCGTTGAAGGTTAACCAGTTTCAGGTTGAAGGTTCGAACCTTGGCCAAAAGGCCACGTTACGCGAACAATCTAATAACCTTCAACCAGCCAACCTTGGCCAAAAGGCCACGCTACGCGAACAACCTACTAACCTTCCACCAGCCAACCTTGGCCAAAAGGCCACGCTACGCGAACAACCTACTAACCTTCCACCAATCCTGTATTTATCAGAATTGGTGGAAGAAACTACCCAAAATGCCGTTAATCTGGCTAGCCGCTCTGTACCAGTAACACCCCACCAGTTTGCCAAACTAGCAGAAGTACTCCGAGAGCAGAGCGATCGCCGTTTCTCTATTTGGCTGGTTTCTGCCCAACCTAGTCGTTCTGTTGCCCTGCTCCAAGAACATGATTGTCCTGCCCAGTTTGTCCCCAACCCTCGGGATTACCCAGCTATTGACAAATTAAATATCCAGAGGACAGCGGTAGCGGTCAAATATTCGGGCTTAGCAGAACTAGAGGGATTTATCCTCCCTACTTACCGCATCGTGGTTGTGACTGACCGGGAGTTCTTTGGTCAGCATACCTTGGCAACTCCCAGTTATATCCGTAAGCGCCGCCGTGCTGCCTCCCAACAGGTTGACCCCAATAAGCTACGTCCAGGGGATTATGTGGTTCACAAGAATCATGGGATTGGTCAGTTCCTCAAGCTGGAAAAATTAAGCATAAATAATGAAACTCGTGAGTATTTGGTGATCAAGTACGCTGATGGTTTGCTCCGGGTGGCAGCGGATCAGTTGGGGGTACTATCTCGGTTTCGACATACAGGTACCGGTTTGCCTCAACTCCACAAGATGTCCGGTAAAACCTGGGAGAAAACCAAAAATCGTGTCCGTAAAAGTATTAAGAAAGTAGCGGTGGATTTGCTGAAGCTCTATGCCCAGCGAGCACAGCAGTCTGGTTATTGCTTTCCAGCGGATTCCCCTTGGCAGCAGGAATTAGAAGATTCTTTCCCCTACCAACCTACTCCTGACCAACTCAAGGCGATACAGGATGTGAAACGGGATTTAGAGAGCGATCGCCCTATGGATCGCTTAGTTTGTGGGGATGTGGGGTTTGGTAAAACAGAAGTGGCAATTCGGGCTATTTTTAAAGCTGTGACCTCTAACAAGCAAGTAGCTTTCCTTGCCCCAACCACTATCCTGACTCAGCAGCATTATCATACCATCAAAGAGCGGTTTTCTCCCTACCCGATCAATGTCGGTCTACTCAACCGCTTTCGTACCCCCCAGGAAAGGCGTGATATTCTTCAACGCCTTAAAACTGGGGAGTTAGATGTGGTGGTAGGTACCCATCAGTTGCTCGGGAAGAGTGTAACTTTTCGAGAGTTAGGGCTGCTGGTGATAGATGAAGAACAGCGGTTTGGTGTCAACCAGAAGGAAAAAATTAAATCTTTCAAAACTCAGGTAGATGTATTGACCCTCAGCGCTACTCCCATTCCCCGTACCCTCTATATGTCCTTATCGGGGGTACGAGAAATGAGTTTAATTACTACACCACCACCCTTACGGCGTCCCATTAAAACCCACTTATCTCCCTATAAACCAGAAGCTGTCCGCACCGCCATTCGTATGGAACTTGACCGAGGCGGTCAGGTATTCTATGTCGTACCTCGCGTTGAAGGGATTGAAGAAGTTGCTGCGGAACTCAGGGAAATGATCCTTGAGGCCAGAATCGCCATTGCTCACGGTCAGCTCGACCCAGCAGAATTAGAGTCAATTATGCTCACCTTTAGCAACGGTGAGGCAGATATCCTAGTGTGTACTACGATTATTGAATCTGGGCTAGATATTCCTAGAGTCAACACCATTGTGATCGAAGATGCTCACAAATTTGGTCTTGCCCAACTCTACCAATTGCGAGGACGAGTAGGTCGGGCGGGGATTCAAGCCCACGCTTGGTTACTTTATCCTAACCAGAAGGTACTCTCAGAAGCAGCCAAGAAACGCTTACGAGCAATTCAGGAGTTCACTCAACTCGGGTCAGGTTATCTGTTAGCAACCCGGGATATGGAAATTCGAGGGGTGGGGAATCTCCTAGGTGTAGAACAATCCGGTCAGATGGAAGCCATTGGCTTTGACCTCTACATGGAAATGCTGCAAGAAGCGATTAAGGAAATTCAAGGGCAAGAAATTCCCCAAGTAGATGATACTCAGATTGACCTTCAGATTACAGCCTTTATTCCCGCTGACTATATTCCAGATATAGACCAAAAAATCAGTGCTTATCGAGGAGTAGCTGCAGCAGCCTCCCAAAAGGAGTTAGCACAGATCGCAGCAGATTGGAGCGATCGCTATGGTCCAATTCCCTCCGTGGCAGAGCAATTACTGCGGGTGATGGAGCTAAAACAGTTAGGGAAGTCTTTGGGATTTTCCCGAATTCGACCTGAGGGTAAACAACACATTCTCCTAGAAACACCCATGGAGGAACCAGCCTGGAAGTTACTGCAAGAGAACCTGCCCCAACATTTGCGATCGCGTTTTGTCTATTCTCCTGGTAAAGTTACGGTTCGTGGTTTAGGTCTGCTCAAGACGAATAAACAGCTAGAGAGCCTGATTGACTGGTTAGGCAAGATGCAAGGCGCACTGCCAGAACCGACTGTGGTTGGGTTACCCCAATCCCCAATCCCTAATTCCTAATCCCACACTCCCTAATCAGTAATTGGTAACTGGGGAGTGTGGGGAGATGGGGAGATGGGGAGATGGGGGAGGTTTTTATTAAGGGTAATTATCCTGATACCGAGTTGCATTCAAAGATAGTAGATCCGGAGATGGGGAGATGGGAAGATTGGGGGAAGAGAAAGTTGTACGTTTGAGCGCAACTTGGTATGAGATCATATAAGATGATGGCTGTTGAGTGTTCACCAGCAAAAGTCAACAATCAACCAATTAGTTTTATCAAAAATTCATAGTTTGATTGGTCTTTCTTCTTTAAAACTTTACCAAACCTTTGTTGTGTATTTTTGTCCTTGAAATCAGGTAAGCTGTGATGGTCAGCTCATAGAATTTAGTATAAATTGTAACTGAAAATAAGCAGTTAACCTATTTTCATTGAAGTTGGTAAAAGCGTCGGTAAAAACCAGTATATTAGTCCTATCGAGTCCAATATCTTGGCTTACTTTGAGCAAGAAAAAAAGAAGTCGTCGGGCACGCGCCCCGCGTCGGTAATGTCGAATCGCAATTAAAATTTCCAGCTTTCTCAAATCACAGAAGAAATAACAGGATTATTGAGAATATAGGCAGTTTGTTAACATTAATTAAAATTAAATTATAATTATAATACCATCTTTAAACCTTTATCTGTAGTTTTTGATACAAATTTAGATGAGCTTACCCAGGGTAATGTCAGCTTTTTAAGAGTGGAAAACCCTGGCCAAAAGGCCACGCGTGCGCGTTCAAGAAGCTTATTTATTATGGCTTTGAGCTGAAAGCTGATTAAGAATGGCTGATAACACCTCAAGTAGCGTGGCTTTTAGCCAAGTCTGAATGCTGAAGTCTTAGCTCATCAGTTAAGTGGTAACACTTGAGCTCCTGTGCAGTTGTTTTGGTAGTGTCATAAGATGTTGGCTGTTGAGTGTTCACCAGCAACAGCCAACAGTCAACCAATTAGTTTTATCAAAATTTCATAGTTTGATTGGTCTTTCTTCTTTTAACCTTTACCAAACTTTTCCATTGTATTTTTATGCTTGAAATAAGGTAATATATCAGCTTTTTAAGAATGGAAAACCCTGGCCAAAAGGCCACGCGTGCGCGTTCAAGAAGCTTATTTATTATGGCTTTGAGCTGAAAGCTGATTAAGAATGGCTGATAGCTGAATGCTGAATGATGAAAGCTTACCTAATAAGTTAAGTGGTAACAATTGAGCTCATGTCCGGTTGTTTTGGTAGTGTTTATAGTTGTTATTTGTGGTAATAGGTAATAACTCGGGAGTAATCCCAATTACCTATTACTAATTACACAAGCTTTACAATACCTAGGCGACCGGACATGCTATGAATTATAGCTATATAAATTTTTATAAATTACCGCCAATATGGCAATACAGCTCAATAGTAATCGTGTTTGATTACTTGATGTCTACCTACTTAATTAGAACTCTGCAAAAGCCATTCCACAGGTGCGACCCGTGGCGAATTTAATTCGCCAAGGTCAAGGGCACCTATAGGAATGCCTTAGCTGAGGACTTTATTGATTAAATTTAGAGATGTATAGCCATGTTCAGAACTAACAAGCAAAGTACCAATCCATCCCTCTCACAGGTAGCTGATCTCAATACCAGTCTAACTCCGCGTGATCCACTGCCCAACAAACGTGTTGATTTACTAAAACCTGTGCGCCGATGGCTGGATCAAATAGAAATTACAGATCAAACCCTAGCTAGATTCCTCTCCAAAATTATTCCTGGTCAATGTCCCTTTGAGCGGGATTTAAAACTTTTCGGTCACTTAGTACTACACATCCCTCCCCTATGTAAGCTCAACCCTCTCTACGAGCAATTAGCTAGCCTACGTTTTCGGGCTCTGTGTTACCTAGTGGATCAGTGTGGAGAGGATATTGAATTTTACGCTTGAGAGGGGTATACCTTCTCTGTTTCGGCTAAGCAAATACACAAAGTTGATTACACATTTCACAAAACTCAAAGGCTTACAATGTCAGGGTTACAGAGATTGGGACTAGGTAATTAATTCTGCTATCGGTGCTTAGTAGTTAGTACTCAAAACGTAAGCATTCAACCTAGCGCATAAGCTAATCGCTGATAGCGATAGGCTGAATGCTTACCTCAAAACTACTAACTACTAATAACTAATCACAGGAGACGAAAGCTAATCGCCTTGATTTCTAGTTAAGGTGATTAGTCGCCACCCATCTTTGGTGCTAATCGCAGTTTGTGCAATAAGCTTACTCAGCTGTAGCCAGTTCTGTGCTGCCACGAACGCGACGACGGGTCAGGGTGTTGTATAGCATTATACCAATGGCTTTAATCAGATTACCCTCTAGTTCCTGGAACATCTTCATATTCATGCCAAACGCAGCATTAGCTTCTTCCACAATCCGATCCGCTGTGGCATCATCAATGGGTAGCTCATCCATGGCTTGCCGATACGTGGCTTTGAATCCCTTCTCATCAGAGATTTGCTTGAATTCATAAAAAGCAGTACCTTGCCCATCTGATAAATTCATCCCCCGCTGGGCAATCTTTTTGAGAATCTGTCCACCAGATAAGTCCCCTAAATAGCGGGTGTAGGAGTGAGCAACCAATAGTTCTGGTTCCTTCTCAGAGATATCTTTAATTCTTTGGACATACTCTTTAGTGGCCACTGAGGGTACTACTTGCTGTTGCCAGTTAGAACCGAAGTAATAGCATAGGTCTTGCTCTAGGCTCTTTTTCCGATCAAGCTCTTGGAAGTAGATTTTTGAAACAATGGGGTGTTCCCGATGGCGCTCCATCTCTTCTTCCATCGTGGAATAGACGAAGTAAAGGTTGGATACTAATTTCCGGTAGGAGGTTTTTTCAACGGTTCCTTTCAAAAAGCACTTGACAAAACCCACATTCTCTGCCATGGTATGGGATTTTTTTGTCCCCTCACGTAACTTGGTGGCTAAATTGGTACTCATTCTTTATTTTTGTTCCTAAAGTTGACGGTATTTGTATTACTACTTACAGACAAGCGAATATCTTTCCAAATTATTAGAGTAAACTGATTTAATGAAAAATTTTGTTAAGAATTCTTACGTCAAGCCGAGATTCTATCTCCCCCACGGTCAGAGAGCAAGTTCATAGATCCTGAAACTGATCAGTTTAGCAACGGTTTGATCAGTACACAGAGGGGGGAAGGGAGAAGTTGTATGCTAGATTCAAAGGCTCAACTGTCGCAACCATCCAAAAAACTCTAGAAACTAGCAAGACACCAGGATTATTTAAGTAAAAATACTTAGGCAGTCGTCAGCCATCAGCTCTCAGCCATCAGCCATCAGCCATCAGCTGAGAGCTCTGAGCTCTCAGCGATTGGGCTGTGGCCACGCTACTTGAGGTGTTTATGCGCTACGGGCACGCTGTCTTGATCCAAAAGCGAGTGGTTTTGGGTCTACAGACCCAAAACCACGGCAGTTGCTCATGGGGGGAACCCCCGCAGGTCGGCACTGTCTCCCCAAGACCGTAATGGTGCGCTTGACCCGTAATTAAATTCGCCACGGGTCGCACCTCTGCCTCCCCAAGACCGTAATGGTGCGTTTTCCGTAGGCGAATTAAATTCGCCACGGGTCGCACCTCTGCCTCCCCTTTGGCTGACTGCATCGCTACTTGAGGTGCTTTGAATAAAATAAGCTGACGCCTGACTGCTGACTGCTGTTCGCGTAGCGTGCGCGTAGCGCATATGCTTACAAGCAGTCTTGTGAAAGGGGGTGCGACAAGGCGTAAGGGAACCTCGCCAAGGGAACGGGCACCAAGAGAGTGGAAATTTGTTTCACCATGGTGAGGCTGCCAATGCCTTGGCAGTTTAATCAGATTTTTTCTAGCCCCGAATTCCCAGAGAGTCTATTCCTTGAATTGACGCAACACACTAAACGCCTGAGAACGCCACCCTTCTGGCAATAGGGACAACACCAAAGCAACCCAAGCTTTTGAGGGGGAGCAAGCTTTTCCTGACCAAACTAATTCACGTCCGGTTGATGTTTGTCCAATTTCAATCAGCCGCAATCCTAGTAGTAGCTTAGTTTCCGTCAGGCGCGATCGCCTAACTGTCTCCAACATTTCTGACTCAAAGTTATAACTTTCTAGATAATGCAGTTTATCCTTTAAATACGGAATTGCTCGACTAATCCCTTGCTGTTGGGCATGGAATCGATATTCCATTAATAATTCGGGTAAATAATAGGCTTTCTTTCCCGCAATAGCCAGCCGAACAAATAAATCATTATCTTCACAATTTTGGATATTAGGACGCATAAATTCCAAGTCTTTAAACGCCTGCATCCGAAATAACGTAGCGCCAATTTGAAAGCTCTGCTGAATAAAAACAACTTCAAGTAAATTCTCAACAATCCCTTTGATTAAGTTAGTTCTTCCCCACTTATGAGAGTTTAATTTGGTAGCTGATTCATCCCTAGTATTATTGATGGTAATTACCCAATGGTCTGTCCCGACAAAATCAATACTATGGTCTGGCTCTAAGATAGCCGTTGTTTTGGCTAAAAATTCAGGTGTCAGCCGGTCATCATCATCAAATTTAATAAAATATTCCCCCAATGCCGCATCAAATCCAGAGCGCATATTATTACTTTTTCCAATATTTTTGGGGTGACGGATGTAGTTAATTCGGCTATCCTGATACTGGGACATTAACTCAGGAGTGTCATCAGTTGAACCATCATCACAGACAATTAATTCCCAGTCTTGATACGTTTGTTTAATAACACTGTCAATCGCATAAGGAAGTAAATTAACGCGATTGAATGTAGGAATACATACACTAACCTTGGGGACTCGTTGAATCATTGTATTGTTATATATGAAACTATCAAGCCACTCAATTCATTGATTTGTTGACATAAATTTATCCTATTGGATGCCTGATATCAAGTCCGGTTACAACGAACTAGATATGACTTATAGCAATGTCTTGATGCAGTCGCTCATGGGGAGGGGCTGTGTGCGGAACCTGCGTCCGCACCTTGTAAGCCCCGTGGGAACCCCCAAGACCGCGCTGCATCGCTTTTTTACCTAACCTGAAGATATGATGAAAATTCTCATGCTATCTGCCACCTTTCCTTATCCCCCCACTAGGGGAGGAACTCAGGTACGGACATTTAATTTATTAAAACATCTTAAGTTAAGTCATGATATCACCATGATTACTCAACGTTCAGAAGATGTCACGGATCAGGAAGTGGAAAAACTAGGGAAATGGGTAGATGAATTGGTGGTTTTCCCCCAACCAAAGCCTTGTGATCCCTCAGGAGGAATCTGGGGCAAAGTAAAGCGATTTAGTAATTTTATTCGCCAAGGCATCCCCCCCAGTGTGCTACATCTCTACTCCCCGGACATTCAGCAATGGATGGATGAAGCTGTGGCGGCTGGAAGGTTTGACATTATTACCTGTGAACATAGTGTAAATGAAATATATGTACGACCGGAATGGCGACAGCAGCTGGGAACGGTGGTGAATATTCACAGTTCTGTTTATGGTACGTTCCGTAATCAGTTGGAAACAGGAACCTCGGAAAATCAGCTCAGAGACCAGTTAAATTTACCCCTGTTGCGCCGCTATGAGGAACGATACTGTGCCAAATTTACTGGTCTTGTGGTCACAACACCGGAGGATCAAAGCCAGATAGCTGCCTACAAGCCATCGGGTAAAATTGTGGTGATTCCAAATGGGGTGGATTTGACTCAATTTCCCCAACGCACTGCTGACCCAGGGGGACATCGCATAGTTTTTATTGGAGCTATGGATAACCGAGCCAACATTGATGCTGTAAGCTTTTTCAGCTTGGAGGTCTTTCCAGCCATTAAAGAACGCTATGGAGATGCTAGCCTGGACCTGGTCGGAGCAAGACCAGTACCTGCAGTTTTGGAGTTGGCAGCATTGTCGGGAATTACGGTCACCGGTCGTGTGCCATCAATGGTAGAGTATCTCCATCAAGCAACTATCTGTGTGGTACCGATGCGGACTGGCTTTGGCATTAAAAACAAGACTCTGGAAGCAATGGCGGCTGGGGTACCTGTAGTGGGAAGCGATCGCGGTTTGGAGGGACTGGCAGTTGATGGTGCCAATACACCTCTGCGAGCATTGCGGGCAAATCATGTTAAGGAGTATCTTAGTGCCATCACTCGTTTGTTTGAAGACCCACAGCTGCGAGCAAAGTTGTCTCAAAACGCGCGTTCATTGATCGAGAATGAATACACCTGGGATCGGGCTGGTCAATGCTACGAAAACGCCCTAGCTCAGTCAGTGCTTAGGAGTTAGTGGAATATGTTCATCTAAAAACTTCCGAGAGTAGGGAAACTCTGTGACGGTGGCAAACCCCTCTAAATCACCGTCACTGCAAGTCATAGAGAGATTAGGCTACTTGGTGTTGGTAAATCGGTAAATTTGAATTTTTAACTATATTTTCTAGAGGAAAATTCACAATTAGTATAAATGTATTGGTATGAAGATATAATACTTTTATACTGTCCGATTGTTTCGGTAGTGTTCTTTGTCGTTGTTTTTTGGGTTTTGGGTAATAGGTAATCGGGAATTACTCTGAAGTAATCAGAATTATCAAAAACCCCAACCTTGGCAATATCGATTATCACCTATTTTATACAATAAGAAGTTGGAGTAAATTAAAATGACGAAATGTTAATAAAAGTTTATAATTTTTTTAACTAGTATAAATAAATTGATGCTTAACTCATGTAAAAAGTGAGATAAGCATGAATTATTGCCTGTCCTTTCCTTGTGGTCAATTATTGCTCAAAGTAGTAACGTCCTATGAAGATTCTAATGATCTCCACCACCTTTCCCTATCCGCCAACCCGGGGGGCAACTCAGGTCAGGACGTTTAATTTACTTAAGTACCTGAGTAAGCGTCATGGTATAACCTTGGTTACTCAACGTTCTGAGGATATCACGGACATCGAGGTAGAAAAATTGCAGCAGTGGGTGGAAGAACTGGTGATGTTTCCCCAACCCCAAGCATCAGAACAAGAGCAAGGCATAAAGGAGAAATTACAGCGCTGGAGTACCATTTTGCAACAGGGAACGCCCCAGAAAGTACTCCAACTCTACTCAACTGCAATGCAGCAATGGCTGGATCAGGCTGTAGAGGCGGGACAATTTGACCTGATTACCTGTGAACACAGTGCCAATGAAATTTATGTGCGACCAGAGTGGCGGGAGCAGCTGCGCACTTTGGTGAATATTCATCATTCTGTATACCGGAAATCTCTGGACAAGCTGGAAACCAAAACATCAGACAATCAGCTGAAAGACCAGTTAAATTTGCCCCTATTACGTCGCTATGAAGAGCAATATTGTGCTAAATTCACAGACATTGTAGTCACAACAGCAGAAGATAGACGGCAAATAGAATCCTTTGAGCTAGACAGTCAAATTACATTGATTTCTAATGGGGTTGATGTTAATTTATTTCCCAGGCGCATCTCTGATCCTGGTGGACACAGATTAGTATTTACTGGGGCGATGGATAACCCACTAAACATCAAAGCGGCTCGTTATTTTAGCCTAGAGGTGTTCCCAGCAATTACAGAGCGCTATGCTGATACCAAGCTAGAATTGGTCGGACCCAAACCGGTGCAAGCGGTGCTAGATTTAGAGGAGATCCAAGGGATTAGTGTAACTGGCGCAGTGCCTTCTTTAGTAGACCACCTTCATAAGGCAACTATATTTGTGGTGCCCATGCAAAGTGGATTTGGCGTAAAAAATAAAACTCTGGAAGCGATGGCAGCAGGAGTACCTGTCGTGGGAAGCGATCGCGGTTTGGAGGGCTTGACAGTTGATGGCGGGGATGTCCCTTTGCGGGCATTGCGAGCAAATGATACAACAGAATATGTTTATGGCATTAGTCGATTATTTGAAGACCGCCAACTCCGTAAACAACTGTCTGAAAATGGTCGAGCGTATATTGAACAGAAATATACTTGGGAACGTTCTGGTGAGCTATATGACCAGGTAATCACAAGTTGAAGGGTTTAGGGTGTAGGGTTTAGGGTGTAGGGTTTAGGGTGTAGGGTTTAGGGTTTAGGGTGTAGGGTTTAGGGTGTAGGGTTTAGAGTGAGCAAGGCAGAATGACGAATTTGCCTGTTGCCTGTTGCCTGTTGCCTGTTGCCTGTTGCCTGTTGCCTGTTGCCTGTTGCCTGTTGCCTGTTGCCTGTTGCCTGTTGCCTGTTGCCTGTTGCCTGTTGCCTGTTGCCTGTTGCCTGTTGCCTAAAATCCAACATGTACCTCACCGAATTTAGAACTGCTATATTGCCGCCAACATTTTTTTCAAACTAGGAAAAAAGTAGAAAGATAAACTATTAAAACATCAGTGCAAAAGTCTAGTAGAGGTGGTTGGTTAACAACCATTGGCGCGATCGCTGCCTTAATCACCACTAGCGGTATCATTGCCGGTAGTATCTGGGTGGCGGTTATGTTAATTATTGACCCTGATTCGATTGTCTGGATCAATCACATTTTGCCGAGTTGGGCTCGTATCCCCCAGATTGTTCCCTCATCTGCCAAGACATTTGCCCAAATTCAAGGGGAGATTCGTGAAAATGGACTAACGGCGAGCACACCCGTTGCCCTTAACTCTGAGTTGCTGCTACCGATTTTGGCATCACCACCATCATGCCAAAGTAATTGTAACCAGATTGTGGAACTCAGAGTCTATCAGCCCCTTGAACAAAGCAATAGCGAACAGCAGTATTATCAGCTAGTTAGTCAGCTGCCTATCACTGCCCCGGTCGAATATTTTGTGCTGTCTACCCAAGTGAACACAGGATCGGATGATGCTAGTGTCTCCCGTTCACTACCTTTAACCAAACTCGATCGTTTCGATGAACAAGCTCTAGAGGAAGGGTTTTGGTTCAACCTCTCGGGTCACGTGGCCTCAGAGAATACACCCGAGAGCTATGGACAAATTATTCATTACAATCCAGACCAGACACACCTGAGTATGATGTTGGAGTGGAAAAGCCCTAATGAAGGTCCTCCCTATTGGCAGGAAGTGACCGGTGGTGCTAGTCCAGAATTAGTGGTTAATCATACTGTAGGCTTGGAACCCCAGTTCAAGGTTTACCAAATTCAACCTCGGTCTTTTGTCCCCAATCCGATTTATCTAGAGGAAATTTCCCTGGCCCAAACAGCGATAGATACTAAATTCTATCGCAATGGTTTAAGCCTAGCACGTCATGGTTTGTGGTCTGATGCTTGGCAATGGTTGAACCAACAGAAACCAAAACACTGGTCAGCAGAGGCTCAAGCCCAAATGGATTTGGTGAAACTGCACGCTCAGGTCACCGAGTCTCAGGCAAATCAAATTTGGGCAAGTGCCAGTGCCGCTATCTTTGCCTATCTCCTGGATGGTCGCTGGGGAGAGGCAAAAACAGTGTTTCAGACGGCAGTGGATGGTGCTCAGTTGGGGGATATTATCACTATGCTAAAGAGCGATTCTGGGGGATTGTGGCAGCGGGTAGAAGCAGCACTAGAAGTGAATCCTGATGACAGCAATGTACAAGCTTGGGGAGGGTTGATTTTGGCAGCCCAGGAAGACCCTCAAAAAGCGATCGCATGGGTGAAGGAATTACCCCAAACTAATCCCCAGGTTTACCAACTCCTCAACCATATGGAAAATGCCTTAAACCCAGTTCCAGCTATTGTCAGGCACTTCAGTCAACTGGTTGGCAATTCAGAAATAATTCAAACTGTCAACGCAACGGATTGGTTGCAACCGGAAGATGGACATGGGGGAATAGGAGAACAGCACTGCCAAAGGCAACAGGAAAGTACTGAATTGGTGTCTGTAGCAGAGGAAGAGAGTATAGCAGTTTCACCCCTGTCCCCTTGTCCATCTGTCTCCGTCACTCTACAAAAAAACCCCGAGGAAGTTTGGTATCAAGTACAGGTAAAAGCATTTCATGATGGTCAGGGTTGGCGGTGGATGCCCTTTTCTGATTTACGGCTGCCCACTTTGACCAAGGGAAAGCGATTGTGGCGATATTTGGGCTTAGACGTTGACCCCCAGATTCGGATTAGCCTTTGGAGTGATAATGGTATCCAGCAATCAACTACAGCTACGGTCAAAGGGGTTTCCTACCAGGAAGGGATGATTAAGCTGTTGGCAGCAGGTGGCAAATTCCCTAGTGAAGCCCTAGCTGTTGATGGCTCTAATCAGCACCTGCTAGCACACACCGATACGGGACTGCGCTGGTTAGACCCAAGTGCGATCACTTTGTCAGCACTCTACCACCTTAACCCCGATTCGGTGTCAGCCATGCTGCCAGTACTCTGGCAGGAGTTAATCAACAGTGGTCAGTTCTCGCCAGGACCGCTTCCTAGTTTACCAATGATGCTTCAGGAGATTGGGCATTGGTCAGTTAGACCGATCGAGCTGACTGGCAACAACCAGCCAGAAGCGGTCATAACCTTATATCAAGAAATATCAGTTACCTCAGAATCTACCGACGTTGGTCTCTCGGATAGTAATAATGACGGGATAGATACAGATAGGGCAACTACTATCTACAAACCCCGCACCATGATTTTTTCTGACACAGGAGCTTTACTCTACAGCGAATTTTCCCAAGATTCCAGCACTTCCATGACTGCGATCGCGGATTTAGGGGATGGCGGTCCTGCGGCTATAGTCATTGATGAACCGAATAACTATAGCTTTAAGCGTTGGTCACCCAAGCATCAGCGTTTTGAATAATAAAATTGGCGTTGCGTCAGTCAAGTAATGAATAGCAGTAGAGTTGGCATCCTGCCCGCTCTACCAGATCTCGAACGGGCAAGATGCCCATTCTACAGGTGCGACCCAAGGGCCCGAGCAATCCCTCGCGCCCTTGGAGGCGCGCACCTACTCTTATAGCAGAAGTCAGAAGTCAGAAGTCAGAAGTCAGAAGTCAAACTCTTGCGCTTACTTAGGTTTGAGACTTTTGTCATGTCCTAACTGCCCTGGCGACTGCTATAAAATCATTCTATTATTCAGGAACGCCAAAAAAATAGCCGTAGAAATACTATCCACGGCTATGTCAATCACATATGTCAGAAATTTCCTAAACCCAAGGCCAAGGGGGGGAAACCCCCCCAGAAAGTTAAGGTGTTATGGCAATAACCAATACTTGGTCATAGTAGTAATTACTTCTCCTGGAATATCGGTCGGTTCTAGAGGGGTCCACTCCGCGATTTCGGCATAGCCTAGGGAATAAAACATTTGCATACTATAAATTACTGATTCACGAGTACCTTTGAGAGTGTGCTGAGTCGGTTGTTTCTTGAAATTGCGAGTAAATTTTTCTGACATTGTGAAAAAAATCAACTTGGATTTACAATGATTATTATAATAATTATATATTTAATTTGTCAAGGTTTTTTAAAAGTTTTTTTGGGAAGTTTTAGGGTTTGTATAAAAAAGCTATTGCATAGGCTTGACAAAGCATAATCTAACGTTAATTGTAGACAAATATTAACTTATTTTACTTAATTTTTAGTTAATATTTTTAGCAATAATATGGCTAAAATGTGATAATATTAATTATATTAACCAACAATAGCAATCATTTTACCTGGTTTTTATCACCCGAGCTACCGTTAATGATTGTCGGGGTTTACTGGGAATTTCAAGAGTTAGTTAAGTGGCCAATATTTCCGACAGACCTTCCCATGGCTTTATTGAAGATGATTTGGGATAGGTTCGAGTCGTCGAATTTGTGGCTCTTAACCCTCTTTTCGATTAGTTCACCAGAATTTACTTAGTTCCTTCAGATGTCTAATGACTTACGACAGTACCCTAAAATATTTAGTTGAACAATATCCTCAAGCCTTTACCCGTTGGTTGTTTAACCAAGAACCAGCAGAGGATATCGAAATTCTAAACACCGAATTAAGCACAGAACCAATTCGGGCAGATGCCTTGTTTTTTGTGCGAGTTGCTGATGCTATCTTGCATCTTGAATTTCAAACCTTACCCCAATCTGAACCTCCGTTACCCCTGCGGATGCTGGATTATTGGGTAAGGTTATATCGTCAGTATCGCTGTGATATTGAACAGGTAATAATTTTTCTCAAACCAACCCGATTAGCCGGAGTATTTGTGAATCAATTTACCGAGAGGAACCTATCCTTCCGCTACCGGGTGATTCGGATTTGGGAATGTGATCCACAACCGTTACTAACAACACCGGGGTTACTACCCTTGGCAGTATTAGCACAAGCGGAAGTGCCAGAAAACCTGCTATCCCAAGTAGCAGCCAGAATCGATATGATTGAAGATAGACAACAGCAGCGTAATTTATCTGCTTGCGTGCAACTGTTGGCTGGGGTGAAATTTGATGAGCAGTTAATTCAAGCTTATTTTCGGGAGGATATGATGCAAGAGTCAGTCGTTTATCAACGAATTATTCGCCAAGGATTAGAACAGGGATTAGAACAGGGATTAGAACAGGGATTAAAACAAGGATTAAAACAAGGATTAGAGCAAGGATTAGAGCAAGGATTAGGACAGGGATTAGAACAAGGAAAGCGCAATGAGCTTAATTTAATTAAGCGTCAAATTAGCCGTCGCCTAGGTGAAATCAATCCCCAATTACAAAATAAAATTGAGGAATTATCCTTTCAGCAGTTGGAAGATTTAGGAGAAGCGTTGTTAGATTTTGAAACCGAAGTGGATTTGACCAATTGGTTGAACCAGTTATAGCGCTACGCGCAAGGGCAAGAGGCAAGAGGCAAAAGTTTACTAAAAAATAGGTGCGCTCTTACCATTAAGAATTTAATTCGCTACGGGTCGCACCTTTTTCAGCTTGTATCAATGTCTTAACTTTAATGGGTAGTGCTATAACAAATAAGTAACATCCGGTTAGGTGTTGCATTCAAAAGCCATGCTATCAAGACCTGATCGAGTGGCTTCTGAACCTCTCCCTTGAGTATTTGAATATAAACCTTGAGTATCTCGACCTTGTGGACGAGTATCTGAACTTCGACCGTGAGTATTTGAATACCGTGGTTGAGTCTCAGAGCCTCGTGAACGAATATCAGAGTCTCAACGTTGAGTATTTGAGTCTCGTGGTCGAGTATTTGAATATCGTGGACGAGTCTCAGAGTCTCGTGGTTGAGTATTTGAATATCGTGGTCGAGTATTTGAATATCGTGGACGAGTCTGAGAGTCTCAACGTTGAGTATTTGAGTCTCGTGGTTGAGCCTCAGAGCCTCGTGAACAAACCTCTTCCCTGCTCCCTACTGAGATGGAATAGAGCTGCGGGCAGGATGCCGACTCTACTGAGATGGAATAGAGCTGCGGGCAGGATGCCCACTCTACTGAGATGGAATAGACGGGCGGGCAGGATGCCGACTCTACTGATATTGAATAGAGCTGCGGGCAGGATGCCCACTCTACTGATATTGAATAGACGGGCGGGCAGGATGCCGACTCTACTGAGATGGAATAGAGCTGCGGGCAGGATGCCCACTCTACTGAGATGGAATAGACGGGCGGGCAGGATGCCCACTCTACTGATATTGATCACACGGGCGGGCAGGATGCCGACTCTACTGAGATGGAATAGAGCTGCGGGCAGGATGCCCACTCTACTGAGATGGAATAGAGCTGCGGGCAGGATGCCCACTCTACTGAGATGGAATAGAGCTGCGGGCAGGATGCCCACTCTACTTCTGACTTCAGACTTCTGACTTCTGACTTCTTAGAAATGCTATAATCTATGAGGTTTTATATGAAGATTGATAAATCCAGGGTGCTTTAAATAAGTCTATTTTTTGAATAACTATTGTAGAGCAGTTGATGGCAATGGCTGACAATACATCTGATGGCCAAGTAGACTTTCTCTTAGAGGTGCTACAAGCAATTGCAGACAGTAATGGTGATCAGCAGGTAGTTGAGAAATTACTGGCAGCAAATATCGACAAACTTAATCAGACCTTAGCAGATAAATTGCGGGATTCGGCAACAAGTAAGCTGGCCGAAGCGAAACCAGATCAAGCCAAATCCCTAAGCGCAGATATTGTTGAATTTAGCAAAATAGTAGCAAAATTACCTTTGGGTGACAAAGCCAGCAATATCGAAATTGCCATCACTGGCTATGAAGTCGCCCTAACTGTTTACACCCGTGAAGATTTTCCTGTTGAATGGGCACAGACTCAAAACAATCTCGGTATTGCTTACTCTGACAGAATAAAAGGTCAGAAAGCACAGAATAGTGAAGAAGCCATAGCTTGTTACCAACAGGCTCTTAGAGTCAGAACCTTTGAGGCATTTCCTTATGATTGGGCACAAACACAAAATAATCTCGGTAATGCTTACTATGACCGCATCAAAGGTGATAAAGCACAGAATATAGAAGAAGCGATCGCTTGTTACCAACAGGCTCTTAGAGTCAGAACCTTTGAGGCTTTTCCTTATGATTGGGCAGTGACACAAAATAATTTCGGTAATGCTTACTCTGACCGAATAAAAGGTGATAAAGCACAGAATATAGAAGAGGCCATCGCTTGTTACCAAGAAGCTCTAATAGTTCATACCTTTGAGGCTTTTCCTTATGATTGGGCATTGACACAAAATAATCTCGGTATTGCTTACTATGACCGAATAAAAGGTGATAAAGCACAGAATATAGAAGAGGCCATCGCTTGTCACCAAGAAGCTCTAAGAGTTAGAACCTTTGAGGAATTTCCTTATGATTGGGCATTGACACAAAATAATCTCGGTTCTGCTTACTCTGACCGAATAAAAGGTGATAAAGCACAGAATATAGAAGAAGCGATCGCTTGTTACCAACAGGCTCTAAGAGTCAGAACCTTTGAGGCTTTTCCTTATGATTGGGCATCGACACAAAATAATCTCGGTAATGCTTACTCTGACCGCATCAAAGGTGATAAAGCACAGAATATAGAAGAAGCGATCGCTTGTTGCCAAGAAGCTCTAAGAGTTTATACCTTTGACGCTTTTCCTTATGATTGGGCAATCACACAAAATAATCTCGGTGTTGCTTACTATCAACGAATAAAAGAGGAGAAAGCAGAGAATATAGAAAATGCCATCGCTTGTTACCAACAGGCTCTTAGAGTCACAACATTTGAGGCTTTTCCGATTGAGTGGGCAAGGACACAAACTAATCTCGGTGCTGCTTACGGTAAGCGAATAAAAGGGGAGAAAGCACAGAATATAGAACAAGCGATCGCTTGTTCCCAACAGGCTCTAAGAGTCAGAAAATTTGAGGCTTTTCCCCAAGAATATCTACATACTAACCATAACCTTGGTTTCGCTTACCGAGATGCTCAAAATTTCCGGGAAGCTTACAAGGCTTTTGATGCTGCCATTAAAACCGTAGAATTCCTGCGAGATGAAATTATTTCTGGTTCTGGAGAAGAAGAATACAAGACTAAACTAGCTGAAAAGAACAACCGAAGCTACCGAGGCATGGTAGAAACTTGCCTAGACTTAACTAATATCACCGCAGCCATTGACTATGTGGAACGGAGCAAAACCCGCAATTTAGTGGAAAAGATTCTCAGCCGTGACCTGAAAACTATTTTTCCTGTAGATGTTGCTACTCAACTACAACAATACAGAGATGAAATAGCGGCAGGTCAGGAGCAAATCCAACAGGGTAAAGCTGACAATCCAAAAGTCCTAGCACAACATATCCAACAGTTGCGACAGCAGCGCAATGATTTACAAGACCACAATTTACCTATCGGTTCTAGGTTTAAGTTTGAGCAATTTCAGCAGAAGCTGGATCACAACACTGCTATTGTAGAGTTTTACATTACAGGGGATAAGCTGCTCACCTTCATCTTTAGCGGTCAAACTCAAAAACCTATAGTTTGGCAATCTGAACCACAAGACTTCAAAAAACTGGTAAATTGGACAAATAAGTATTTACGAGATTACAAAGCTTATAGAATCAATAAAGATAATTATAATTGGCAAAATGACCGGGAGCATGCCAATTTAGCAAATCCATGCCTCAAAGTAACGAGAAGACTAGGGTTTCAAAGCATAATTGAAAGTGTTATGCGCAAAAATGGGATGCTCCCAAATGACCTGAGTAACCGCCTACATGAGTTGGCTGATATTCTATCCATTGATCACATAATTCAGCAAATTCCCGAAAAATGCGATCGCTTAATTTTAATCCCCCATCGGTTTTTACATTTATTCCCCCTTCATGCCTTACCGATTACCAGTAAGCAGGGAGAAGGTAACCCTAAAATTCTGATGGATCGCTTTCCAGCAGGGGTAAGTTACGCCCCTAGCTGTCAACTACTGCAACTTGTTCAAACCAGAAAACGCCCAGAAGAGTTTACCCACCTGTTTGCAGTTCAAAATTCCGCTGATAATTTACATTACACTCCTATCGAAGTAGACGTAGTTAAAGGCTACTTCAATCCCCCACCAGATACAGAAATTCTTGTGGAAAACGCTGCTACCAAAGCTGCTATAGATAGCAAAGCTTTCAACAGTTACCACTGTTTACATTTTAGCTGTCACGGTTACTTTAATTACCAAGAACCACGAAAATCCGCTCTAATTCTGGCCAATGCCCATAAATCGACCTCTGCTGAACCCAATTCGGAGCGCTATTTACGGATAAGTGAGGAGGAAGTATTTGACCTAGAGAAATGTCTGACTATCGATCAAGTCTTTGACCTACAATTAAAACAATGTCGCCTGGTCACCCTTTCTGCTTGTGAAACAGGATTGATTGATTACACCAACATCAGCGATGAATACATTGGGTTACCCAGTGGTTTCCTAGTGGCGGGGAGTCCAGCAGTGGTTAGTAGCTTGTGGAAGGTAAACGATTTATCGACAGCATTGTTAATGATTAAATTTTATGATAATTTGCTAAACTCCCAAATGTCCTTAGCAGTTGCTCTTAACCAAGCCCAACTCTGGCTGCGGGATGTAACAAAGGAAAATTTATTACTCTGGATTGAAAGCTTATCTATAAAGAGTTATCAAAAGCGGCGTTTGAGTGCTCCCCTTTTGAAGAATGATGATTTTAAGTATCTAAGACCCAGCGATAAGCCTTTTGAAAAACCTTACCATTGGGCAGCATTTTGTGCAATTGGTCAATAGGAGTTAAAACTATGAAACCTGAGATTCAAGAAATAGGAAATTTTATCAAGCTAATCAACAGCCAACCAGATATTTTTTCTGAACAGGATCGTAATGAACTGGAAGCGATAATTACTCCGCTATCTAATCATGATGTGGAGGGACTATTAGATAAGATTGAGAACTGGTGTAAATCTAATCCAGTTATTGACGATGCTCTAAATGTTTTAGTGGGTAGTCAACCAATTCGTGAAAAAGGAATTGGAGGCACTGTCGCCACTCCTGAAGCCAAAGCTGACTATGAAAAGAACGTGAAAGAAGAACTACTCAATGCCCTCCGCAAGAGTTCTACGGAAGAAACCGAAAAACCCAACACTCCCAAAGGCTGATGACTGACAGCGCCTTGCGAATCAAAAACCCCAGCGTCACCCTTTATGCCTTCCATCTGTGCCAAGACTTAAGTCAAGAACCGGGAAAGTTCCGACAGGATGCGGATCAGTTGTGGCAACACTGTGCTCAGCTCAGCGAACCCCTAGCTATCCCAGACCTGAAATCTTTACCTGAAAAAATACCATCCCCTCCCAGCCAAACCGCGATCGCAAGCCGTTACCTAGAACTATTACCTGATCATGGTCGCTTAACCTATACTGCACCACTGCAAATAGAAGGCTCTGCTCTAACAGTAGAGGTCTATCCGGTTAAAATTCATGACACCTATGCCCTTGACCTAACTCTGTATTACCAAAATGTCACCGTTCCAGCCAGTCAATTTAGTCGGTTAAATCCCCAAGGGTGCCTCCTAGCCAGCAATATTCAACCTTCTTTGGGACAAACCTTAGTGCTCTATGGGGAACCAGTGGGCACTCCCGAGGAGGATAGAAAGTTAGCCGATGCCTGTGTGGATGCTTTTTTCCAGGGAACCGACCAAAAACCCGAACTTAGCGCATCTGGGCACTTATTTGGTAGCCCAATTTTTGCCTATGACAACGGTAAAGAGAAACCAACGGAGCAATGTCACCTTCTGGTCTGGTTAAACCGTCACCCAGAAACCTTAAACCTGGTTGAAAAGACGTCTTTGTCATTGTTCAATCTATTGTGCTGTCGCAGTAAAATCCTGTTTGCTTATGATCAAGCCCGTTGGTGTTATCGCCAAACTAGAGGACTCTATGGGCAACTCGAAGAAGAGGTTAAAGGCTTCAAGGAATTGCCAAGGGATCCAGAAACAAGGCTAGAGCAACTGAAGCAGAAACTGACTGAGATGCCACTAAAGACCTTTGACTATGCTGGTTATCTGCGAGACATGGAGGATCACAAAACTGCGATCGCTACCAATGCCAGCAACTATGACACATGGCTGAAAAAAATCAGTGAATATAGTCTCGAAGACGATAATATCGAGTTTTTAGAAGACTTCCTCCATCAAAGAACCAAGCAGTTTCAAAATCAGATTCAAACCAACCTCAATTATCTCAAACCGGGTCAGCAACTATTTGACCAGATGCTTGGTAGTATCCGAGGCATTGTAGAAATTGACCAGGCAGAAAGGGATCGCGCTTTGGAAAAAGCCTTAAGAGATAAGGAGAAGGCTGATCAAGCCCGAGAAAAAAGTTTAGAACGTTGGATTGCCTCGGTCGGTATTGGTTTAGGGGTCAGTGGTATTTCTTCCCAAACCGATGCTAAACCTCTAGAAGCGATCTTGATCAAACTAAACCCGAATGTATTGATAGAAAAATGTCCTAGAGCTGAACTCCAGCCTTGCTTGACTTACACTTTCTGGTTTGTGCTATTTCATGTTTTGGTTGGTGTTGGATTTGGTGCGGTCACTGCTTTAATTTTGGGTCGAATTATGCATCGGGGAGGAGGGAACAGGGAATAGGGAGCAGGGAGCAGGGAATAGGGAGCAGGGAGCAGGGAGCAGGGAATAGGGAATAGGGAATAGGGAGTTTTTCTTGCTCAATAAACAGAAAGTTTTTAGCTTGTAGGGTGGGCAAAAACCGTTTGGTTCTTGTGAGAATTATAGAGCCATTAACTTTGCCCACCCTACTTTTAGATCTGGTGGGCAAAAACCGTTTGGTTCTTGTGAGAATTATAGAGCCATTAACTTTGCCCACCCTACTTTTAGATCTGGTGGGCAAATGCCGCGAAGTTTGTTCAACTCAAAACCAACCGTTGTTGCTTGAGTAATTGCTGCTGCTGCCAGAGGGATTCAACTTCTGCCTGTAAGTGAAGGTACTTTACTTGCTGGTCAACCCCATAAACTGATGTCATCAATTTCTTCACCTGGGGGTCAGCAGTGACAACAGAACGGGAATTGCTCTGCCAGTGGGCATTGGATAAATCTGTCATATGATCGGAAGAAGTTAACATCTTTATACTAAGTATTTTTGCTTGCTAAAAACTCCACGTAATTGTATACCAAATTTCCATCACATGCTAACTATACTTGGAACCCCCACACCCCACACCCTACACCCCACGCCCCACACCTGAGGTCTTTGTAAAAAACCTACCCTTATGAGATCTCCCCATCTCCCCACACTTCCCAGCCTCCCTGTAATTATGGGTATTCAACCTGACTTGATATTAATCATTCCACTAAGGAGACAGTCATGATGCAGCCTGTTGTTCTTAACCTAGAGAGAGTCAACCTAAGCGATCAACAATTCCACAATCTATGTCAGGCGAATCAAAATCTACAACTTGAGCGTAATGCCAAAGGAGAGCTAATCATCATGCCACCTGTAGGCGGATGTAGCGGAAATCGAGAAGCAAGTCTAATCAGTCTGTTGTGGTTATGGAATAATCAAACCAAACTAGGTCAAGTGTTTAGCTCCTCAACTATTTTTCGCTTACCCAATGGAGGAGATCGATCCCCTGATGCTGCTTGGATCAGGCTAGACCGTTGGGAAAGTTTAACCCCTGAACAACAGGAGGGATTTCCCCCCATTTGTCCGGACTTTGTAATTGAACTACGGTCTCGCACTGATTCCCTCAAGCCTCTACAGGAAAAGATGCAAGAATATTTGAACAGTGGTTTATGTTTAGGCTGGTTAATTAACCCCCAGAGCAAAGAGGTTGAAATATATCGTCCCAATCAAGCTGTTGAAACTGCTAAATTTCCTGTTACTTTGTCAGGGGAAACTATTCTGCCTAACTTTGAGTTAGCTTTGCCGCTTTAAATGACCTCAGTAGGTTAGTAACTGCGGAATCATCCTTTCTCAAACAATCGGCTTACTCAAGCTAGACAAATCGTCTAGCTCAGTTTGTTCTGGCAACTCATCAAAAATTGTTAGTCTAGTGGGTTTGCAGCGTTTGAGAGTTACTATAATGCCTTGAGCTCCTTCATCTTCTAAGTCTTCAATGTATCCATATTTGGCAGCCTGAGCCTCCTGCTGGTTAACAAAGGGTCCAAAGTAGTAGGTACACTTGGGGGTTTCGGTGATGATTTCCACCCAAAACGCTAACCCTAAGACGTCGAAGATTTTGATTAAGGCTTCTTTCATGAAATCTACCTAGTTTCAAGGATAATCTCTGTTAATTTAATCGGCTTTTAAACCTTTTTATCCTCCATTTACTTTAGTTTTATTGTTTTACAATCTGTTCATTGGAAGTACTATCGATATACAGTAAATCTGACCAACGCTGCCGATAGGTTTCATATAACACCATAGCAGTTGCTGCTGAGGCATTGAGGCTAGGGGTCTTACCCTGTAATGGAATTGAAATTAACATGTCACAGCAGCTTTGTGACCTTAGGCTTAAACCATTCCCCTCTGAACCTATTACTAATACTACTGAACCAGTCAAATCAACTTTGTGTAAAAGTTTACCAGTGCCAGCAGCAGTTCCGTAAATCCAAAAGCCCGCAGTTTTCAACTGCTCTAGGGCATTACTGAGATTGACAACTCTGGCAATAGGAAAGGTTTCTAGAGCTCCTGCTGCCACTTTCCTCACAGTTGAGGTGACACCAACAGCTCGACGTTGGGGTATTACTAAGCCTTGAGCCCCTAGAGCTTCTGCCGTACGAATAATCGCCCCTAAATTTTGAGGATCATTAATGCCATCACAAGCCAATAAAACTGGCTGCTCAGTTGCCCATTTTGCTTTGTCAATTAAGTCATTTAAATCTATGTAGTTGTAAGATGCTATTTGAGCTGCCACACCCTGATGGTTACCACCTTTAGTAATTTGGCTCAGGCGTTTTGGTGCTACTTCATCAATTACTGTACCGTTGGCCTTGGCTTGAACCAGTAAGGAGTGAAAGCGAGGATCGTAACGCAGCTGGGAAATAATCCAAACTCGGTTTAGCTGGTGCTGGTTTTGGAGAGCTGCTATAACTGAATGACGCCCGTAGATTAAGTCACTCTCTTCTTCTGTGCTACTTACAAGTTTTGACTTAGGGTACCCATGCTGCTTCGGCTGAGTTTCCTCGGAGTGATGGGAATGTTTTGCCCGTGGCTTTCTAGAGTGGTAGTTCTTTCGAGGGGGTTTCCCGTTCTTTTGAGAATTGCCTGGGGTCGAAGGAGATAATTTTTTATTCTCACCTTGCCGATCAGAGGACTTCCCTAACTTGATCTGGCCAGAAGCATCAGAGGAGGAATCAGAGGAGGGGTTTTGATTAGCCATAATAGAATAAGGGTTTATGGGCTGTCGAGTTTTAGATGAGCCAATAACTGGGTCAACCGTTGAGTATCAGTAAGGTAGAGGTATCCCAGTAAGGTTTCTAAGCTACTAGCTTGTTGATAGATTTCTCGATTGAGACGCCGGGGGGTCTTTGTGGCAGCATTCCGTCCGCGCCGTAAAACGTCTTTTTCAGAAGCAGTTAGGTAAGGTTCAAGCGATCGCAAAATCTTAGCTTGGCTTTCTGCTCTCACATGAGCCACTACCTGGTTATGATAGTCACAGATTCGCCTCGGTGGTAGCAGATAGTGGGTTCGGATGTAAAGTTCATAAACAGCATCTCCTATATATGCCAAGGATGCTGGGGAAATCTGTTGAATTTTGGCAATTTGATCAACTTTCGCCATGAATTGCCTAAATCGAAACTCTGTCCACAATACTATAGAGTCAGTTCCACCGCCATGGCTATCCTCTTCCAAGGGGTCTAATTGTGCATCTGTTTGAGCCATCTTTGGGGTATCACGGTCTTTTGTTTATTAGAGCAAATTTGACATCCTTCCACAATTTCTGCTTCGAGTATTCAATACATTGACTAAAAGGCAAGTTAATCACACTCAACTCTCACCGATTCCCCACTGCTGAGAAAGTGATGGCGGGTTTTGTCCCCGCCATCACCAACGATTTTGTCATTTACCCTTGACGTTCTCCTCAGCTACCGCCAGAGAATCTTGCAGGGAGAGAAATTTTTCTAGGCGCACTAGTTTCACAGTTTGAGTCACCCGGGGATTGGTCACGACTTGTAGACTTCCTTTAGCAGTTTGAGCTTTCTTTACTAGCTGCACCAAAGCACCCAAACCAGAGCTATCGACAAAATCAATTTTAGATAAGTCCAGAATAATATGCGCTGGACCTTCATCAATACATTTGCCAATAACGTTACGGAGAGTAGATTCCGAAAAGGCATCTAGCAATCCAGTAAGGCGGAAAATTTGATAATTTGACTCGACTTGGCGAGTGCCCCTTAAACTGACTGTAAGGGTTAGTTGTTCAGGAATAACACCCTCCTAGATATAGCTGATAAATATCAATAATTTAATACTTCTACTGTCAAGTTGACTACTGTGACAGTAGATTGATGACTTGGCTACCGTTGATACACGCGCCCTATCACCATACCTTTTTTTGTTGGTTAGCACCTCAAGGGGCTAAAACAACGTCAATATTAGATTATACAACAGTATCAGAGTAATGGGGGTAGGGTAACCGGGTGTAGCGGTAGGGTAAAATTAAGCCAGCCGCAATTGTAACCGATTAATTATAACTGAAGCAGATTTCTTGGTTTGCTGGCAATGCAGGGGTTATTCTATAGCCCCACACCCGCTCACCCTACAGTTGGGGTTTGGCATTGACTATTGGGCGCTATGCTCCTGGGTCGCCGCTACGCGAACGCATCAGCTCGACAAACTGCTGAAATAAATAGTCAGCATCGTGAGGACCAGGACTAGCCTCTGGGTGATACTGTACTGAGAAGAACGGTAAGGATTTGTGACGCAACCCTGCCACAGTGCGGTCATTGAGATTTAGGTGAGTAACTTCCACCTCCGTGCCTAAGGTATCGGGATCAATAGCAAAACCATGGTTTTGGCTAGTAATTTCCACCATTTGCTGCAAACCGGCTGGGTGATTCAAACCTCGGTGACCAAATTTAAGTTTAAAGGTCTGGGCTCCTAGGGCAAGACCAAGAATCTGATGTCCCATGCAGATGCCAAAAATAGGTTGCTGACGCTCCAATAAGGCTTTGGTGGTTGAGATGCCTTCGAGTACTACCGCCGGATCCCCTGGTCCATTGGACAGAAATATCCCATCGGGATTATACTTAGCAATTTCTTCTGGCGGTGTATTAGCAGGGACGACAATTACCCGACAATTGTAGCTCGCTAGACGCTTGAGAATATTACGTTTAATCCCAAAATCGATCGCAACAACTGTCAAAGGCTTGTCCTTTTCCACTCCATCAACCCCAGGACCGAACTCCCAATTGGCTTCCGTAGGATCAGACCATTGGTAAACCTTGTGAGTGCTCACTTCTTTAACTAGATTTAATCCTGCCATACTCGGAGCCCCTTGCACTTCGGACAATAATTCAGCGGAGTCAAGGATTTCTGTGGAAATGGCACCGTTTATCGCACCAATGGAGCGTATTTTGCGGGTTAATGCCCTTGTATCTATGCCGTAAATTCCTGGGATGTTGTGTTCCGCAAGATAATCGGGCAAGGACTGGGTAGAGCGCCAGTTACTGGGCCGGTAGCAGATGTTACGGGCAATTGCCCCTCGGATTTGAGGATGAGCAGATTCTTGATCGGAGGGGTTAACACCAGTATTGCCTAATTCTGGATAGGTGAAGGTCACAATTTGACCGCAGTAGCTGGGGTCTGTCACCACCTCTTGATAACCCGTCATGGCAGTGTTAAACACTACTTCACCAATGGTTGTACCAGTCGCTCCGAAAGACCAGCCTTGGTAAGTTGTGCCATCAGCGAGAACTAGCAGAGCTGGATGAGCCGTTGAGATAGTCATTTTATGTCAAGTAAACCCTTTTCTTTAAGCTTAGGATTGAAGCGAATTTCAGTCTTTACCCCTCGGGATTCTAGCTCATCTTTAATTTTAGCTTCAACTCTCCGAGCAATTTTCTTGAGAATCTTAATTTTTGCTAATTCCTCACTTTGCTCATAGTCTAATTGCTCTGCTTCAGTCATTGTCACTTTAGCATCAATGGGCTGGATCCACAGATTTTCCTGCTCTCCATTTCCCACCGGGATCACACCATTATCTTCAATCCATGCCTTACGAATCGTTTCTAATCGACTCCGGTCAGGTTTTTCAATCGTTTCTACTTTTAGCCAATAGCAGGAGTGATGCTGACGAACTAAATGTTGTTTGATGCTGATATATACATCTCGGGAATAATTCACAAATTTCAGCGTTTTATCTTGGTCAAAAATTGCGTATACACCAATCTTTTTTTGTAAAAATTCTGGTATATTTCCCGTTTCATCCAGATAGGGAATAAATTCTAAATCCTTCAGAGATGGAATTTGATTATCAGAGGTGAGCATGGGATGGGATTAAAAAATAAGATTAAAAACTAAATTTTATTGAAATTTGCGATAAATCCCACACAGGCGACTGGGATTAAAGATTTTGGCTTTGAACATGAAGTTAGGAGGTACATTAATGATGATATAATCATCAGATTCTTGATACTGCTCATATTCCGCTGGCATTCCCTTAGGGGTTGAAGTGGTGTAGGGAACTGGTTTAAACAGTAATTCAGTAAACTCAACCCTTTCAGCTTGAGCCGCTTCAGCTACTTGAGCCAAGAAGTTTTCCCCGGTTAGTAAAGCAAATAACTGGTCTCGGGCTTCTGGAGCTAGGACAAAACTGCTATCGAACTTGTTAATTATCTTGAGGCGAACCATAAGTCAAGGACAATCCCGAATTCTTTAACACAGGGATTATACCTGATCAAGATTCACTCGTGAACAAGACTTCCCTTAAATATACTGCTGAGTTCTGAGTAAGACCTGTCACTGTTCACTAATCCTATAGGATTGCCATAGGAGCACCCACAACGAATGCCCCTACTGTTTTTTTGAAAAAAATGCAGTTAACTATTTACAGTTTACTTTTAACCTTGGCCAATAGGCCACGGGTTCGCTGAAAGCGGGACTTCGTCCATCGCGTTCAACCTTCAACTTAGTTAACCTTCAACCTACCCTATACCGAACCCTAAAGGCGAACAACCTTGGCCAATAGGCCACGGGTTCGCTGAAAGCGGGACTTCGTCCATCGCGTTCAACCTTCAACCTTCAACCTTCAACCTTCAACCTTCAACTTAGTCAACCTTCAACCTTCAACCTTCAACCTTCAACCTCTAAACCTTAAACCTTCAACAGTAAACTTAGTCATCCTTCTGAACCACTTCTGTTCCCCGCTTCCGGATGCGATTCCGCTCCTTGGAGCAATTTCTATCCCCATCTGTGAGTTTATTTTCAAGTTTGCACTGCTCGTAAGTAATTTGGGCAGCGTGGCGTTTTGGCAGTTGAGTCTGTTTTTCTAAAGCTTTGTTAAAAAAATCTAAACTTTCTTCCTCCTGCCCCAGTTTCCGCAAAATTTGTGCTTTAAGGTAAAGTACATCTGGGTTGCTTGGTGTTGTTTCCATTGACCGGTCTACATAGTCTATTGCCTTAGAATATTGCTTTAAATCTCGATATCCTACTGCAATGCCTCGATAGGCTAAATAAGAGGGGAAAGCATAGGTTTCTAACTTGTCAATGGCTTGAGATGGGTCAGAAAATGGTAAATTGACTGCTAACATTAAATCCATGTAGCCTGTAATCAAGTTTAGCTCTGGGTCATTAGGATCAATTTCTTTGGCTTTATCGAGATATTCAAAAACTTTCTGTAATTTAGTCAAGGCGCTGATGGGACCTTCTTTTTCAAAATCGTAAGCACCTTCCAAAAAATAACCGACTGCTGTGTAGAGATTACCCCGCAAGGGATCAGAAGGAATCATTTCCTTAGCCATATCCAGAGTTTTGGTTCCGTAGCTCTTGAAGGTTTCCCAATCTTGATCTAAGTAAGCTAGGGATGATAGCATAGCATAGGTCATGGGTTCTTTAGACTGCCTAGATTCCGATTTTTTTAGATAAGCTTCAGCCTGTTTATAGTTTCCATCCTTGAAGAAGAAGTCAAAAGCATCTTGAACAGTGTCATCAATGTTCCGAGGATTACTGTCGCGAAAGGGGTCAGCTGCCAAGGTGGGCATTCCCCATAAACCGATTAATACAACTGCTGTGCTGACACAAGCTTTAACTATCTGTTGTGGTGCTCGAAACCGTTGGTTCATCGTCATTCTGGCAATATTAAAAATATATGCTACTAACCTCAGTACTGACGTTGCACTTGATGCCAGGTTCCATAGTACGGGAAGTTGGGGCATAAGATAGTAAGGGACTTGCATGTAAAAAAAATACCAATTAAAGTAGGGTGGGCAAAGTTATCTTATCTATAAGACTCATTTGAACCAAAATGTTTTTGCCCACCCTACAAGCTAAAATCTGGTATTTTATTTTTTGGCTACTCCCTAAGTAAGCATATGCGCTACGCGCACGCTACGCGAACAGCAGTCAGCAGTCAGCCGTCAGCCATTCCCGTAGCGTGGCCATTCCCGTAGCGTGCCCCAAAGGCCAAAGGCTAATAGCTGATAGCTAATAGCTGATAGCTGATAGCTGATAGCTGATAGCTGATAGCTGATAGCTGATAGCTGATAGCTGATAGCTGATAGCTGATAGCTGATAGCTGAGTGGTTAGGATAGTAATGTTTATAAAATCTTGAAACCTCCGGAGTCTTGGAAGAGGGGAAGGAGTGGGCAAAACGTAATGCTATATCTTAGAGACTTAACGTATCATCCACCAGCTAGCTCCACCCCGATCTTGAAGGGTCTGAATCTAGAGCTAGCACCACAAGAATTGGGACTAGTGATTGGTGTTAGTGGTTCTGGTAAAAGCACATTATTGGAAATTTTGGCAGGATTAGCTCAGCCCACTGCAGGAAAAATCTTTTGGGGAGAAACCGAACTGACAAACGACCACCTACCACAACTAGCAGGATTAGTGTTTCAGTTTCCAGAACGGCATTTCTGTGGTAAGACTATCCTGGAAGAATTGCGGATGGGACATCCAGAGTTGGGGTCAGAAAGGGTTTATGATGCTTTGGGGGAAGTGGGACTGGCTGATTTTCCCTTGCATACCTCACCCCATGCTATGAGTGGTGGTCAGCAGCGACGCCTTGCTCTAGCAGTACAACTGATTCGTCAACCCCATATTCTGATGTTGGATGAACCAACAGCTGGATTAGACTGGTCTATGCGAAGACAGTTAGTCAATCTGCTGGCAAAACTCAAAACCCATTGGACACTCCTAGTGGTGACTCACGATGCTAAGGATTTACTGCCTATTGCTGACCGTTGCTGGACTCTTAAGCAAGGGGAATTAAAAGCCGTTGATCTAGCTAGTGCTTAGTGGTGAGTATTGAGTACTTTAGGAAAGGGAACAGGGAATAGGGAACAGGGAATAGGGAGTAGGGAGTAGGGAGTAAGACAAAAAAATTATCACAATTCATTTACGTACCCTATTTAGAAATTAAAAATTATAGCAGTCGAAGCAAAGCTTATGACATCTTTATTTTCCCTGCTCCCTGCTGCCTGCTCCCTGCTGCCTGTACACTAAAATAGTATGTCCGAAACTATAGTTATATTGCTATAAAAAATGACAAATGACCAAAATATTTTATTGCTGCCACAGATGACAGAGGTTTGGCAAGAAACTCTAAATTGGCAGCCAGAACCAGAACAACAACAGTTGTTTCAGAAACTCTATGAAGGGATTTTGTCAGGCAATCGTCAGTTGAATTTAACTCGGATTACCGCTGCCGAGGACTTTTGGGAAAAGCATCTGTGGGATTCTTTGGTAGGATTGGCTCCTATATGGCAATCTGTAACTCCAGGACAGAGAATTATTGATATTGGAACGGGGGCTGGATTTCCGGGATTACCAGTTGCGATCGCATTTCCTAATACTGCTATTACTTTACTCGATTCCACTCGCAAAAAAATTACCTTTCTCGAAACGTTAATCCCCCAGTTGGAAATTAATAATGTTAAAACCGTAGTTGGCAGAGCAGAAGCCATTGGACAGAAGCAACAGCATCGACACTCCTACGATATTGCTCTAGTTCGTGCTGTTAGTGCCCCTTCTGTTTGTGCTGAATATGCTCTACCACTTCTAAAACAGGGAGGTTTGGCAATTCTCTATCGTGGTCATTGGACAGATGAAGAAACCGAAGCTTTACAGCCAGCGGTAAAAAAATTGGGTGGAAAGATTGAATCAGTTGAAAAATTTACTACGCCTTTGAGTGATAGTGTTCGTCATTGTTTGTTGTTGAAAGTATTATCACCGACGGTAGCTAAGTTTCCCCGTGCTGTAGGATTACCAGCACAAGAACCTTTGAATTAGAAGATATAACAGTTCTCAATTCGGTGAGGTACCTTGTACTGGCTGTTAGGGAATAGGGAGTAGGAATCCTCCCTTGCCCCCTCAGCCTAATCAAACAACGACGAAGCTAGCCTCGCTCAGAGAAGTAGTATTTACTCCGTTGAGACTAGCTAAGATCTCATCTCCAAAGCGGATCTCACTGCCTTGGAACGATAGCTGACCGAAAGTGAGGTCAGCCCCCAGACCAATCAAGTCAATGCCACTCTCAAAGTCCACAATGGTATCGATCCCTTCACCTACAGCTATCACAAAGGTATCAATGCCGTTACCACCGGAAAAGTCATCTCCGGTCAGGGTGTCATTGCCGAGACCACCACGTAAGAAGTCATCCCCATCATTCCCCCAGAGTTGGTCATTGCCTGTACCCCCCAAGAGGGTATCATCACCTGCCTTACCACCGATACGGTCATTATCTGCACCGCCATCAATGAAATCATTACCACCAGCAGTACCAGTTTGGGCACTGCAGCGATTGAGGTCTCCCCGCAGCACATCATTACCGTCTTTGCCAAAGATTTTGTCATTACCAAAACCTCCTGCTATGGTATCATTACCATCTGCACCATTAATATAGTCGTTACCGCTATCCCCCTCGATCTGATCATTGCCAGCCTCGCCAAATATGATGTTATCGAAAACATCAATGCTAACCAGTTCAGGAGAAGCCTCTAGTTCCCCTGCCTGATCAAGTTCTTCGATCAATACCAGACCAATGCCTGGAGCATAGTATTTGAACTCCTGGACGTCCGGCTCTAGAGCTGTCGATTCAAGGGTTTGCAGAACATTATCAAAGTTGCCAAAATTAGTTGAGAGGGACTCTTCTAAACTGATCACTTCAGCTTCGTCTTCAGCCACTCCCACGGAAAATTCCTGGTAATAATTGTCGCCAACTTGAGGATTTGCTTCCATGATGAAACCGGGTAAAGCTCCACTTACACCAGCTTCCCAAGAGCCATCATTATTGGTGCCAACTAGATTACCGGCTTGATCGTACTCAAAGTTGGTTGCGATTTCACCTAAATACCAGACATTACCATCTGTGTCCTGGGCGTACCAGTCGAAGGTATCTTCAACCAGAACATTGTTAACATATTCAATATCTCTGACAACTTGAGTGGTGACACCGAGAATAGTTTTGGTGTCAAAGGTGACAAAGGTTTCATTTCGCTCCAGCTCTACCTCTCCAGTTTCGTCATTGATCTTTTCTAGCTCATAGGTGTAGACAGTTCCTGGATTTAGAGGGAAGTAGGGGTTATCGATAGAGGTTCCTGGCTTAAAGGTTGCACTAATGAAATTGGGCAGTGTTGTGTCACCCAAATCTTGTGTGTTGGTGAGGTCAGATGCTTCTTGATCTTCGAGGTCTAGGGCATCCTTGAGCTCTTCGAGGTCTTCCTCAAGCTCTTCGATTTCGTCATCAAGCTCTTCGATTTCTTCGATCAGGTCTTCGATCTCGGTTTCCTCGGCTTCGTCCTCGATGTCTTCCAAGTCTTCTTCAAGGTCTTCCAGGTCTTCCTCAAGCTCTTCGATTTCTTCC
>NZ_JAAHFZ010000004.1:84554-229421 GCF_010672795.1 Moorena sp. SIO1G6
TTCGTCATCAAGCTCTTCGATTTCTTCGATCAGGTCTTCGATCTCGGTTTCCTCGGCTTCGTCCTCGATGTCTTCCAAGTCTTCTTCAAGGTCTTCCAGGTCTTCCTCAAGCTCTTCGATTTCTTCCTCAAGCTCTTCGATTTCTTCGATCAGGTCTTCTATCTCCCTGTCCTCTTCTAGGTCTTCTTCAAGGTCTTCGATTTCTTCCTCAAGCTCTTCGAGTTCTTCCTCAAGTTCTTCGAGGTCTTCGATCAAGTCTTCGATCTCGGTTTCCTCTTCTTCTTCGAGGTCTAGGGCATCCTTGAGCTCTTCTAGGTCTTCCTCAAGTTCTTCGAGTTCGTCATCAAGCTCTTCGATTTCTTCGATCAGGTCTTCGATCTCGGTTTCCTCGGCTTCGTCCTCGATGTCTTCCAAGTCTTCTTCAAGGTCTTCCAGGTCTTCCTCAAGCTCTTCGATTTCTTCCTCAAGCTCTTCGATTTCTTCGATCAGGTCTTCTATCTCCCTGTCCTCTTCTAGGTCTTCTTCGAGGTCTTCGATGTCTTCTTCGAGGTCTTCGATTTCTTCTTCAAGGTCTTCGATGTCTTCCTTTAAGTCTTCTATCTCACTATCCTCCTCGGTTTCTTCTGCCTTGTAAGCAAAAATGGTTTCTGGTGTTAGGGTAAAGTACGGATTATCGATCAGAGCATCTGGTTCAAATGTAGCCGAGCTGAAATCTGCAAGAATTTTCATTTTTCTATCCTTATGTTCTTGACGAGTTCAATGCATGCTGAGATCAAGCCGGAGGTAATCGCACCTTTGACAAGATAGGATCACGGTTTTTTTCCCTCCAACCTATTTCTATTGAGGGAATGTCAAGAACTTGGCAAGATTTTTTTAAGAATTGTATCGCACTAATCTTTAGCCTAGTTTGATAGCTTTAGTATATTTAACGGCTTTGGGGGAAATAGGTAAGCTAACGGTGAAACAACTGCCAACTCCTAGCTGACTCTCTACAGTGATTAGACCCCCGTGCCTGTGAGCAATAGCCTGGGCGATCGCTAACCCTAAGCCCGACTTCTGGGCTTTGTAAGAACGAGATTGATCTACCCGCCAAAACCGTTCAAATATCTTTTCGAGATGTTCTGGTGCAATGCCTACACCGGTATCTTGCACCTTAACGATTAGATGAGAGCGAGTACAACTGGTTTGGATTGCCACTACGCCTCCTGATGGCGTATGGTATAGGGCATTTTGAATCAAATTGGTAAATAACTGCCTCAATAGCATTTCATCCCCTAGCAAGCACAAGTCTCTGGTAAGTTGAGCTTTCAAATCGATTTGTTTCTCCCAGGCTTGAGTCTGATACAACCGCACCAAATCAGATAAAATCAAGGCTAGATTAAGATTTTGCCGATCTAAGTGCTTAGCTTTATCAGTACGAGCTAAAAGTAGTAAGCCCTCTGTGAGGCGAGTCATTTGTTTGGTGCCACTAGCGATCGCTTCAAACTTTTCTGTATCCGTAGGTCGCATTCCTTCTGGATACTTAAGTGCCACCGCTGCATTACTTTTAATTGCCATCAAGGGACTACGAAGTTCGTGGGAGGCATCAGCGGTAAACTGCTTGAGTCGTTGGAAACTCTCCTCAATCGGTTCCATCGCCTGACGGGTGAGCCAGATACCCCCTACACCACTGAGGGCCAGCGCAATCACAATACCGCTGCCTAGCCCCCAATCTAGCTTACGTTGTAGGTCATACAGGTCTTCGAGAGATTCACTTACCCGTACATAGCCAAGGAACTGACCAGTTTCAGGATCCTTAACAGGGGAAGTCCGAACCATAGCTGGATAGGAAGTAATCTTAACCTGGGCTTGCTCTGGTAAGAATGGCAAGTCTATAATCGGGTTTGCTTGCTGATCTAATAAGTTTCCTTGCTGATCTATTCGTAAGTTCCCTTGCTGATCGACTTGGTGATGTAAATAATTACACTCTTGATCATACCACTGTATTAATTGCTTCTGTCCTACTAAAACATCGTCTTCATCAACCTCAACTGGAACTTTCTCTAGGTTATCTGGCAATTGGCATTCTTCCTCATAGGACTGTATTGCCTGCTTCTGTTCCACTAAAACATTGTCTTGATCAACCTCAACTTCCCCATCTCCATCCTGATGCCCATCTTTCTCCTCATCCTCATCTTTTACCTCCAGCTCCAGAGCCGCTGCTCTTTCGAGAGTTACTAACCTATCTGTAATTTGCTCGTTTAAGCTGCGGGCAAAGGTAATGCGGACAGCAACTGCCAACACACTCAAATTTAAGGTTAGCACTGTCAGGTAGGATAATAGCAGCCGATGGCGAATCTTTTGAAACACGAGAGTAAAATCCTATACTATTAATTTTAGTTAACCCCTGATCAAATAGTCCCTATATTTTTGGTAATTGGTAATAGGTAATTGGTAACTGACCACTGACAATTCATCTGACAATTCATCTGACAATTCATCCGACCATACTTGAGATCATTCCTTAGTTCAGCAACGCCGGAAAGGGTAATGTTCAATCTCATAGCAACCGCTATTTTGACTCAAGGGCAAATAGCAAATCAACCAGCTCCCCAATTACAGTTAGCCCAACAGAAGGTATGGGATGTTTCCACTCCCCCCATGCCTGAGCTTATGGAACAGGTCACCCCTGTCCATCAGTTGAGAGTCCAGCCCACAGTTGAAGTTACTACTGAAGACAATCAACAACGATGCCCCATTCAACAGAGTGAACTATGCTCTCGCCTGAACCCTCTGGAATATCGTCTTTCTGATCTAGAGACTCAGCAGTTTTCCCCTACAGCGGTCTTGTCTGGTGAAGTACTCCTGGGTATAAGTAGTGCTTTTGGGAAAGATGTTGATGACTCTGTGGTGTTTCAGGGAAGTGTGGAACTAAAGTTCAATATCAGCTTCACTGGGGAAGACAATTTGGAAGTTGCCCTTGAGAAGGGAAACTCGGTTGATTTTTCCTTTACTGATGAGGTTACCTCAGAAGGTCGGCTAGGGTTTTTCGGAGATACCGAAGGCGGTCGCTTGGAGCTGAGCGAGTTGTCCTACGAATTTCCTGTTAGTGACCAGGCTAGCATCTTTATCTCTGTTAGTGGAGATGACCTCAGCGACTTCAATCCCTTTCTCGAAGATAGTAAAGATGGCGCGATTTCGGAGTTTGGAGCCGAAAATCCCATCCATAATTTGGTTGAGGATGCAGGGATTGAGGTAAGATACGACTTCAATGATGCCCTCAGTGTTGGTGTTGGGTATTACAGTGGAGAAGCAGAGAACCCTGACGCTGGAGCAGGTTTATTTAATGGTAACCTCAGTGGGTTTGTACAGCTGGAATTTGAACCGAGCGAACGTTTCCTACTGGGATTCACCTATGTTTACAACTATAACGATTCCGGTCTGGAAACTGATACAGGTAGCGTGAGGTCACAGGTGAATCTAGACCGCCCAGTTGTGGGAAATTCTTTCGGGATTGCAGCATCTTTTGTTCCCGATCCTAGGGTGGCGGTTGGGGGTTGGGTGGGATTAACAAAGGCAACGGTTATTGACTTGGGAGAGGCTAACATTTGGAATTACGCCCTCACCCTGGCCTTCGCTGATTTGGGTCAGGAGGGGAATCTCTTAGGGATTGTTATTGGTCAGGAACCCAGGTTAACGGGGACGAGTGGTTTTCTGATTGATGATCAACAAAGGGATCCAGATACCTCATGGCATATCGAGGTTTTCTATAAAAATCAGGTAAGCGAGCAAATTTCAATCACACCGGGTTTGATCTGGATTACAGCCCCAAACCATGATAATAGCAATCCTGACCTCTTCGTGTTTGCGGTTAGAACAGCATTCGAGTTTTAGGAGGATTTCTCGGCACGAAAGCAGTACCCTACACCATAAACTGTTTCAATTAATTTTTGTTTATTCCCTGCTAGTTTTAATTTGTGACGCAGGTTGGTAATGTGAGTCTTAATGGTACCTTCACCAGCCATACTATCGACCTCCCATAGCTTATCCAGCAACATGGCACGGCTAAAAACTTGACCCGGTTTCTGCAACAAGCATTCTAAGATCAGGTACTCCTTGGGAGTTAAATTGAGAGGGGTGCCAGCATAGGTAGCTGTATGGAGGGGAGGATTGAGTACCAGTTTACCCTGCTCTAGCAAAGGTTGCTGTATCTCTGGGGGACGGCGTGCCAATGCCCGGATTCGAGCTGCTAGTTCCTCTAGCTCAAAAGGCTTGACCAGATAATCATCAGCTCCAGCATCGAGACCAATCACCTTATCAGTGGTAGTGTCCCGTGCTGTTAGCATCAGTATCAAAGCGCTGTAGGAGCAAGCCCGTAATCGCTTGCATAAGCTGATACCATCTAACCGGGGCAGCATCAGATCCAGCAAAATCAGGTCATACTTAATAGCTTGGGTGTACTCCCATCCCTCTACCCCGTCAAAGGCTAAATCTACCAAATAATGCTGGCATCGCAGGTCTTCCGCTAGGGGCTTAGCAATCCGGTCATCGTCTTCTACTATGAGAATTTTCATGATTGTGCGGGTGCAGTCTATTCAAGCAGCTAGACAATAATTTTTCGGTAGTGGTGCACAAGTAGTGATTTTAGCACCCGAAACCTTGACCAGACCTTAGTAAGCATTCAGCGGTCAGCGGTCAGCGGTCAGCGGTCAGCGGTCAGCAGACGTATAGCAGTCGAAGTAAAGGTTAAGACATCTTTCTGTTCCCTGTTCCCTATTTTTGCCACGCTTCTGTAGCAGTTTTACGTCTTTATTAAAGCGGTTTTCAAAAACAGGTGATAGCATTAAATTCCAAGTTCATTGTAGAGAGATTATTTATTGGCACAAACGGTCAATTTTTTTTGTTATTCAATATTTATAATCGCTGGTTGCGTCTCTTCATTGAAGTCGTTAATTGTATAAGTGTCTTCTTCAATTCGTTTCTCTCTTTCAGCTTGCTGCAAAAAGTCAGCGAGGTGTTTGTGTAAATAAATTGCTAGCGCGTTTTGTTGTTATTTCGAAAGCTGTGCGATCTGCTCAAAGGTTTCTTGGATTAATTTAGTCATGGGTTGTTTTTACCAAACAGTATTGCTCGAATTGTAGCACTATGAAGAGTGGGTCAAGAGCGATCGCCCTAACTTCCTGCTTCCGACCGATTTTTTTGCTAAACTAGTATTATCAAAAAAATGGCTTCTTAGGAAAACTCCGATGACTGCCACTACTCCACTGCTTAGCCTCGAAGACTACTTAAGCTACAACGATGGCACTGATCGGCGTTATGAACTGGTGAATGGGGAACTGATTGCCATGTCTCAACCCAAAGGACAACATGGTGCAATTACTGAGTTTCTCAACGATCAATTTCGGGCTGAAATTCAGGTTCAGGGGTTAGCCTGGGTTTCTAAGCAAGGGTTTATTGCGATTGAGTCGCCCCGTGGGGGACGTTGGGATACAGCGCGGATTCCAGATGTGACGGTGGCAACACTGGAGCAATGGCAGGGAATGCTGGATCGAGAGGCGATCATTCGTCTCAACGAATCGCCACCTTTTTTGGTGGTTGAAGTGGTTAGCGAATCGACTCGGACGACGGATTATCGAAGCAAACGAGTGGAGTATAACTTGCTGGGGATTCGCGAATATTGGATTGTCGATCCGCTCAAAGAGCAGGTTGTGGTGTTGCACTTGGTGGATGATCTTTATGAGGAAACGGTTTTTGTCAGGGATGAGTTGATTGAATCAACTATTTTTCCGGGGTTACAGCTTTCGGCACAACAAGTGTTGAATGGTGCGCTTTAGAATAAGTAATAGACTTTTAGCCATCAGCCGTTAGCTTTCAGCTGTCAGCTAAGTTCTAAAACCTGAATGCTGAATGCTCTAAGTTGAACCCTCTAAGCACCGAGGAGGAAATTTTATGCCTTCCCCTTTTCCAGGGATGAACCCTTACCTAGAACATCCAGAAGTTTGGCCAGGAGTACATTTGTTACTTATTGGGGAGCTGGCTAAATTCCTTTCTCCTCAACTGCGTCCAAAATACAGAGTTGGTGTTGAAGTGCGCATGTATGAAACCATTGGGGAAGAATCTCTACTCGTTGGCATTCCAGATTTAACTGTCAAAGGTTCACAGGTTACAACGAAACAACCAATGACCAATGTTTCAGTTGCAGAACTCCCAACTCAACCCCAAACAGTACAAGTTCCTGTACCTGAAACCATTAAGCAAGGTTATTTAGAAGTGCGAGAAGTAGCTACCAAGGAAGTAGTAACAGTTATTGAAATACTCTCTCCCATTAATAAACGTTCTGGGGAAGGACGCAAGCAATATGAGACTAAACGAAATAAGGTTTTAGGCAGTTTCACTCATTTAGTAGAAATTGATTTACTGCGTAAGGGACAACCAATGCCAGTTTACAACAGCAATATTGAAACCCATTATCGAATTTTAGTCAGTCGAGGAGACCGTCGTCCTCAAGCTGATTTGTATGGATTTAATTTACCAGCTCCTATCCCCTCATTTCCATTACCTCTGAAGTCTGGAGATACAGAACCATTAGTAGATTTACAGCTATTGTTGAGTAATATCTACGACCAAGCCAGTTATGATTTACTCATAGATTATAATCAAGAGCCACTACCGCAATTGTCGGAAGAAGACCGAGTTTGGGTTAATACATGGTTAACGGAGCGAGAATTGCGATCGCACTAGGGTGGGGTAAGCATTCAGCGGTCAGCAGTCAGGCGTAGGGTGGGCAAATAATCTTTGAAACACCATTTGATCCGTTATCATGTCCATTTGCCCACCCGACAAGATCAGCGATCGCACTACAAGAGTGGTCAGCAGTCAGGCGTAGGGTGGGCAAATAATCTTTGAAACACCATTTGATCACTTATCATGTCCATTTGCCCACCCGACAAGATCAGCGATCGCACTACAAGAGCGAATAATCCCCCTCAGTTATCGCTGTCGGGTCATGGCAATTACTGCTTCCACTGTAAAGTCTGAGATAGTGTCAAGGGTGGGGAGTATATCAGTTCCGGCAAACACCAGTGGTAGTTCCTGGTTTTCCCAAACCCAGATTTGCTGTCGCTGAATATCGATTAGCCAAGCCAGCTTAGTCCCGTTGCTTAAGCAGTGCAGAATTTTGTTCTGTAGGTCTAATGTGCTTTGGTCAGGGGAGCGAATTTCAATTAACCAGTCTGGTGAACCTTGCAGGGGGCGATCTTGATCCCGGATGCGATCGCGTTTAACAACCACAATATCTGGTACAGGGGATAAGGGAGGAATGATGCACCGGAGTTCTTGAATCGCAACGCAAGCATGGGTTTGATTGTTGATGGCGTTTACAAGGTTACGCTGGAGGCGGGAATGAAACAATGTTGGCATCGGTTTTTGCTTCGGGTGTCCATGGATGAATTCCCAAGCAGGAGAAGCTTCTATGTTGGGTTGTTGGAGAAAAGCGTCTAAGGAGTTAGTAATGCTAGGTGATTGCATAATTAAGTTAGCTGAATAATGCTTAAATGATCCCTATCCAACAAATATTTCATGGCTCGTCTTGCGCTTCGAGGGGTAGGGTGGGCAAATAATCTTTGAAACACCATTTGATCACTTATCATGTCCATTTGCCCACCCGACAAGAGCGTAGGCACTACTCTACAAGCTCGCCGTCAGCTAATATACTTCATCATGAGAACCTAAATTAAGCAACAAAATAGCTTCTTCAGAATCTTCAGGATTTTCGATAAATTCAAATAAAATACGGTAGCTGTAGTCAATTGAACATGACCAGATATTGGATAAATCGCCTTTAAGTTTGTGGGTGTGTAAGCTAGGATGAAATGGATCTTCTGCTAACTGACGCACGGTTTTCTCAATTAGTGGTCTAAAATCTGGTCTTTTACGAAGTATTCGCTTTAAACCTCTTAGTGATTGGGGTGTCCAAGCAATTTTCATGGTTGATCGAGTTCTTCTAAGAATTGATCAACTGAGCCAAATTTTACTTTACCTTCCGCTAATTCTTGGCGAATTTCTTTGATTTCTTGCAATAGTATTTCTCTCCGTTGTAGATGGAATCTTTTGAGAAGAGTATCGAGTAATATCTCTTGCTCTTCTAAGGACAATTTTTCAACGGTTTCAATCGCTTGCTGAAAGGCTGAGGTTTTGAGCATACTTTCAAGATGATTTCCGGTTTTTTCTATTTTATCAAAATCAGCAGGGAGTAGGGTGGGCAAATAATGAATGTGGGGTAGGGTGGGCAAATAATTAAAGAAAGGCCATTTGATCACGAATCATGTCCCTTTGCCCACCCTACTACAAGAGCGATCGCACTACTACAAGAGCGATCGCACTTAAAGCAGCCCATTTCTTTCATGAATCAGATAGGATTGCTATATACTTAGAGTATACCACTTTTAGTGGAGAGCTAAGTAATGACATTTATCAGCCCTAAAACCGACTTTGCCTTCAAAAAAATCTTTGCCTCCCAGGAAAGTAAACCGATTCTGATTAGCTTTCTCAATGCTCTTGTCTACCACAATCAACCTCTGATCCAAGATTTGGAAATTATTGACCCTTATCAGTCTTCTCCTCTTCCAATCCTCAAAGACTCTTTCCTCGATGTGAAGGCCAAACTGAGTAATGGTTCTTTGGTGATTATTGAAATGCAGGTTTTGCAGGTAGAATCCTTTGCTAGACGAGTTTTATACAATGCTACTAAAGCTTACTCTCTACAGTTAGGTAAAGGAGAAGGCTATCGTTATCTCAAGCCAGTGATTGCTCTGACGATTACCGATTTTGTCATGTTTCCTGAGCATAATCAGATAATTTCTAATTTCAAGTTACGAGAAGAAACTACCAACATCAGCTACATCGAAAATCACTTAGAGTTAGTGTTTGTGGAACTACCGAAGTTTGAGAAGCAGTTGGAAGAGTTAGACCAACTCGATGAGTTGTGGATGTATTTTTTAAAAAATGCGCCTTCCTTAGAGACGGTGCCACCGCAAATGGCGCAACTACCAGAGTTTCAACAGGCATTTGGAATTGCTTCTGAGGCAAATTTAAGTAGGAAGGATTTGGAGGAATTAGGAAAAAGAGAGATGTTTATTCATGACCAACAAGGGCTAGTGATTTTTGCTGAGAAACAAGCTAAGCAAGAAATAGCACAGCAGCTTTTGCCTTTGTTAGATAATGAAACAATTAGTCAGACTACTGGCTTACCTGTAGAGGAAATTGAGAAGCTGCGAGAGGATTGAGGGTAAGCATTCAGGGGTAGGGTGGGCAAATAATGAAAGTTTGGCAATTTCATCAGTTATCCTGTCGATTTGCCCACCCCACAAGAGCGATCGCACTTTTACCCAACAAACAACAGAGGCGATCGCATGCCGTAGGGTAGGGTGGGCAAATAATGAAAGTTTGGCAATTTCATCAGTTATCCTGTCGATTTGCCCACCCTACAATATCAGAGCGATCGCACTACATATAGTATATTATGCGATCGCACTACAGAAAACCTGCTCGCACCAAAATTGTCAGAAGTTCGGTAACCGAGTCTACTTGCCAGTCAGGTTATTGTGGGTGATAGAGATGTTGTCCCAACGGGCACCATTGGCCGATGTGGAGAAGGCAACATAACCCCCAGAGCTACGCATATCATTGATACTGAAGGCGTTAACAACATTGGTGACTGTGTTTGTCAAAGTTACTGAAATTGTAGAGCCGTCATCGGTGAGAAGCAGGTGGACTGGGTCGTCCCAAAAACTATCTCCTCCCGGTGGATCTTTACGGAAAAACTCCATGAAGGGGCCACCGAATGAGACTCCAGTATGGCCATTTTGGAAGTTATGCAATCGCAGGTATATTCCGTTACTTGGTTCGTCAAAGGAACCAGAAGGAAGTCCGTCACCACGAACTTGAAGAAAAGCAATTTCGTTAGCCGGAGTGAAAGTAATGTCTGCCTCAATTGTGAGTGGATTGTCAATACTCGGTTTGAGATTAGATGCTACAGTACGAAGGGTTCCGCGATTAGTCACACTTGCCCAACCAGCATCAGTGGCATTCCCGGTTCCACCTCCGATCTCGAAATTTGCTGAATCAAAGGTCCCACCGGTGAAATCTTCAGTAATGGAGTCTGGTTCAGAACATTTTGACGTGTATACACGGCATTTTTGATTTACCGAATCCAAATTCCAAGCTCCGCAGTTCACAATTGCAGCACATCGATCACCACACTGTTCATAGGTTCCCGAAAATGGTTCAATCGTACGAATTCTAGAAATAGCTTTACAAGTTTCTGCGGTCCCAGGAGGTATAAATCCCCATCCACCGGAGGGGTCTGGTTCAGAACATTCTGACGTGTATACACGGCATTTTTGATTTACCGAATCCAAATTCCAAGCTCCGCAGTTCACAATTGCAGCACATCGATCACCACACTGTTGATACGTTCCCGAAAATGGTTCAATCGTACCAATTCTAGAAATAGCTTTACAAGTTTCTGCTGTCCCAGGAGGTATAAATCCCCATTCAAGTGTGTCAACCTGAGCATTCCCGACTGCGTAGAATGCAGTAAACAAAACTACAACAACGAGGGTAAAAATATATTTTGTTATTTTCAACATCAGCTTAATCCTGATGAACAATAAAAGTATGAAGGAGAAGCATTGCTTGCCTGGTGCATCTCAGTTTTGCAATTAGGCAAAAATTCGGCATAAAATTCCCACACTCCTCGCGCCCGGGCCCCACACTCCCCGCGCCCGGGCCCCACACTTGAGATCTTTTTTACAAATATGAGATGCACCCGGTGTGGCCAGGTAGGGAGTCACCTGTCTCCTCAGGGGTGGGGTTTTCACCCACATCCAAAAGATAGTTAGAAATTTTGAGGGTGTATCCGATACTTTTTAGCTACCAAAATCTACCAAAAGCAAATTCTGGCTCGCCAATGCAAGATGCTTTCACATCCAGGGGGTATCTCCCAAAGCTCTTACGGAATATCCCGCGAGCGCCATAAAAATGTCAACAAATTTGGTTCCACCGGGATAGACAGTGCAACTATTAAACCCTTGGTTTTCGGTTTTAATTTAAGTTACATAATAATCTCTGTCGGTGTTACCCTAATTTAATTCTAACAAATAATAAAAGTTTTTGGTATACTCTGCAACATTTTCTCTAGCGGTTTACTAACCCTCGCGATTCCCCCAGCTCATACCCCTCTAGTTTCTAGAGGCTCCTAGCTGGAACGAGCCGCACCTGCATCCAATCTTCTTCTAGAACCAATCACTCTGGAGTCTTTCTTTTTTTGAGCTATTGTCCTAGAGGTAGAGTTAGAATATTTCGGTTTATAGGTATGAGTCCGCATAGCTAGTTCTATTTACCTTGTACCCTTGAAGAAAACAATACCAGTCGATCACATGGGTGCATCTCACTTTTGTAAATGTTCGTAGGGTGCGTTAGGGACGGGGGAGCCCTTATTTTCTTGGTAGCCAGTGTTAGGACAATCCGTCCCGTAACGCACCACCCAAACGGCAAAAATGAGATGCACTCGATCCCACCGTCTTCTAGGAGCGCGACATGGCACCCCAAACTTTAACCAACTGGTATCATAGTAATTATAGTTATCTGTTACAAGAAATCGAGCCAGTTTGTAACTATTTATAAAAGTACATAGAAGGTTAAAAAAATCCACAAAGCGTTACATAATTTGGCTCCGATACATCTGCCTTGGCTGAACTTTGTCGCTAATTCCATCTCTCCCCATTTGAAAGGGATATCCTGCTAATGGGTGGGCAAATTGGGACGGCTGAGATGAGACAACTTAAGAGGCGTTGCTGCTCGGGTGCATCTCATTTTTACTGTTTGACCCGGTGGTGCGTTACGGGACGGACTTTCCCAACATTGACGACCGATAAAATGAGTGCAAGCCCGTCCCTAACGCACCCTACGAACTCACCCAATTAATAATTCCTCTAACTATAACAAAAAAAAATCGGTCAAGCTCTGGTTAACCCCAAGTCTTGACCGAATTCTTTTGTAAAGCTGAGCTCAACTCAACTCTAAATCACTGTCTTGATGCAGTCGCTCATGGGGGAAACCCCCAAGACCGCGCTGCCTCCCCAAGACCGCGCTGCATCGCTACTGATGAACTAATACATTCTTATCGAATTAGTCAGCAACTGCTCGAAAGCAACCACATTCTAACTCATCCTTCATCCTGATTTATATCCCTCCACAAAAAACGTTCACCATTCATAGTCGCCAGGGCTTTGCCCTGGCAATTTACTATCCTAGTCTACGTAAAAATATCGAATCAAAAAGGTCATAACCTCACCCGGTTTTCCAGTAGGCTCGGGAGTGCTCCACTCGTCTGGGTAAGCATACTTAAGGGAATAAATGGCATTAATTGTTTTGCGAACCTTTTCAGGAGAACCGATCAAAACGAGCTTGGCTTTCTTCCGTTTACGACCTTCGTTTTCAGGGGTGATATTGTCATCAGAGTTAGGTGGAAAGTTTTTAGTCATCAGTAATGACTCCTTGAAACTGCTTATATTATTAATATATTTATAAATTAATTTACAGTCAAGGGGTTTAGTAATTTTTTTTATTACGAAATATGGAGATTGTGGAGAGGTTAGAAAGAAAAGATATCCGATGATTTTTTGTGTTAATATCAGAGATTAATAGTAGGGTGGGCAGTGCATAAAACCAATTGAAAAGCTGACAATCCTAAAAGTAAGCACTGCCCACCGACAGATTAATAGTAGGGTGGGCAGTGCATAAAACCAATTGAAAAGCTGATAATCCTAAAAGTAAGCACTGCCCACCGACAGATTAATAGTAGGGTGGGCAGTGCATCCGACTAATTTAAAACCTGACTATCCTAAAAGTAAGCACTGCCCACCCTACATCTACTCTATATTTCTCTGCCCACCGACAGTAAATTAACTATAAAATTAATTCTCTGGTGGGCAGTGCCTCAGATAAATTGAAAACCTGACAATGATCAAAGTAAGCACTGCCCACCCTACATATTTCCTATAAAATATCCTTCCGCTTCTGTAATTTAAAGGCGATTATTAAATAAACCCCTGTGTGTAAGCACAGTAGTAGCCAATTAAGAATTAAATTTTGCCAGGTGGCATCATAAACGGGTGTTGCTTCAAAGGGAGGAGGAGGAAGCTTCAATCCGAACCTGGAAGACTGTTCTGGTACCATACTATTAACATTTACCAGGGCACCGTAAGCTCCCATTGACCAACGACTTACCATCAGCCAAGATAGTGTACTGGCTAATCCTTTTAGTTTAAAAATAACTCCAGAAAAAATAATCTGGGGTAGCAAAATTAATGGTATAGTATTATTTGCTTCACTTTCATTTTTAACCAATGTCGATACCATCAGACCTAAACTGGTAGCAGCGGTAATGGTTAAAAAAGTAGTGATTCCCAAGCCAATTTTCCAATCCAGTAGTTCAGAGGTAGGTGGCTTAAACCCATAGAGGACAATAGCAACAATCAAGATAGTTTGTAGAATAGCTAAGCCAGACCGAATCAGTACTTTGGAACCGAGATAGGGAAATAACCCTAAATTAACCAGTCGCTCTCTGGCATAAATACTGGACTCTTTCACAATTTCTTGCAGTGAACTAGATAGTCCTACCCAAAGGGCAGCACAGGTAAAAATAAACAGTACTTGTAGCGCTAGAGGTGCTTGGGAGATCTCTGGAGACTTCAGTTGAGCTAAGGGGTCTTTCCCTGACAACGTCAGAATAATCAAACTAATCCCAATCGGAGCAGTTAGTAAGGCTAGGGCAAGACTTCGCATATCCCGCACTACTAGTTGTAGATAGCGCTGACTGAGCAACAGCAGTTGCTTGAGTTGCTTGAAAACAGGAATACCAGCACTTTTGCTAGGGATTGAGGTCGATAGCAACCTTTGACCAGGACTGAGGTGTGCGGAAATGTAGGTCTTGTAACCAGCTGAGCTGAGAAACTGCTGATGCCAGTGTTCACTATTCTGCTCAAGTTCCTCTGGTGTTTCCCCTTGCTCTAGCTTCAGGTAAATATCAGGAAAGTATCTTAAGTCTGGAGATGGCATCTTAAAAAAGTCCATGGCTTCTGTGGGAGGACCAAAGTAACACAACCGTCCACCCCGACCCATAAAGGCAATGCGATCGCATACGTCAATATTCGCAGTAGCATGAGTCACTAGCACCACTGTTCGTCCCTGATTCGCTAATTCTCGCAATAGCTGCATCATTTCCTTATCCAGTCCTGGATCTAGACCAGAAGTAGGCTCATCCAGAAAGAACAGTTTTGGATCAGCCAATAATTCCACAGCAATACTGACTCGTTTCCGTTGTCCCCCACTGAGATTACCCACAACCGTGTTTCTCACAAAATCCAGTTTCACTTGTGACAAGGTTTGCTTCACCACCTGTTTGACATCAGTATCTGGTGGTAATCGTAATTCACAGGCATAGGTTAATACTTCTTTTACCGTTAAATCCCGATGCACAATATCATCTTGAGGAACATAGCCAATTTGTGAGCGGTACTGATTAAAATGCTGTCGCAAATCTTGGCCATTGATAAATACAGTACCTTTAGTAATTGGTGCAATTCCTAATAGAGTTTTCAGTAACGTAGATTTCCCAGTGCCACTACCTCCTACCAAAGCCACTAACTGACCTGGTTCAATCGGCATAGAAACGTGATTCAGGATAGTGCGTTTTTTGCCTAATTTATAATTAACCTCGCGCAGCAATTTATCAGCATCAATCCGAATTTGATTACCTTGGTCAACTAATTCTAAAGTATCCTGCCTCAACAGTAATATAAACGGACCAATCCGAATCGTATCCCCATCCTTAAGTAAAACTGGTTTATGGATTAATTTGTCATTAATAAAGGTACCATTTCTGCTATAATTATTAATCTGATAATTGCCTTCGGAAATCTTGATCAGGGTAGCGTGAAGGGAAGAAACTGTCGGTGCATCTAATGGCCAACAGTGGGAAAGTTCAGGATTAGGAGAACGACCCAATTGCAGTGGCCAATTTTGCACACTTGCCAAGGAAAGCTGCCGTTTATTTGGCGTCACCCTTGGTTGACTATGGGCAGGATTAAAGTAAGTGAGGCGAATGTAATCCCGAGGATTTTGTCCAATGGTCAACTCTAAGCCATGTTTCAGAAGATACCCATCAGTGATGCGAGTGTGGTTAACAAATAGTCCATTAGTACTTGGATTTGCCCCATCACCATCAAAAATCCGATAATCCTCTCCCTCTTGAAGCAGAAAAGCATGGCGTTGGGAGACAATAGTCCAGCCTGTTTCAGGAATATCGAAATCTGACCAAGTGCGATCGCGTCCTAATCGATAAAATCCTTTCTCAAGAGAAAAACGAAGTACTTGACCTTGATTGTTTAGCTCTAGATATATCATTGTCATATATAGCACTCTCAATCGGATGAGGTACCTCGCCCTTAGGGTTTTAGGGAGCTAAGGCCGTGGGCCACGCTTACTGGCTTTGCCAGACGCTGCGCGAACGCGCCCCGCGTGGCCTACGGCCAAACGCGAACGGAGCAGCGGTAAGAACCTTGAATGTACCTCATAGCTATGATAAACGCTATATAATTTTTATTTGAGATGTAAACATAGGATTGATATAAAAAGCAAACATATTCCTTCTAATTCTTAAGCATTCAGCGGTCAGCAGTCAGCGGTCAGCTTTCCTTAACTCAGATTAAACTAATGGTTATTTTTGTTATTCAAAAGCTGTTCGGTGTAGCTTGCCCTATGCCCATAAGCTGATAGCTGGTAAGCATTCAGCCGTCAGCCGTCAGTGGTCAGTGGTCAGCTGATTTTATTCAAAAACACCTCAAGTAGGGTGGCACAGGCTTCGACGCTGTGATCTAAGCCATAAGCTGATAGCTGATAGCTGATAGCTGATAGCTGATAGCTTACGATAGCTGTTACCGTAGCCTGGTACAGGCTTCGACGCTGTGCCACAAAGCTGATAGCTGACAGCTGAATACTTACGAATGTTAGGCACTGTTAGCTACCTATAGCAGATTTCGTAGCAAAGGTAATAATGCCAACACCAACAATAACCAAAAAGAAAGCGAAATATACAAACGTCTTTGAATAGGGTTTGCTTTCTATTACTTGCTCCTTGCCACTAGTGTTACTCGTCATAGCTCCGCGAACAGAAAGAAATAGTAAAGGAAGAGAAACAATCATTCCCAATACTTCAATTACAAATAGCGCCTGAGGCATGGGATCTGGCGAAACTGGAAAGAGTGTTCCTAAGTCTAGGGCGTATACGATAAAATAGGACATAGCACATAAGCTAGACACAATGAACGCCCACTTTAAATCTTTGAAGATAAAGTAAATAATTAAAAGGCTGACTATCTCTAGGGAAGTTAAGAAGGTATTAAATGCCCCCAATATCAAGGGGTCAATGTGTGAGAAACTCCTTGTTTCAATTGAACCACCAGGAATTAGAGACCCCAACAATCCAAAAGATAAAACCAAGAGTGCAGATACCAGATGTCTAATAGTTATTGTCATTGTAATTACCTCACAACTAGAATTATTCCTGTCAAACACCACAAATCAGTACCAGAAAATCTTATCGCGTTTCCCTAGGGCGATAAGGGGTTTCCTTAAGCAAATGACTGACTAATATTTTTAGAAAAAACAAAGGGAGAAACCATTCCAAACCAGGCATTGGGGAAAATAGATAGCGATCGCCCAACAGCCCTAAGCTGTAAAGCCCTAGGGCTACTGGACGTTGAAGATAGAGGGGAGACCGCAAAATCAACACTGATGCCCCCAACAGGTAGCTGGACACACCGATCAAGAACCCCCAATCTCCCCCACGAAATAGCAGCGCCACTAACAAGACATGGATCACATGAACAGACACAAATCCTAAATGCTGCTGCCAACCCTGTTCCGGTCGGTGATACCAACCCTTAGCGGTGGAAGTGGCATTGGTGAGGAGACCCCCCACTAAATCAAGGCCAAGAACAGCAATCAGTCCTAATTGCAACGGGCTCCACTGTATTGGGAGGGTCAGCGCGTAGGTTGGAGCTGCTACCAAAGCCACCAGCGACGGCACAAATTGTATCAGCAACTCAGCTTGGGTTGCCCCTGGTCCGGTGAAGCGATCAAGCCAACCTTTGAGACCAGAGCGAGGGGAGGGACAAGTCAGCTCAGAGTGCATTAGCTTAACCTCATAACAGTTGTTATGCTAAGAATATAACAACTGTTATGATAAGCTGTCAATAGGCATTGAGACTTTGTTTATGTCCCACTTTATATCTGGTGTTATCTGGTTATAGCAGTCGCCAGGGCAGTTAGGACATCGACATTAGTCTCACACCCTTTGTAAGCGCAATAGTTTTACTTCTGACTTCTGACTTCTGACTTCTGACTTCTGCTATAGTTCCCTTTAATGCTCATGTCCCAACAGGATCGCCGCCTTGAAGTTTCTGAAGCCGCCTGGCGAGTTATTGTCCGAGAGGGGTTAGATCGCACCAGTATGCGCGCGATCGCCCAAGAGCTGGGTTGCACCACCGGAGTTGTTACTCACCACTTTCGAGATAAGCAGGAGCTTATTCTGTTTGCCCTTAATCAAGTAACTCAGCGTCTGCAAAAAACCATGCAGGCTGCAACAGAGCACGCTAGGGGAGTCGATCGACTGGTAGAAATGCTATCTGCGTTTTTGCCACTAGACACTCAACGGCAAGATATTCTCAAGGTCTGGGTGGCCTTTTTGGGGTATGCCATTGGACGAGAATCCTTGATGGCTGAGCATCAACAGAGTGCTGCTCAGCTCCGTCAGGTGATTATTCAAGAGTTGAAAGCTCTACAGTCAGCCAAACTGATTCGACCTAACATAGAGCCAGAGTTAGAAGCCAACGCCCTGTTAGCCCTGGTCAATGGGGTTAGCCTCGACTCCCTGATTCAAGCCAAACGCCTTAGCCCTGACCAGCAGCAGATTGTAATTCGGCGCTACGTTAACGAGTTACTGTCTACCCATCCTATCCCTGGCTCCGGTAATCCTTAATCAAGACAAGTTGGTGTTGTCAAACATTAAAGCAATGGCATGTGAACGGCTAATATGATTGCGATTAAGCATTAAACAATCACATGACAGCAGCACAGCTAGACAACCCCAAGCCCAACCCACAAAACAAAAGTCTCTTACACATAGAAAACCTACAGATGCACTTCCCCATCACCCAAGGAATCATCTGGCAAAAGCAAATTGGCTCCATCAAAGCTGTTGATGGACTCAACTTCGATATCAACCGTGGCGAAACTTTAGGCTTAGTAGGAGAATCTGGCTGTGGCAAAAGTACCACCGGACGAGCGATCCTACAACTATACCGTCCGACAGCTGGTCATGTTTACTTTGAAAATATCGACCTAACCCAGCTAGAGGCTGAATCCCTGCGCCAGATGCGCCGCCGGATGCAAATGATTTTTCAAGACCCCTATGCTTCTCTCAATCCCAGGATGACCGTAGGAAGTATTGTCGGTGAACCCCTGCAAATCCATGGGTTAGCCATCGGTAAACAAAAACAAGAACGAGTCCAGTCCTTACTAGAGGTGGTAGGACTCAATCCCCAGTTTATCAATCGCTATCCCCACGAATTCTCTGGGGGTCAGCGTCAGCGGATTGTGATTGCTCGCGCCTTAGCTTTAAACCCTGACTTTATAGTATGTGATGAACCGATTGCTGCTTTAGATGTATCCATTCAAGCCCAAGTCGTTAACTTGATGCAGTCGTTGCAAGCAGAATTTGGTTTAACTTATCTATTTATTGCTCACGATTTAAGTATAGTGCGCCACATTTCTGACCGGGTGGCAGTAATGTACCTAGGCAAAATAGTAGAACTCGCAGATCGCGTCTGTTTATATGAGAACCCCTTGCATCCCTATACCCAAGCATTAATCTCAGCCGTACCAATTCCTGACCCTGAACTTGAGCGTCAACGGGAACGTATTATCCTAACAGGTGATGTACCCAGCCCCAGCAATCCCCCCAAAGGTTGTCGGTTTCACACTCGCTGTCCTATGGTAATGGATACTTGTCGGCAAGACCCAGAACCAGAGTTTAAAGATGCAGGTAGAGGACATTATGTTGCTTGTCATTTAGTTCATTGACAAAACGACAACCACTCACAAAACTAATGTTCGTGCATCGCAATGGATCGAGAGCAACGCCAATTACTCGGTAGAGCCGAAGGCCATCCCATGCGCAGGGCTTCTGGGCAAATGGTATGAATGGTCAGCTGGCAATCAATCAGCTGCAAGCCTTCTTTTTCCACCTGCTTCATCCCTTGTTTCAAGATTGAGTCATTCTTGAATTCAACGGTCTGGTTACACTGAATACACACCAGATGATGGTGATGATGGGGAAAAGGCTGATTGAGTTCATAATGTTTATGCCCTTCTGCCAACTCCAATTCCCGCAGGATGCCCATCCGTGACATTAACTTAACGCTACGGTAAATAGTAGATAAGCTGATTCCTTCTGCTCGTTGCTCGAGCAATTCGTGAAGTTCCTCAGCACTGAGATGGGTTCCTCTCGGTAAATTTTGGAAAACGTGGAGAATGGTCTCCCGTTGTGGTGTCATACGCCAACCTCGAGCATTGAGTTCGGCCTTGAGTGAAGCAGCTGTATAGTTAGCCATGGTAACCCTCTCAAAAACGAGCCATTATTGACAATATTAAATAATTATTTCTCTCACTTGCAAGAAAATTTTCTAATTGAGAATAAATAGTAAAGGATTATTGGTTACTTTTGAGAATAGGGCAGGCACGGATCGAGCTCGGATACAGGGATACGCCGAAAATACCAAATCCAGCACGATCCGGATTTGGCAAATAAGTTAGGAAAAGGGCGAATAATGGAAAGACGGGGCACAGAGGGAAGACAGGGAACAGGCTTATGGAAGCAGATTGGCCATAACCCTTGTGCCTTGTGGCTTGTAAGTTATGACTATGTTATTGCCCCCTCTCCCTAGATTTTGGTGATTGATGCTTAAAACTTGCAATAAGCAAGCACACAATACCTACGTTGATACACACATCGGCCACATTAAATACCGGGAAGTTAATCAACCGAAAATCGAGGAAATCCACAACGCAACCCGTTACTGTCTGGTTATCTACCAAACAACTGTTGAAAAAACGGTCTATGCCATTACCCAATGCTCCTCCCAGTATGAAGCCATAACCAAGCTGTTCCAACCTAATCAGCTTTGGTCCAAACCAAGCTAGGGCGATTAAACCAATACTCACAGCTAAGGACAGCCAGCGCAACCAGCTGCCGTCTTCACTAAAGAGACTGAAAGCGGCACCAGTATTAGTAAAATAGGTAAAGTGAAACACCCCTTGCCACAGGGGTAGAGTCTCTTTCAATTCAAAATTCTGCACCACCCAATATTTAGTCAGCTGATCCAGAATCAGACCAATAGCAGCAGCAAACCAACACAGGCGGTTTTTTTTCATTAGTCATTAGTCATGATAGCATTTATTGATTGGGTGAGGGACTTACTAGGAGTCGGGAGTCGGGAGTCGGGAGTCGGGAGTCGGGAGTGTCAAAGCCGTTTTACACATCTAGTGATTAGTCTTTTGTTAATTAAACCTTAGCAATTAACAAATTTATTTTGACCAATGACTATCAATAAAACATCAACTGCCGTAGAGCAAATGCCACAACGGTGACAGAACAAATTACCACTAGCTGACTCGGTAAAGGTGAAATGGTATATTTCATGATGGCTTCCATGAGAGGCTCAGCCCCAAGCACTGACCAATTGATGCCGTGGAAAATCATCAAATAGCCGACACCATAGGCATGGATGGTTAGTAAACCACATAGGCAGCTAAATGCCAATGTTTCGACTCGTGGTTGTACGCGAAAGGCTAAAAAACCACACACCCAGGCTCCGGCAATAAAGCCTAGTATGTATCCAAAGCTGGGTTCCTTGATATAGCCAATACCTCCACCTTGAGTAAAGACTGGCAGGTTCAACCCGATCACAACATAGGCAATTTGAGAAAGAGCACCAGCATTTCTGCCTCCTAAACAAGCAGCTAGTAGGACTGCTCCAATCTGATAGGTAACCCCTAAGGATATAGTTTGAACACCTTGAGTTGACCAATCCCAGGGTGGATTGGAGACAAAGAAGGCTTCTAGAAACGTGCCGCCGATTGTCAGCAGCAAACCAATTATGGCCCACAAAATCTCATTGGGAGCAGACACAGTTACATCGATAATCTATTTATTCTGGCTATTTATTCTAAGAGTTATATTCTCCGGGAATCGGAGCTTCACCACCGGTTAGACCCAAAGAGTCCAGCATAGCGTGGTCTTGCTCTGGTGGCTGTCCCAGAGTGGTGAGGTAGTGTCCAATCAGCATAGCATTGATTCCGGATTTTAGCCCTTGTGCCTGCAATTGGCCCATCACGGCTTCTCGCCCACCAGCATAGCGCAGGATTTGCTCAGGTAGGATCATCCGGAAAATTGCGATCGCTTTTAGTGCTTCATAGGTATCTAGCTTCCCAGATTCTCCCAAAGGGGTTCCAGACCGAGGATTGAGCAAGTTCAGGGGTACTGATTCCACCTTTAACTCCCCCAGGGCTAGAGCTAAATCCACTCGGTCTTCCCAGCTTTCTCCCATGCCCATAATCCCACCAGTGCAGGCTTGAATCCCCACTGATTTCAAGTTCTGGATCGTCTCGACGCGATCGCGCCAGCTGTGAGTAGTGACAATTTCTGGGAAAAACCGCTCTGAGGTTTCTAAGTTGTGGTTGTAGCGAGTTACCCCAGCTTCTTTCAGGGCTTGGGCTTGTTCCGAGGTCACTTCTCCCAAAGCACAGCAAGGCTTAATGCTGGTTTCGGCAATAATCTCCCGTACCGTTTCCAGAATTTGTTCAAACTCTTTCGATTTAGGACTACTGTACTTTGGTCCACGTCCCTGACTCACTAGGCAAAAACGTTTGGCTCCAGCCGCTTCAGCTGCCTTAGCTTGAGCCATAATCTCTTGCTTAGACTTAAGACCATAAATCGGGGAATCAACGCCAGGATGGTGAGCCGACTGGGCACAGAAGCCACAGTTTTCTGAGCAGCCGCCAGATTTGACATTGACGATACTACACAAATCCACGGTATTACCACAGCAGGCTTGGCGCACTTTGTCAGCTGCTTGGCACAGCAGCAATATATTATCTTGCCCTTCGAGTTTGGTCAGGGCTAAGGCTTGCTCTCTAGTAATGCGATCGCCTGCAATAATCCCCTCAGTTAGCTTTTGTAGCCACTGATTCAGGGATGCTGGGGATGTTAAGCATTGTTCTGGTGTACTTCCTGGTGTACTTGCTAGTGTACTTGCTGGTGTAGTTGATAAACCTACAGATAGACCTACAGCAGTTGACAAAGGTGCTTGAACCACAGTATCTCCCACATATATCAGCTTTAAAGGCACCCTTCACTATACCACCTTAGAGTAAGTTAGCTAGTGAAACCTACTACACCAACTATAAATTTAACCTTTTCTTAATTAAATTTTAACCTAATGCTTAACCTACTCTTTAGGATAGAGCGGTACACTCCGGCTGTGACGCCTAAAATAATTAAGCCAATTCCATGTTGTCTCAAAAGAATTCTTTATTGTCAATAGCATTGATCACCACCTTAGCCGTGGGCATTACATCCTGTGGTGGTGGTTCAGCCCCCACAGCTACAGTTGAGGTAGATGGTTCCAGTACAGTATTTCCCATCTCTGAGGCAATGGCGGAAGAGTTCCAGAAAGCCAATCCGGGAATCAAAGTTACCGTCGGTATCTCTGGTACTGGTGGTGGATTCAAGAAGTTTTGTGCTCGAGAAACGGATATTTCCAACGGCTCCCGTCCGATCAAAGAATCAGAAATAGAACTTTGCAAGAAGGGAGGAATTGAGTACATCGAATTACCCATCGCCTTTGATGGACTTTCTGTGGTAGTTAACAAAGAAAATAACTTTGCTAGCTGCCTAAAAACCGCTGAACTCAAAAAAATCTGGGAGCCAGCAGCTCAAGACAAAGTCAACAACTGGAAGCAAATTCGTCCTGGTTTCCCTGATACCAAACTAGGACTTTATGGTCCAGGAACTGACTCCGGAACCTATGACTACTTTATGGAAAACACGGTTGGTAAAGACGCTGGCTCTCGGGGCGACTATACCGCTAGTGAAGATGACAATTTGCTGGTGCAAGGGGTATCTACTGATAAGGGTGGACTAGCCTTCTTTGGTTACGCCTACTACGAAGAAAACAAAGATAAACTCAAACTGCTAGAGATTAATGGAGGAAGTGGTTGTGTTGCGCCTAACAAAGCAACTATTGCCGATGGGAGTTACAAACCTCTATCTCGCCCAGAGTTTATCTATGTCAATAAAGAGGCGGCGAATCGACCGGAAGTTAAAGCTTTTGTAGAGTATCATTTGGCAGCAGAAAATTCTAAATTAATCTCCGAAGTTGGCTATGTGCCCATGCCAGAAGACATTATGATGCTGGTGAGAAAGCGCTTTAGCGAAGGCACAGTCGGTACAGTCTTTGCTAATGCTCCTAAAGGATCCAAAGTTAAAGAGCTATTAGAGAAATAAAGAATAGTAAAGGATTTCTTAAAGTCTGAAGGATGAAAGATGAAGGATGAAGGCCGAAAAAATACAAGTTGCTAAGTCACCTTGCTTGTAAGTCACCTTGATAGATATCATAAGTACATCTATCAGTATAATTATTTCATTCCTCACACTTGATTCCTCACACTTGATTTCTCACACTTAATTTCTCACACTTCATCCTTCATCCTTTATCCTTTATCATTCGCACTTCATCCTACCCTTACAGAACGCTATCAAGCGAACACACTTGCTCCTTCACACTTAATACTTTACTGATGACTACCACTCCGTCATCTTTTGAGTCATCAGACTCTGAGATGTTTCGACCAAACCGGCAGTTAAACAAGCGGGTAGAAATGGTAGTAAAAATAGTTTTTGCTATCTTTGCCTTTGTTTCTGTCGCAACTACCATCGGCATTGTTCTAACCCTAATATTTGAAACAGTAGGATTTTTCCAAGAAGTATCACTCTGGAAATTCCTGACTGATACAGCATGGACTCCCTTGTTTGCTAATCCCCAGTTTGGCATTTTTGTGCTGATTAGTGCCACCTTCCTGACCTCTGTAATCGCGCTGATGGTGGCATTACCTCTGGGATTGCTGGCAGCTATCTACTTGAGTGAATATGCATCTAGTGGTATCCGTCGCTTGCTCAAACCTGCCCTAGAAATATTAGCAGGGGTTCCTACAGTGGTATTTGGTTACTTCGCCCTGATGGTAGTTAGCCCCTTCTTAGGAAAATTTATTCCCGAGTTACAAGGATTCAATGCCTTAAGCGCTGGCATTGTTTTAGGAATAGCCATTATTCCTATGATAGCTTCCCTCAGTGAAGATGCTATCTATGCTGTACCCAATAGTTTAAGACAAGGTGCTTATGCCTTGGGGGCAACTAAACGAGAAACCATCATCGGAGTAGTAATACCAGCAGCATTATCTGGAATTGTTGCTTCCTTCGTACTAGCGGTTTCCCGTGCTGTGGGTGAAACCATGATTGTTAGCATTGCTGCGGGTCAAAATCCCACCTTAGGACTGAATCCCCTAGTACCAGTGATGACCATGACAGCCTATATCGTTCAGGTCAGCATGGGAGATACACCAGCAGGTTCCCTAGCTTACAAAACTATTTTTTCCGTAGGTATGACCCTGTTCTTACTGACCTTAGCCCTAAATATCTTTAGCTTTTGGTTTGTCCGTCGCTTTCGGGAGAAATACGACTAATGGCACAAGACCTAAAACCTCTAGGAGACGATTCCCCAGGTTACTTCAACCTGGCGCTACCCAAGCGCTATAACTTTGATAAAATCCTCGCCATTGCTGCCTGGCTTGCCATCTTTTTTGGGCTAGCCATACTCGCAGTATTGCTGATTGAAGTTTTTAGGGATGGTCTCCCCCGGCTCGATTGGCAATTTATCAGCAGTCCTCCTTCCCGTAAACCAGACCAAGCTGGTATTTTTCCTCCCTTAATCGGTAGTGTCTGGCTGTTGGTGCTAACAGCAATTATCTCTTTTCCCTTGGGAGTAGGGGCGGCTATTTACTTAGAAGAATATGCCACTGACAACCTGTTGACCCAGATTATTGAAATCAACATCGCTAACCTAGCTGCTGTACCTTCAATTATTTACGGCTTATTGGGTTTACAAGTGTTTGTTCGGTGGTTGGCTCCCATTACTAATGGTAGGAGCATACTAACTGGTGCCCTAACCCTGTCGTTATTAATTCTGCCCATCATTATTGTTGCCACCCGTGAAAGTCTACGGGCAATTCCCAATAGTTTGCGTCAAGCGGGTTATGCCTTAGGAGCAACTCGCTGGCAAGTCATTCGAGAGCATATTTTTCCTCTCGCTTTACCTGGTATCCTGACAGGAACCATTTTGGCACTCTCAAGGGCAATTGGGGAAACTGCTCCTTTGATCACTATCGGAGCCTTGAGCTTCATTACCAGGCCGCCAATGAACCCACAAGATCCATTTACTGCACTGCCAATTCAAATTTACAACTGGATCTCCCGTCCCCAAGAAGCCTTCCACACTAACGCGGCGGCGGGAATTGTTATGTTGATGATAGTGCTGTTGGTCATGAATGCTGGAGCAATTTTCCTGCGCAACAAATTCCAAACCAATAGATAGAAACTCAGGATATAGACTAGTAAAACACCTATTAAAAAGCATGGAAAATTTTTCAGCTTTGATTTCAAAAGTTAACAATGACACAGAGGATTTAACCATGAATCCTAACCAAATTATGGAATCCACAAGTTCTTATGTAGAAGTAGAAGATCCGGTTTTACGGGCTGAAAAAGTTTCCGTCTACTATGGATCATTTTTAGCAGTCAAAGATGTCTATTTAGATATTCCCAAAAACCAAGTTACCGCCTTTATCGGACCGTCTGGTTGTGGAAAAAGCACCTTGTTGCGGTGTTTTAATCGCTTAAACGACCTGATTCCGGGAGCAATGGTAACAGGTAGAATTACCTTCCATGGCGAAAATCTTTATGATAAAAAGTTTGACAACAGCATTGAAGAAGTACGTCGCCGTATTGGGATGGTATTCCAAAAGCCAAACCCTTTTCCCAAATCCATTTATGAAAATATTGCCTTCGGAGCCCGGATTAATGGCTATCAAGGGGACATGGATGAATTAGTGGAGCGCAGTCTCCAACAAGCTGCCCTCTGGGATGAAGTCAAAGATAAACTAAGACAGAGTGGTCTGTCTCTATCGGGTGGTCAACAACAGCGTTTGTGTATTGCTCGTGCCTTAGCCATTAAGCCAGAAGTGTTGTTGATGGATGAACCTTGCTCCGCTCTTGACCCCATCTCCACCCTTAAAGTGGAAGAACTAATGCACGAGCTGAAAGAAAAATACACCATTGTTATCGTTACCCACAACATGCAACAAGCTACCCGAGTAGCAGATATGACCGCTTTCTATAACGCTAGGGCAACGGAAACAGGTGGCAAACAAGGCTATTTAGTAGAGTTCAATAGAACTGAAGTCATCTTCCAAAATCCTCAGCAGGAAGCCACTAGGGACTATGTGAGTGGGCGTTTCGGCTAAATCCCCCCAAAATTTTCCCCTAACATGCAACGAAACCTTGTGTTTTAAACCCAACTGATGGGAGATTTGATCTCAGACTAGACATGCCACGGCAACACGCCCGTGGGATTTTTTTTTCTGATAGGGATGATCCCCCCAGTACCAATTCAAGATAGGATCAAATCTGATTATAAAATTGGATTTGTTGTCAATGATGCGAATAAAGCGCTACTTATCAGGTTTTATTGCCCTGGTACTGGTTATGGTTATCGGTTTAACTGGTTGTGCCTCAAGTGGTACAGGCTTAACAGGAGATTACCGTCAGGATACAATAATTGCTCTACAAGAATTAAGACAAGCCCTTGAATTACCAGAAGATTCACCAGATAAGACGGCAATTCGTGAAAAAGCCACTCTACTGATGAATGACTATGCCTCGCGCTACCGCAGAGATAGATCTGTGTCTACCCTCAATTCCTTCACTACCATGCGAACTGCTGTCAATTCTTTGGCTGGTTATTACAGTTCCTATCCCAATCGCCCTTTACCGAAAAAGTTGAAGGATCGTCTGCAGCAGGAATTTTCCCAAGTCGAGCGTTCTCTCAAACGGGGCGCTTAAGCTGTCGATACCTCGCCTATTGTAGGCGAGGCATAACCTGGGTTAACAAAAAAACTGCGAGTAGAAACCTGTCCTATGTTCAGGTTTCTTGAGAACATCCCAAGCAAGGGAGGGTAGGGTTATCGATGATATCAAAGTTTTGGCCAATTTTTTTATCTGCTCTCGCCCTAACTCTCATCATAAGTAAGAATTTTCCGGAACAGTAGGTAAGAGAGCTGAAAACAGTTAAAGATAATGCCAGCCGAAGCGCGGTTAGGGGTTAGAGAGATTATTATAGGGTTTATGGCTACTACTAGGGTAATGGTTCACTAATAATCAACAATAATCAAAGTTGACAAATTTAATGATATATGCATCAAATAAAACGATATAGATTTACTTATAGATTTACCTCTACCCCCTGCCTTGGTGTTTCCCTTTCTATCCCTAAACTATATAATAACTAGCTAAAGCTAATTTTATAAAAAATCATAGTTAAAAACCCCTGTGCAATAACGATGGGGATGAAAACGAGTTAGTGAATTGCTCACCCTCTCGTAGTATCTGTTTATAATCCCTGATGCTGCACCTGGGGGAGATATCAAAGATATTGAAGCAATCGGGGATGAGTTAACTGGCTTTTGGCTAACTTTCTGTTCTTTTGTAGTGTTTCTAGGAATGTATAACAGTTTTGGTAAACGGAGGCAACACCGGCAAGGTCTACATCGTAGCTTGATTGCCACCTTTGCAGTAGGAAGTAGTCTTTTGAGTCAGTGTTGGTTTGTACCAACCGCTGAGGCAAAAACAAAAGCTTATTGCCACTTTACTCAGGAAGCGATCGCTCAAAAAGAAAGCTTAAGAGTTAATTCCTTAAAGAATAACTCAGACTCTAAAATCAGCTACCAAACCATTATCCAGGCACACGCCAGTTTCTTACAGCAGTGTCGTTCCCAAACCTGGCCGCAAAATCAAGCAATTTGGGTGCGCTTATATCCCTGTGATGCTCGTCCTGGAGCCCTTGAGGAAACCCTAGACCGTATTGTGAACCAAGGCTACAATCAAGTCTACGTTGAAGTATTTTACGATGGTCGCGTCCTGTTACCAAAGGCAGATAATCGTACTCCTTGGCCGTCAGTCATACAACAACCGGGGACTGAGAACGTAGATTTATTAGCCCAGGCGATTCAAAAAGGTCGTGAGCGGGGTTTGCAGGTGTATGCCTGGATGTTTACAATGAATTTTGGTTATACCTACGGTCATCGTGCCGAGCGGCAACAGATTCTTGCCCGCAATGGTCAAGGAGAAACGAGTTTGTCTGTAGTTAAGGATGGCTCTCAAGTATTTATCGACCCTTACAATCGACAAGCCCAGGTAGACTACTATGAGATGCTTAAGGGTGTATTAAAGCGACGCCCCGATGGGATTTTATTCGACTACATTCGCTATCCCCGTGGTTCAGGTTCCCAGTCTGTGGCCAGCAGTGTCAAGGATCTTTGGATTTACAGTGATGCAGCTAAGCAAGCCCTGTATCAACGGGCTGGTAACAATCAAGGTAAGGAGCTAATTCGGCGCTATCTGAGTAAGGGTTCCATTAGCGCTAAGGATATAAAAGCTGTCAAAAAGCTCTACCCTGATGAAAAAACCCCCCTCTGGCAAGGTCGCACTCCTTCAGCAAGAGAAAGTACTCGAACTATACAATGGCAGTTGTGGCAACTCAGTGTTGCTCACGCTGCCCAAGGGATATTAGACTTTCTCAAATTAGGCGAATTGGCAGCAGAGCGAGCTGGGGTACAAGCCGGTGCAGTGTTTTTCCCCGATGGCAACCAAGTTGTAGGTCGCATGGGTTATGATTCCAGACTACAGCCTTGGGAACATTTTCCCCGTTCCCTGGAATGGCATCCCATGTCTTATGGTGTTTGTGGTCACACCGGTTGTATTGCCAATTTAGTCAAACGGGTGTTTAAGTGGGCATCGTCGGAAACAGACGTAAAACCAGCACTCGCAGGAACTTGGGGAAGATCCATAAAAAATCGTCCTTCCCTAGAAAACCAGATGCAGGCATTGCGCCGAGTGACACCACAAATTAACTCAGTCAGCCATTTTGCCTTCTCTTGGCAAGATCCAGAATTTGACCGCGAGCGCAAGTTTTGCCGATTGTAGTAGTTGTCAATTAACTTAGGTACTTATGACCTTAGGGTTGCGCGGGAGTAGGGAGTAGGGAGCTCGGGTGTCGGAAGAGGGCTGCTCAGAATGAGCCCCCTCGACCTTTGGTTAAGATTGCCCTAATTGGGATGCTTCTGATTAAGCAGTTACTAATTCGGGTTCAGGACGCTTGCTGTTACGAATACCGCTAATTGCCTCTGCGTAATCTGGTGCCTTGAATACAGCGGAGCCAGCCACAATCGCATTCGCTCCAGCTTCTAGCACTTGCCAGGTATTGTTAACCTTGAGTCCACCATCAACTTCAATCCAAGGAGAAAGACCGCGCTCATCACACATCTGACGGAGTTTGCGGATTTTTGGCACAACTTCAGTAATAAAGCTTTGACCACCAAAGCCAGGATTGACGCTCATAATCAGGATCAAATCACAGACTTCTAGGACGTACTCAATTAAATCCAAGGATGAGGAGGGGTTAAGTACAACACCTGCTTGCTTACCCAATTCTCTAATCTGACACAGAGTGCGGTGCAGATGGGGTGAAGCATTGTGTTCAGCATGAACAGATATAATATCAGCCCCTGCCTCAGCAAAGTCTGCGACATACTTTTCTGGTTCCACAATCATCAAGTGGACATCCAGTGGCTTTTGGGTAATCGGGCGAATGGCTTTAACAACTAGAGGACCAATGGTGATGTTAGGGACAAATCTACCATCCATGACATCAACATGAATCCAATCAGCGCCTGCGGCATCCACAGCCTTAATTTCGTCTCCCAGTCGGCTAAAATCAGCTGACAGGATAGAAGGGGAAATAACAACTTGCTTTTGGGATAGGGTGTTGCTCATGATTGGAGGTGTTCTCCTGGAAGCTTATTTTTCAGTATTTTAACAAAATCTTTAGATTTTCCCTAACCAGTTGTTGTGCTGCTGAGCTATTTGGGGACCAGTGGGATGGTGACCAGTTGGCTATAAATCACCCCATACCTACGGATGCTTACCTCTAGCAGGTCATTATGAAACTTTTGATAACATGGGCAACAGTTAGTCAGTCTGTACTCTTATGCAGCTGCCTTACTCAAACGATAGAATATCCTGCTTTAATAGAATTTTGGAGGAAATATGACGTCAAATCCCCAAGCATCTGCATATACTCAAAGCAGCACCAATGAAACTACCCTTGAGGATGAAAAACAGCTGAAAGTAGACCTCAAAGTTGATCAACCTGGTGCTATAGCCAAACTCACTGCTCCTGAGCCAGAACTCACCCAACCGTGGCAGGAATGGTTGCAAACTCTTACAGACATTTTGTCACAATTGCCGGAATATATCGGCGGATTTGTTAGCAATTACCAAAAACCCTTGCTTACCATTGGTCTTTTGCTCGCTGGGTTCATGACTGTTAAGATCACTTTGGCGGTGCTGGATGCAATTAACGATATTCCCCTGATGGCACCGTTGTTTGAATTAGTGGGTATTGGCTATACTATCTGGTTTGTAGCTCGTTATCTACTCAAAGTCGAAACACGCCAAGAATTATCAGGGGAGATTCAATCCCTTAAAGGTCAGTTTATAGCTAAAAAGTGATAACTAGTGTGGTGGCATTAGCCCTTGTCAGGTGAGGAGTAAAAAAAATAGGGCATGGACAATCGTCTCAATTGGTTTCCATACCCTATTGCAGTAAATTAGTTTGACACTCCCCGGCCTAAAGGCGCGAGGATTCAAAGCGCGGAGGTACCCTTTTGGGGCATTGCTCGTAACAACTACCAACATGGGGTTGATAGTCCAATTGGCGGTGCCAATTGCCTCTACTCTCTCCGACAGAAATGTCATTGAGTCTACTTTTTTTTTAAGTACTTTGATTCGCTTTCCAAAAAGACTCAGGCGCACGCCTCCTAGGCGAATTAAATTACGGGGTCGCGCCTCTTGCGTGGCATTGGGCTGGAATTGGAGTCTTAGACCGAGTCCCCATTTCGAGTAACTACCATTTAACCAAGGCGTCCCACTGCTGGGAGTTTCACCCTTCCTTTTCGGGTCATTGCGTCTTCTGCTATTATAGCACAAAGCCGTCCGTTGAAGTTACCGTAAGGGAGTTGAGCCTTTATGGTTAGTCTGCTATGGGTAAAAGGGTTAAGTCTTTTGTAATAAGGCTCCACTCCCTAAGGTTTCGTCTCCTAGAAGGACGGGGTTTCAGACCCATTTTTTTTGATGACAGTAAATTAGTGTTTTTTGGCTGTAGCTCCTTGTAGCTATACTAATTAATACCTATCACTTATTTATAAATTAGCGCGATTTATTGGATAATAAAATTCAAACCTCAACTTGCCGAAGCACTGCGCAGGGCTTGAGCTGCTAGATAGAGTTTGTTCCATTCACCCATCACCTGGTTACTTCTCCAGTTAAGATCGTTAGCGATCGCTTCGAAGGTATGACCAGCTTTCAACTTATCCAGCAACTGCTGTTGCTCAGGGGTCAGTTTTTGCTGATATTCTTGCCATTGCCTTGGGGTTAGTCCAAAACTGTGCTCAGTATAGGATGTTTCCAGCCAACTTGCTACTAAGTCTGGTTTGCCTTTTACCCCATTGATGGAAAAGACACGAATGGCATGGTAACTAATTTTTTCCCGTAGACGATAGACCTTCTTGATCGGCCAATTTAGGCGACGAGCGATCGCCTCTTGAGATTGACCTTGCAAGTAAAGTCGCAGCCAAAGGGCCGCCTCAGACCCTAAGTTTTTCTCTAAGTAAGCCTCAAATTCCTTAGATACGGACATCCTTAGGCTTTGTTTCTCTTCCCAAGCCTGCTTATGTTGATAATTAGTAATGGCTTGGTTATCCAATAGACTCACTGGGGCATCGGTTTCCCCTTCCGGATTGATTGACTCTGACACTAAACGTACCATGTCTCCTTCCGGCACATGGGTCATCCCGCCACGTTGAGACCGACGCAGAAAGTTGACAAACCGATAGACAACTAAGGGCTGGTTGCGAATCGGGCGCAGACAATACTCTTCAAGAGTAGTTAATAATAAAGCATTGCGCAGCGGTTCTTCGAAGGTACATTGTCTAATCCAGGCAATTTGCTTTTGGATATAGCGATCGCTATTTAATAATTCCTGAATCACTTCTTGGAGAACATCCACCACAGCCCTTTGGCGATCGCGACTTAGGGACACCCAAGTGCGGATTTTATTGCGTAAGGTAACTAGACTGGCTAAGCGGGTGGTCAAATTGCGATAGGAACGTTCTGGTGGCACCCCCAAGTAACGCTGTTGCAAAATTCTGTAACGATACTCCATGGCTTGGACAGCGATTGCCAGTTTGCTCTGAGTGAGAGTGTCAAACCCCTCTTTATCTTCTCCAATTAACCACTGTACAATACTGGAGCTGATGGCTGGATTTTGGTTTGGACAGTCACTCAACAAGCGGGACTGCCATTCTCTTTCCAGTTTGTCCGCCAACTTTGCCATGACATTGCACTCCTTGGATCCCTGTTTTAAAGTTTGCATGACAACCCTCCCTGTTTCTACTCACTCGAAGTGGGTAGTGACTGCTTTCTATTTGACCACTAATTCCTAGGTATTGGAAGTGATCAAACTCCCATAAATACGCTTACAAAAGTCACACCAGTAGGATGATAGATAGCACGCCTGTCTGGAGATCTAGATCGTCTTTTAGATGTGTTCTAGATCACAAGCCCTAAATATACTTCTGGGACACCCAGCAAGTTTTACCTTCGTAAACTAGGGTAAGCACCACTATTTAGATATCACTGAGAATGATATGAATTATGCTGATAGCAGCCAATTGATATACCGTCACAGTATCTTCATAAGTATTTATCAAGCTTTTAGTGTAAAGGTGTTTAACTGAGTCGTCTACCCTGATAATCTAACCCTGACGATTTAGCTGAGTACACCCGATATCCCGGTAGCTCTTGACCTTAGGGATTACTATTTAACATACCTTCTTGAATCAGAGGAAATGCTCATACCTAATAATGAATATATCAGAAAACACCCATCAGATCAGCTAACTTGATGCTGAAACAGGCACCCTCGGAATTTTACACAGGTTGGAATTACCGCTGTGCCTATGAATTCTATCCTCCAAGCTAGTCAACTGCTAATAAGGAAATCAGGAGTTCCCCATAGACAGTATATCCACCCAGACCTGTCAAAGGTCTGTAATTCTGATATCCCCGTTCGCCGTTGGCGGTTACCTATTGCCTAAAACCTTAATTTTTCGTTTCAGCTGGGTAATTCCTGACTGTTTTGAGAAGGGAAACCTGATATCTTGATAAAGATACTTGTTTTGATCACTATACTTGTTCAGTTAATCATGTCTGACCCATTGTCTCCTGAGGTAAGCGATCGCATTTGTAAGCACATGAACGATGATCATGCTGATGCTGTGGCACTGTATGCTCAGACTTTCGGTAATTCCCCTGATACAGAAGAAGCAGAAATGGTTTCCATTGATGCTCAAGGCATGACGATCATCACAAAAGTTAAGGGGGAGTCTTCCACTGTGCGCATTACGTTTGATCATGTACTTAAAGATTCTGAAGATGCTCACTACACCTTAATTGACATGATCAAACAGGCAAGGCAGTCAATAAGCAACCTGAAGGGGTGACAAGCACCATTGTTAGGCTTGTTTTCACCCCCTCAGGTCACTGACTTTCACTCCCTGAAAAGGTTGAAGATTTACGCTTACCGATACTTTTTAGCTACCATAATCTACCAAAGGTAAACTCTAGCTCGCCAATGCAAGATGCGATCGCATCCAGGGGGTATCTCCCAAAGCCCTCAGGAATATCCCGCGAGCGCCATAAAAATGTCAAAAAAGTTCGTTCCACCGGGATTACAGCGCAACTATTAAACCCTTGGTTTTCGGGTTTAATTTAAGTTACATAATAATCCCTGTCGGTGTTACCCTAATTTAATTCTAACAAATAATAAGAGTTTTTGGTAGACTCTGCAACATTTTCTCTAGCTGTTTACTAACCCTTTAGGCAGGGTGAGTTTCAGCATGCCGTTGTGATATTCAGCTTCAACCTGATTTCTGTTAATCTTGGCTGGTATTGGAATAACCCGTTTGAATTTCCCATAGCGTAGTTCCGAGCGTACCATACCTATTCCTTTAGTCCTAGCTGCTGACTTGCGCTCGCCACTGATGCAAACAGAGTCTTCGGTCAGTTCAACATCAAGGTCTTTGGCTTCCATGCCTGGAATTTCTAGTGTCAGGTAAACCGCTTTAGGAGTTTCCTCGATCTCTGCATAGGGCATAAACGTCATCCCTGGAAATCCTCCCTCGCCGCTATTCATGAAATGGGTGAGTCGGCGGTTGAGTTCCCGATGCACACTTTCTAGATCTGGCAGATGTTCCGAACGAGTAATAGCCATCATGGTTATCTCCAACTATCCAGTTTTTTTAACCTTCACTTCTAATTTCCGCCCAGTTTATTGTTGCCCAACTAGCCACACTCTAGATAGAAGAAAGTTCCAGACTGGCAGGAATTGATTCACAGAAAATCTTGGGATGTTTGGAAGCCCCGTCTATGCACAACCGGGGTGCTGATTTTAGTATCTGATTTTACTGTTTGGGCTGCGGTGAGCAGATTTTACTCTTTTGAGATCTACTTTTTTGAGATCTATCTATTTTTGAGATCTATTTTTTGAGATCTAATTATGAGTATTTATTTCTAATATCTCTATTATAACTTAATCTTATGAAAACTGCTGGACGCTTTGGCAAAGTTGTTTAATATTTTTAATACTAATTTAATATTTTTAATAATCAGAGCCTTGATCAAACACTCTATCATGGCCTAATTAGCTATTGATGCATCAAGACAGGGCATAAGGAACTTCGGATCAGGTAACTTGGCATGGGTTGGGAATACGCCATAGGGAATACGCCATAGGGAATAGGTAAAAAAATCCTGTGTACCGCATTAATATGAGAACCGCTAAATGAAATACTCAAAGATTTCCCCAAATGCCTAAAATTGCGGATCCTGTCACTTGTCTGTGGCAGATAAAACTAGAGAAATGCGATGCTCCAAGCCGCTGCGCGATTGGCCGTAGGCCACGCTAAAAGCGATTGACCGTAGGTCAAGCGGGGCGCGTTCGCAACTAGGGTTGAGATTCCCGGGTAAACGCCTCAAAATTTGTATCAAAAATTACATCAAAAAAATAAACAATAGTATCAAAAATCTATAATCGATCGGTTGATTGTCAACAAGCCCGAAACATTGCTCAATTATTTGCCGTGTTATCCTTGGTGGATTTGAGAGATCTGGAAATTCTCGTTGCGTAAGCAAATGCTCCTGTGATTTTTGTTCAAAGTCAGCGGAAAATTCGTTGAAATAGAACAAAAAAACTGCTTTAGGATTCGATTTATTCGACTTAAAAAAAAATTGAGTTAATTAAATTTTTTATGTTACAATTTATACCAAATTATAGGCGTTTACCCTGGTTGAGATTCCCGACTTCTCCAACCAGCCAGGAATCTTCCCAAACTCGGTTCACCAAAGCTTTTGAAACTCTTCAGGCTGAGAATCCCGAAAATCCCGAAAATCATGACATTCATCGGAATCATCTGGGAAAATCGCTGACGGGGTGACGAAACAGGCTCAAATGCTTGCTATGTAAAGGTTGTACCATTTTATGGTTAAAAAAAGTAGGTCTGTAGACATCCTGGGGGGGGCGACATTAGAGCTAAAAAGTAGACTGTATAAGCGACCTAGCTCTCATACCTGTCTTGATGCAATAGCGAGTGGGGGGAACCACGGCAGTCGCTCATGGTTTTGGGTCTGTGTGCGGAACCTGCGTCCGCACCGCTGTTTGCCCCGTGGAGACCCCCAAGACCGTAATGGTGCGTTTTCCGTAGGCGAATTAAATTCGCCACGGGTCGCACCTCTGCATCGCTTTTTATAGGCAGCAATCGCCTCACAATTACTGTTCATGTTTGTTAGGATAAACCAACCTTCTTTTGTCACATATTTTCGATAACTCTTTTTCCATTTACAGGCGACACTAAATCCTTTAACTTTTTTGGTATTTGTAACTTTTACATTTTCAATAAATAAAGATATTACCGGTTTTTATCCACAATTCTTTAAGGAAAACAAACCAGACTTTTTTAGTTCAATCACGATTATTTTAGTATAAAACAAAATTTCAACCCTTGTGTATCTAGCCATTGAGCCAATTTAACCGAACAAAAATCTCGGTCTCCTAAAAACAGAATTTGATAGTTATAAAATAGCCCTATAATATTTAAAATTATTTGTTTTTGCTCTTGAAGTTACCGTAGAACAGTGGAGCCTTTATGGGTAATCGGTTATGCATAAAAGGGTTAACTCTTTTGTAATAAGGCGACCCTGTTCAAGGTTTCGTCTCTGAAATATTGCTTGATACCAACTTTGATAGAAGTTCAAAATAAACAGGTGCGACCCGTGGCGAATTTAATTCGCCAAGGTCAAGCGCACCTTAGGAATTGCTCGGTTTTTATAAATGATACTAATCATTAACAAATTATAGTTTTTCCGGACGAAACCTGATTACGTTGAGCCTTATTTACAAGATTTAACCCTTTTACTCATAGCCTGCCGACATTAAAGGCTCAACTGTCTTACGGTAACTTCAAACCAATTAGTTCTATCGATAGCTAAATAGATTTTTTGCTATGCACGTACATGTTTGATTTATCCATTCTCGAATAATTGGAAACCACAAATATTTGACCTCAAATACTTGCAAAGATAAAAATCTCTGTAGTTTTTTACGTCGTGAGTTAAATTGAATGGGTAAAGGGAGTGACTCTGCAATTTTTTTAATTTTGATATTTTTGGGGTCTTGTCTAATTCTTATTATAAGGTAAAAAAACAATAATTGAGATTTAGAAAGTAGATTTTTTAGATGTTTTTGATATAATTATGGTAGCATTTTCAATCTTATTGGTCGTATTGACAAGTTATGGCCTATCTTTTTTTACCATAATTCGCTCAATTTCAGATATATCAAGGGTTACAGGGAGCTTGTCGCCCCCCCAGGGCTTTTACTCCTTGATTACGGTCATAAGAACCTCTGAGACTTTTCCCATCTATAGGAACAATCTATCCAGCAATCGAACCGAGCATACTTTGAAGCCATTTAGCCAAACATTGTTCTAAAGCATCGGGATGAATTCTTTTCTCCTTCGGAGACGCTGCGCGAACAAAAACTCGTCGAAAAGTATCATCACTGGGGATACCATTGGGTAAGTCTAAGAATTATTCTAACCATTGTTGTTTGGCAATCCCATAATTTTCCATGTCCTCCCAGCCCTCTGCACCTCCAATGACGGCTAAAATAGCGATTACTAAAATATCTTTTAGGAGGTGTTTTTGAGTTCTTTGGACTCTAGGCTCTTCGATATATTCGACATAACTTAATAAGTTAGATTCGATAGCATTGATGGAGTTTAACTGTTGGCTTTTTACTTGTTTACATTCAAAGTTTATTTGGGTTTTTAATTGAGAACCAAAACCCTTAATCATTTGCTATTTATCCGTTTTTAAACTCAGATTAAAACTTGATTATAGTTTGACTTTAATTTTTGGTCTAGGAGGATACTTGAATAGTTTTGTAAAGTACATTTTATACAAAATTATATGAGCTTACCCTGAGGTAATAGGGTGCATCTCATATTTGTAAATCTATAACTAAAAGAAGTGTGGGGAGGGTGGTAAGTGTGGGGAGGGTGGCAGGGCTGTTTCATTCTAAATTGCAATATTTTATGCATTTACGAGGATACGTCTTTTCAGCCTTCGATAATTCCGGTTAGTGATGGCTGAAAGACTGTAAACTCGTTACCTAGATCCAGAATGAAATAACCCTGGGAGGGTGGGGAGATGGGGGAGATTTTTATTAAAGGTAATTGTCATAAAATGATATTAGCTTTCTATTGCCGAAGAGTGTTTTTGCACAAGTGAGATGCACCCAGGGAATAGGGAAACAGAAGGAGGTTTGGGAACTGTGGCGAGTGTGATCTGATTGGCGTTTGAATACTTATAGCCCTTTGCAGATAAGTTAATTATGAAAATGGGACAAAAAAGATAAATTCCACTTCTTAATTGGCAATAATAAATAACTTAGATTGGATGCCAATTGCTCTATTCCCTGTTCCGGTGAACCGCTGTTCCCTGTTCTATAAAAAACCATAAATATGTACTTAACAAAGTCGCAAACCGCTATATTTTATAGCGATTCTCATATTAATGACGTACACAGGATTTTTTCCCTATTGCCTATTGCTAGCTTGCCTATTGCTAGCTTGCCTGTTCCCTATTGCCTATTGCTAGCTTGCCTATTGCTAGCTTGCCTGTTCCCTATTGCCTATTCCCCCGCTGTTCCCTAAGAAGCATTCTACCTAGAATCCCAAATCCACAGCAATACGGTGAGCACAAGCAAATCCCGAAAACGCTACTGCATTTAAACCTTGCCCCGGAAAGGTGCTATCCCCAACACAATAAAGCCCTGGAATCGCAGTCCGATTAAACGGCATTCCCAACAATCCCATTAATTTGCGGCGGGGAATTGGCCCATAGGTTCCATCCATACGGTTCAAAAATCGTCGATGACTGCGTGGTGTTCCCACCTCCATGTAATCCAATCCAGCATCTAAGCCAGGAAAAATCCTCTCCAGTCGCTCAATTAAGCCTCCAGCTGCCTCTTCCTTCTTATGTTCGTACTGACGAGGGGATAACCCTTGCCAATCTTCCATCCAGCTCGGGGTAAAGGTGTGGAAAACATGATAGCCTTCTGGCGCTAAATTGGGATCAAGCAAGGTAGGAATCGAAACAAAAATAGTCCCCTCCGCATCCTCCATATTTTCCCAGTCTTCTAGGACAATATGGTGACACTCTGTACCAGGTGGTAAAACATCTGCCTTTACCCCTAAATGTAAACTCAAGAAACCCGGTGATTTCTGATAACGCTGTTGCCATTTCCGCTCAACTCTTGGCATTTGGTCAGCTGGCAGCAATTTCTCAAATGTATCCCAACGGGTAGCATTGGAAACAATTCGTTTTGCTCGATACTCTTTACCATTGACTAGCTGGACACCCACTGCCTTGCCCTTTTCCAGCAGAATTTTCCCCACTCGAGCTTTATAAAGAATCTGACCTCCAGCTTTCTCCAATCCCTCCACTAGTTTTTGGGCGATTTTTCCTACACCTCCTACCGGATAATTAATCCCACCGTAATGTCGGTCAGAAAACACCATACCAGCATTAATCATCGGTGTTTTGTCAGCAGGTACCACAGACCAGCAATAACATTCCATGTCTATAAATTTCAGCAACTCAAGGTCGCTAATATACTTACGAGCAATGTCTCCCACATTTTGGGGTAGGTACTTCACTAAACCCAAACAAGCCAAGGGATGCTGGAAAAATACTCTGGTCAAATAGCCAAGTTCTTCCAAGGACAGTAAGTCCATCGCATTCAGGCAATTAAAGACCTTCCAGCATTCATCGTAAAATTTGCGAATCCCTTGGCGTTGGTCAGGGAAGTGAGCAGTAAGTTCTTGCAAAAAATTCTCATACTCTCGATGGACTTTTAGCTCTAGACCACCAGGGAGATGATAGTGAATCTGTACTGGATCTGGAATTGTTTCCAGACTGACATTGACAGCCTCAAGGGCTCGGGTAAGTAGATTGGTTGTCCCCTTGGTGCCAAACCCAAAAATCATTGATGCTCCCACATCAAAGCGATACCCCTCTCGCTCGAAGTAACCCGAACTACCACCAGGAATGATATAGCTTTCTAGCACCAGCACACTCGCTCCCTTTGCTGCCAACTGAGTTGCGGTTACTAGCCCCCCAATACCAGAGCCAATCACAATAGTATCAAATACCGATTGATTGGAAATGGTATGGGATTGATTGCTTGATGGGCAAGGTTGGGATCCAGCAGTCATGGAATTAGCAATTTAAATAGATTAACTGATGGATCTGAGTTTAGCGTTTCTTGTTGAGATAGGAGTTCATTACCAATGCAAAAAAAAAAGTGGGCACCAGCCTGCTGCTGCGTACCGGTCCCACCCGCCTATCCTTAATGAGAGGAGAACACTTATTACTACTATAAGCTTGTTGATAAAAAATGTCAACATTTAGGGAGCCATTTTCCCGAAAAGGGGAGTGTCGGGAGTGTCGGGAGTGTTAGGTAACCATCCACCGGGGAGGCTAACAAGCAGCCTTGTTAGCCTTACTGGGTGTGGGCGAACCTGTAAGGAAAACTTTTTGGGAACTAAGGCAATCATTACACCAGGGTCCCCCGCCCCAGCCCACACCCGGTGACCCCCTCAGATGTATATCTGAGCTGACGGGGTTTTTTTGCTTGTAATTGACGACTTAACAGTATTATTGGCATAGTTACAAGGATCAGCAAACCCTTTGAGTGCTGTCTCTATTTTGACAACTTGTATAGGGTTTGCTTGAATCAAGCAAACACTCCTTAATACTGTGTTCATCAATGTAAAACTTGAAACTATCATCAACTAGATTAAGACTTGTGGTTATTCCGAAAAACCCTACTGCCCAATTCCTCTAACACTACCTAATTTGTTTATCACTAATTCTTATAGTTACTAGCTGTTATGACTCTCCAACTACGTGTCTATGTTCCACCCCATCCCCTAGTTAAGCACTGGCTAGGGGTTGCCCGTGATGCCTCGACACCACCTCCATTGTTCAAAAGCGCTATGACCGAGTTGGGACGCTGGTTGACCTATGAAGCAATGCGGGATTGGTTGCCGAATGAAGAACTAACAGTGCAAACTCCCCTAGCTCCGTGCAAGGTAACTATGGTGAATCCAGAAGTACCCATAGTAGTTGTGCCAATTTTGCGGGCTGGACTAGCGCTCTTAGATGGAGCCCAAACTTTGCTGCCCTTGGCATCGGTTTATCACCTTGGTCTGGTCAGAAATGAGGAAACCTTACAAGCCAATTTTTACCTGAACACCTTACCCAATCAGTTTGACCCAAATACACGAGTCCTAGTTCTCGACCCGATGCTGGCTACTGGTGGCACAATGATGTTGGCAATGTCAGAACTTAAAAAACGAGGCGCAACACCAGATTTAACACGGATTATTAGCGTGGTAGCAGCACCACCAGCCTTACAAAAGTTGGGGGCAGATTATCCTAGTTTGACCATCTACACTGGCATGATTGATGAGGAAGTCAATGGTAAGGGATATATAGTACCAGGCTTGGGTGATGCAGGCGATCGCGCTTTTGGAACTTGACCGAAACCGCGACAAGCCCCTATTACCCTGACAGACTTAGACAGCAAATCCAATTGATAGTAGAGGTGTTGCCTGGAACACCTCTACCTAGACTTCCTGATCATGGTTCCAAGGTTCACATTCCCGGTTCGCTCACCAGACCGGGCTTTCAAAGCTTTGTCTAAAACGCTTCCGATACGATATTATGAATTAAGGGCTGGTAGCAAACCCCTTGTCTAATCAGCAAGATCCTCTCAAACTTGATGGGTTAATCTGGATAAAAGCTGCATTTTTCAAATCAAGGGCAACAGAGCAACATGAGTCAGCAAGATGGTTTTGCAAGTGGATTCCTGACTGGAGCAGTAGTCGGGGGATTGATAGGTGGATTAATCGGCGCTTTGGTTACTGCTGGTAAAAGTAATCAAAAGGATGAGGAAGATCGGTCTATGTTAAATTCTGAGCGCTCAGACCCTAAGGCAATTAGGGCTAGAAAGCGCGAACTAAAGGCAGAAGCAAGCATTGAAGCGGCACGTCAGAGTTTGGAAGACAAAATTGCCCAGCTCAATTCAGCCATTGACGATGTACGTCAACAAGTCAGCACAGTGAAAGGTACAGCTGAGGCAAATACACATGAACGGGTGCTTGAGCCATGAAATAATTCTGTTTTAGGCATTTTAAAGCTGTACTGCATTGGTCTTCAGGCACAGGGTGATCTAAATCCGTTAAACTTAACATCAAGGCATAACACTCATACAAACTTACTAAGAAAGCTTATAAATCTATGGCTACAGAACTGCTCACCAGCACTCTCCAGAGCTTTATCCAAATCTATCTAGTTCTATTAATTGTCCGAATTCTGTTAACTTGGTTTCAAACAATGGATTGGGCGAATCAGGTCGCTTCTGTCTTAAGTCCAATTACTGACCCTTACCTGAATATTTTCCGTTCCTTCATTCCACCCCTTGGAGGTATAGATTTTTCCCCCATAGTGGCGATTTTTCTTCTACAAATTGTAGCTGGGCTGTTTTAGCATAGCCGTGATCAACAGCTGTAATCAGAATAGTAAGTTCTAATCCTTGTTCACAGTATCAAATTAGCGTGCTCTAAATTTAGCTTATCTAGAATAGGTAAAGGATAAATGGGAAAACGATGCATAGGTGCGACCCGTGGCGAATTAAATTACGGGTCAGGCGCACCTAAGCCGTCTTGGTGAGGTGACCTTACCAAGATGGCGCTGCATCAAGACAGGGGCGACAGCACTTAAGCCTGAACCAGTCAACGACCAATTCTGTTCCTAAAACCGGATGCCTTAAAACCCTTAAGGATCAGAGGCGTTTTTACATTAGCAGGAACCGTAACCTGGATTTCAAAATCACTGGTTCCTGGTTCCACTTCATCAATTAACCCCACGCGACCCCGATTTGGGAAGGTATTATTGCCATTGGCATCCAAGATACGACCAAAAACATCAGCATCAAACACCTTTCTGCCAGTGGGATTCTTGGCTTTACCCTTGATCAGATAGCAACTAGCCTGCCTAGCCGAACCCCCACCACTGATCACCCTGCCTTTCCCAATTTCTAAGGGACACTCCTGGGAAGACAAGTTGGAGAGTTTAATGCGGATCACAGCCAACGCAGGGGGAGCAAATGCCGAGCTGATCACCCAAATCAGACAAGCTACAGCAGTAGCAGTTAACCAATTTCGCAATCCCATAAAGCCCACCAAAAATTTACCGATTATAGCTACTTTACATGTAAATTGGATAGGGTTTAGCTTGAAGCAGAGAAAATATTGTTAACTATAGGTAATACTGAATAGCTAACACTGAAGTGGATGGGTCAAAAGCTCAGTGTAAAATCAGTAACCATTACCAAGATTTGGGGGGAAGGTAGAACTTTTCTAGGGATAACCCTGACCAAACAATACGCGATCGCACTAGCAAAACTCCTAAGGTAATTATTCCCAAACTGACAGCTCTGAGATGGTTGTTTCCAGTCAAAGCTAACTGTCCCAGGTAGCTCGAACCAATCATCACGGCATGAATTGCAGCTAGGACTAAAGCAGGGATACTCAATAAATGAATCCGTCGCCAAAGCTTGCCCAAACCCTTCTGTAAGTGGTCAAAACTCGTGAGAGCCGCTGGGGTAATCAACACGAGGGCTAAAATTCCTGCTAACAGACCCCACTTATGCTGCGGTAGCATAAACCCCATAGCATCTAACTTCCAGTTCAAGGCATGGTCTAGCCTAAAAAATGTATGAGCGATCGCCAACACAAATGCCCCCACTCCTAAAGCCCGACGATAGCGTAACAGCCCAGCCCACAAACGACTAATCGGACGAGCAATCAAAGCTAACATCAGTAACAGCAGCGCCCCATGACCGGTGTAATCCACCATAGCATCGGTACGGAGAAGGGTTAAAATACCAATCGTGAGGGTAACCCAGCCTCCTAGGCGAAACAGCTGGCTGCGCTTGCTAACACTGAGTCTAGATGCAGATACACCCACTCCTAGCATCATGGGCATCGTTCCCAGTCCAAAGGCCAGCATCGTTGCTGCTCCCCACCAAAGATTACCCATTTCCGCTGCTTTAATCTGAGCAGCATACAGGAATCCACAAGGCATCAAACCCCAGACTCCTCCTAAAAGGGCTGGTGTCCACCACTGAGATTCCCCAGACAATTTAGTCATCGCGACCGTCAGCCGTTGATGCCCAATCCCTTTAGATAGGGGGTGTAATAGGGGCAGACGGGGAATCCAATCGGGTTTAAGCTGCACACAGCCAAACCAAATAAGCATTAAACCAGTCAGAATTGCCATGGCTTGGCGCAATCCACTGCCAATCCCAGCCAACTGACCACTAGCAATCAAGACCGAACCCATACCCCCAAGTGCAGCTCCGACAAGAGCATAACTAATTGTTCGTCCTAGGTTAAGGAGACTATGAAAACCCAGCTGATGGAGCCACTTTGGAGACTTTTCCTGCTGCTGAGATAGGGAAAACGCCACTGTCAGAGGTCCACACATTGCCACACAGTGACCAAAACTGCCCAGAAACCCTAGGGTCATGACCAGCAGCAAATCTAAAACCATTCCGTGCTTATGTTCCTTAGCTATAAGACTATGGTAAATATTATCATCAGCCATTCATCCTTATTGTGAACTTATAGCAATTTATAATCAAAAGATTCATGTGTGATCTTCGATATCCTCTGTATCTCCGGCATTTTCTGGTTAGGAGCTAAGAGCATCTTTGAAGAAATCTTAGCATTAAGAGTTAACCCCCATGACCATTCAACTGCGATCCCACATTTCCTCTACTGAAAACTCAGCACTCAGAACTGAGCAGTATTTTCCGATAATTTCTCACAACATTAAAACCTCTGCCGATGTCGGTGCTACCTTCCACATTGAACCCAATCACAATCCTCGCGCTAGAGAACCTGCTCTAGCATGGTTTGCCCTTACTCGCCAAGGGGGACAACTCATTCCCCTAGAGCAATGTGACTGTCAATTAGTGGTTTATTCTAAATCCTCATCAGACCAAGGGAATTCCCCTATCCTTGAGCCACAGCTCAAAGCTATATCAGCTGAAAAATACCTTGGTATTCCTGGAGCTGATCTAGTCTTTCCTAAAGCGGGAGTCTATGAGTTAGTCTTAAGCGGTACTCCTAAATCAGGAGCTAGTTTTAAGCCATTTGAGATCAAGTACGACGTTACAGTCACTCCTGGGAAAAAAACTGCGACTGTGCCAAGTCCTACCACTGAACCTGAATTTAACCAGCACTCAGAATCCTTTTCAGAATCCTTCGAGGATACTGCACCATCAGAGCCTCAATTATTACAGTGGTGGTTGCCCATAGGGATTTTTGCCTTACTCATCCTAGGTATAGGAAGTGTGTTGTTATGGAAAAAGGCAACCGGAAAAAAGTAAATATAACCCTACCTTCTACTAGGCAGTGGCGGGAAAACTACCACCGATAAAGTGAATATCACTAAAGGTTTCGATCCACAGACGAGCACCACAATCAAGAGGGTGATCCGGTTGATACACAATCCGACACGGACCAAGAATTTCGACCTGGTTGCCGTATAGATTGTTGCCGCTTCGTTTCACTGAAATCACTGGCTGACGCTCTTCGGGACGTTTAGTTTTGTTGCTACCAATGCGATTGCGATTGACATTGATCTTAGCTAGAGCCGGAGGACGACTTTTACGCCACTTGCCCTTTGGGCCACGGCTGCCCTTGATGATTTGCGGTAAATGATTGAACAGAGGAATAATCCAGAATTTGCCGCTTTTATAGGCACCCCGGACGCGACCGTCTTGGAGGAGTTGTCTCAATCGTCTAGAAGATATTCCTAACAGAGATGCTGCTTCAGTAGTACAAACGCACTTGTTCATCAGTTAACTCTAAACTTGATTTGATTAACTATTCCGACATATGTAGTATAATGAAAATCGACCATTAATGTCAAGTTGTGCTTAACTGGAATAACTTTTTGTTGAAAGAGGGGATTTATCCTATTCTTAGTGAAGTGTTGGGATCCATCCTGCTAGGAATTTTTACTCAATAGAGCTAGGAACCGAAAATAGAAAGAAAATCGAAAGATATAATAATTCTTTAATAATTCTTAATTAACTAATAATTATCAAATGAACATTCTAAGTAACCTGCTTTCAGGAGTCACTAATCCCTCTAATCCCTCCCGTCCCAAGAAAAAACGCCGACGGATTGAAATCAAATCTGAGCGTGAAATTGAGATCATGCGGCAGGCGGCAACTATTGTGGCAACAGTACTCAAAGAAATTTCTGAAATGGTTGAGCCAGGAATGAGCACAGCGGATTTAGATACCTATGCCGAAAAGCGGATCCGTCAGATGGGAGCAACCCCAAGTTTCAAAGGCTACTACGGCTTTCCTGGGTCGATCTGCAGCTGCCTTAATCACGAAGTAGTTCATGGTATTCCTAGTGCCAAGAAAGTAATTTGCAGTGGTGATGTGTTGAAAGTTGATACAGGTGCCTACTATCAGGGATTTCACGGAGACTCATGCATTACTATTCCGATTGAAGAGGTTAAACCAGAAGCGAGTCAATTAATTCGGGTGGCAAATGAAACCCTCTACAAGGGCATCGAACAGGTTAAAGCAGGGAAGTACTTGTTAGACATTGCTGGTGCGATTGAAGACCATGCCCAAACTTATGGCTATAGTGTAGTGGAGGATTATACGGGTCACGGTGTGGGGCGAAATCTACACGAAGACCCCTCAGTATTCAACTTTCGCACCCGGGAATTGCCGAATGTCAAGCTGCGTGCTGGGATGACTCTGGCGATTGAGCCAATTTTGAATGCTGGTACTAAGTTCACACGTACCCTATCTGACCGTTGGACAGTTGTTACGGTCGATAATTCTCTATCCGCTCAGTTTGAACATACGGTTTTGGTAACAACTGATGGCTACGAAATCTTGACTGATCGTGCCAAGGTCTAACTATAGCGTTACTTATGAACTAGTGAAAGACTTGCTGGCACATGGAACTTATCAGTGGGTAGTCGGTATGCGTGAATAGAGGAGCATCTCCTACTCCAGGGGAAATGGTCTAGGTGTACCATTTTCTCCCAAGCCATAGCTATTGCTTACCAGATTAGGTATGATATATTGGGTTGGGACTATTTCTAAAAACTACCAAATTTCTGGCTGTTAACAGCCGGGATACTTGATCGCAAGTAAGCGCGAAGTTTTAAAACCCAGTCTCGTCAGAGCTGGGATTAAAAACGATTAACGCGCTAATTTATTTGGCACTCAGTCTTTTCTGAGCAATCATCATCACCCAATCAATGTAGCCTTATAATAAGGAAGTTTCCTCTAGGCGGTGAGAGCATCCACATCGCAACCCCACTCAGAAAAGTAAATGGGTGAAAAATATTGTTGGACGGTGCTTCTAGTAACTAGTTACATAGACCGCAATCTATCTACTGCTAAAAAACTCCCGATCAGATCTCAGGGGTGTTGATCAGGTTGCATCTAATTTCTTTCTTCTTAGTTACTTTACTAATCTCCGGAACTATGACCAATCAAATAGTCGAAAAAATTGCCGGAATGTCTCTGGTAACTATTAGCTTTGATAGGGATTCGACAGCTGTTTCAAAAGAAAACCCCCAAACCGTTGAGCCTAGGGGTAATTATCAGGGTGCATCTACCATTTATTTCTTCTGATTGATGGGATTGATATCCGGAAAGATGACTACTAAATGGCTAACAAAACCCACGGGATAAATTTGCTCTTAGCCAACAGCCAGTTGAGAAGCTGATGGCAACATCTACAGGTGCGACCCGTGGCGAATTTAATTCGCCAACGGCAAGCGCACCTAAAAAAGAAAACCCCCGAACCGTGAGCTTCAGGGGTAATTATTAGGGTGCATCTACCATTTATTTCTTCTGATTGATGGGATTGATATCCGGAAGGATTACTAGTAAATTGACTAGTCAATCAATCACAAAACCCACGGGATAAATATGCTCTTAGCCAACAGCCAGCTGAGGCGGTGATGGCAACATCTACAGGTGCGACCCGTGGCGAATTTAATTCGCCAACGGCAAGCGCACCTAAAAAAAAAAATCCCCCGAACCGTGAGCTTCAGGGGTAATTATCAGGGTGCATCTACCATTTCTTTCTTCTGATTGATGGGATTGATATCCGGAAGGATTACTAGTCAATTGACTAGTCAATCAATCACAAAACCCACGGGATAAATTTGCTCTTAGCCAACAGCCAGCTGAGGAGCTGATGACAACATCTACAGGTGCGACCCGTGGCGAATTTAATTCTTAATCCGGAAAGCGCACCTAAAAAAAAATCCCCCGAACCGTGAGCTTCAGGGGTAATTATCAGGGTGCATCTACCATTTCTTTCTTCTGATTGATGGGATTGATATCCGGAAGGATTACTAGTCAATTTACTAGTCAATCAATCACAAAACCCACGGGATAAATTTACTCTTAGCCAACAGCCAGCTGAGGAGCTGATGGCAACATCTACCAAAAAAAATCCCCCGAACCGTGAGCTTCAGGGGTAATTATTAGGGTGCATCTACCATTTATTTCTTCTGAGTGATGTTACTGAAATCCGGAAGCTAAGGTATGGCTAAAGATTCTATATGATTGCTAAACCTAGAGAGGACTTTACTTTTAGCTGACAGCCAAGTTATGGTCTATGGCAGCATCTACCAAAGAAAACCCCCGAACCGTGAGCTTCGGGGGTAATTATTAGGGTGCATCTACCATTTCTTTCTTCTGAGTTACTTCTCCACTATCCGGAAGGTTTAGCAGGGGATGATTGACGACTAGCGGCAAGACCGTTCCTCGAAAGTTGTATTAATTATCAATAGACCCCTAGAGAAAACCCCGGAAACTGGAGCTCCGGGGATAATTATCAGGGTTCATCTACCATGCTTTTATTCTAAGTGATTTTACTGATATTTTAACACATATTTTTATTGACATATATAAATAGATGTGTTAATGAAGTTCTATAACAGTAAGTCAGTTGACGCTCTAGGTATAGCAGAAGTCATTTGTCAGAAGTCATTTGTCAGAAGTCAAACTCTTGCGCTTCTTGATGCAGTCGCTCATGGGGGAAACCCCCAAGACCGCTTAGGTGCGCTTGACCTTGGCGAATTAAATTCGCCACGGGTCGCACCTCTGCATCGCTTACAAAGGGTGTGAGACTTTTGTCATGTCCTAACTGCCCTGGCGACTGCTATAACACAGGCATGACTTGAGCTATAGCACTACGCGCTATATCAGCTTATTGAGGGGTGTTCAAGGTAAATCATGTACTTGCGGCAGTTAGCCCAATCAATGCTTAAGTTTTCCTGGATTGTTGAGCTAACTGCTGAGAGGTTCATAGCTAAATGCTGACATGACGAGATAGGATGATCTACAAGGTGAAGACTATAGACCCACGTAACTATGCCACGCACTCAACGCAACGATAACTTTATCGATAAAACCTTTACGGTGATGGCAGACATCCTCTTAAAGGTTCTGCCTACCAATAAGCAAGCCAAGGAAGCTTTTGTCTATTACCGAGATGGTATGTCAGCTCAAGCGGATGGGGAATATGCTGAAGCTATGGATAATTACAAAAAAGCGTTGGAACTGGAGGAAGACCCCAACGACCGCAGCTTTATTATCTACAACATGGGGCTGATTCAAGCCAGTAATGGTGAGCATGAGCGTGCTTTAGAACTCTATCATCAGGCTCTTGATATCAACCCCCGTATGCCTCAGGCCCTTAATAATGTAGCCGTAATTTACCATTATCAAGGTGAACAGTCTAAGGAAGCTGGGGATAGTGAGGGGGCAGAAGCTTTGTATGACAAAGCGGCTGATTATTGGAAACGAGCTATTCGCCTTGCTCCTAATAACTACATTGAAGCCCAAAACTGGCTGAAAACTACAGGTCGTTCTACGATGGATGTTTACTTTTAGCGGCTAGCTTCTAGTTAATAAATTTGATAGTCTGTAAGCTATCAGCTATCAGCGTGTCGCGTATCAGCTATCAGCTAATGCTCTAAGCACAGGCTAAGTGGAAAGCTTTTGAATAAAACAGATGAGCATTCGTTTAATCTTTGTTATCTCTACTGCCAGGGATTCATAGTCTTTGGCTGATGGGCAAATCCCCAGACTTTGAATTATCATTAATCTCGAACTATTAAATTATCCCGTTTGCTCAATGCCCATGCTACGGGAACTAGCTTTATTTTAAACATGATAGCTGACAGCTGACCGCACCTCAAGTAGCACCATCTGTAGCGCATATGCTTACGATAGTCTTTATAGTTTTTGATTTCGGCTAAGCCTTTTTATAACCAAATTATGATAGACCGCGAACAAGTCCAAAAAGTTGCCAATCTTGCTCGTTTAGAACTGAAAGCAGAGGAAGAGGAGAAATTGGCAGCTCAGATGAGTAGTATTTTCGAATATTTTCAACAGCTGAGTGAATTAGATACTGAGGATGTGCCGCCCACTACACGGGCGATTGATATTAGCAATGTGACTCGACTGGATACTCTCAAACCCTATACTGACAGGGATTGTATGTTCAGGGAAGCTCCTGAGCAGGATGGTGATTTCTTCAGAGTGCCAAAAATTATCACTGAAGGGTAAGCTATCAGCGTGTCGCGTATCAGCTATCAGCTATTAGCTATCAGCGTGTCGCGTATCAGCTATCAGCTATTAGCTATCAGTTATCAGCGAACAGCGATTAGCGCTACGCGCACGCTACGCGAACAGCTTATGTGCTATGGGCACGATGATTGAGGAGGAAACCGTTAATACTACAATAGGTAAGTATTCGTTTAATCTGAGTTAAGTCACAGCGTCGTTCGCACAGCGTGGCCAAACGCGCACGCGTGGCCGTTCGCGTAGCGTGGCCAAAAGGCCAAAAGGCCAAGGCCAAAGCCTGTGCCACAAAGCTTTTCGCTACGCTGGGTTGATTTTAAGCTGACCGCTGACCGCTGACCGCTGAATGCTTACACTGAAGGATAACTGGGGTTGAAAGGGTTAACTAATAGTTTGTTGTTGATGGTTGATGGTTGACGGTTGAGGGTTAACTATCAAAATAAACCATAAATTTTTCAATTAAACTATAAAAAACACACCATTTTATGGTAGTGAATTCCTCACCTTTGATTTCTGATCCTTCCTTAGACCCATGCATTCCCAAGTAGATTTCCAAGATGCCTTTGATGTGATTGTAGTTGGCGCGGGACACGCTGGTTGTGAAGCCGCCCTAGCTTCAGCACGGTTGGGCTGTCGTACTATCCTACTTACCCTCAACCTAGACAAAATTGCTTGGCAACCCTGTAACCCAGCAGTGGGAGCACCGGCCAAGTCTCAACTCACCCATGAGGTAGATGCTTTGGGTGGAGAAATTGGCAAAATGGCTGACCGTACCTACCTGCAAAAGCGGGTACTGAACTGTTCACGGGGACCAGCGGTTTGGGCTTTGCGAGCGCAGACGGATAAGCGAGAATATGCGGCTGTGATGAAGGAGATTGTAGAAAATCAAGAAAACTTGACTCTCCGGGAAGCCATGGTCACGGATTTGGTGCTAGGGGCTAATGATCAGGTGATAGGTGTTCAGACTTACTTCGGTGTGGCTTTCCAAGCATCGGCAGTAATCTTGACAACTGGGACTTTCCTGGGTGGACGGATCTGGGTGGGAAACAAGTCCATGTCAGCAGGACGGGCTGGGGAATTTGCGGCAATTGGGTTGACTGAAACCCTTAACCGCTTAGGCTTTGAAACGGGACGACTCAAGACGGGAACCCCCGCACGGGTAGATAAGCGCTCCGTAGATTACAGCAACTTGGAACCTCAACCAGGGGATGAGGAGGTGCGCTGGTTTAGCTTTGACCCAGATGTGTGGGTCGAACGAGAGCAGATGTATTGCTATCTGACCCGTACGACTTCTGAGACTCACCGGTTGATTCGGGACAATCTTCATCTATCCCCAATCTATGGAGGCTGGGTGGAGGCTAAAGGACCCCGTTCCTGCCCTAGTATTGAAGATAAAATTGTGCGCTTTGCTGATAAGGAAAGCCACCAGATTTTTATTGAACCAGAAGGACGAGATATTCCAGAACTCTATATCCAGGGATTTTCTACTGGATTACCAGAGAATTTGCAGTTGCAGCTATTGCAAACTCTTCCGGGATTAGAAAATTGCGCTATGCTCCGTCCTGCTTATGCGGTTGAGTATGATTATTTACCAGCGACTCAGTGTTATCCAACACTGATGACTAAAAAAATTGAGGGATTGTTCTGCGCTGGACAAATTAATGGTACCACTGGCTACGAAGAAGCAGCAGCTCAGGGGATTGTAGCGGGAATTAATGCAGTGCGCTATGTAGGCCATCAGGAAATGGTGGTGTTTCCTAGGGAAGAAAGCTATATCGGCACGTTAATTGACGATTTGTGTACCAAAGACCTGCGGGAACCTTACCGAATGCTGACTAGCCGTTCGGAGTATCGGTTACTATTGCGGTCCGATAACGCTGACCGCCGTATGACTCCTTTAGGACGGAAACTGGGTTTGATTGATGACCGTAGGTGGCAGCTGTATCAACAAAAACAGGGAAACATCACCACAGAAAAAGCCCGACTCCAGTCGGTACGGATTAAGGAACATGATCCAATCGGAATTGCGATCGCATCCGATACCCAGCAAAAGATCAAAAACTCGATTACCTTAGCTGAGTTACTACGTCGTCCTGGTTTCCACTATGTCAATCTAGACCAATATGGACTCGGTGACCCTAACCTGAATCAGTCGGAACGGGAAGGAGCAGAAATTGATCTAAAATATGATGGTTATCTTAAGCGTCAGCAAAAGCAAATTGACCAAGTTTCTCGGCAAGCTAATCGGCAGTTACCACCAGATTTGGATTATGCTGCTATTGAAACTCTATCCAAGGAGTCTCGTGAAAAGCTTAGCCAGGTCAAACCTATGACTATTGGTCAGGCATCCAGAGTTGGCGGGGTTAATCCAGCAGATATCAATGCCTTGCTGGTATATCTAGAGGTGCGGGAACGAAAGTTCACTGCTGTTGTGGCTCCCTAATTTCAGGTTCGTTATTGCTCCCTGGTTGATCACCAGACGGGATATCCAACCATGGGAGGATTTTTCCCATAGAAAAGTCTAGTTTTGGGTCTCGGAAGATAATCTTCTGAAAGATATAGTCATAGTCATAGTAACGAGAGATACCATCGATGTCTCAGGATGTGATTACCAAAGAAAAATCAACAGAGCGGTTGAACCCTCCCCTTCCCATTCAGCCATGGTCGGTAGATGCTGAAGCCGATAGGTTAATGGATGATTTATTTGGGGATCTGTACCAAATGATTGAGAACGGCTGCGAGTTGCCGACAGAACCCCCTGAGCCAGACTATGTCTCCTTGGAACCGATAGCAATCCCGAAAATTCCCATACCAGGGGCAATCATTCCGTTTCTGGAATCCCCACTCCCCTCAACACAGGAGTTAGCCGAAACCACCTCAAGTGAGTTGGAAACGACAACGGCAGATACTAACTCTAGTACTGTCGCCGATCACTCTGGTCAGTTTTTAGACAAGCTCCTATGGGCTTTAGCCTTACTGTCCCTATCAGCAATCACAATGATGTGGCTGACTAGCCAGGGAAAGCTAACTTGGTCATGGTTGAACAACTTAGTGGCTTTGGGATCAGTTCAACAAGGCAAAGTCTCAGAACCTGATGCCCAGTTTATTAACTATATGTTGCGATCGCTAGAAGTGATTGACCGCAAAGCAAAAGCTATCAAAAAGCCTGTGATCGCCCAATCATTACCAAACCCCACGCCTCCCAATCGTCCGGTAGCTCATAATTCAGCACCAACTGCACCACCAACTGCTGTCAAAGAACGTGTCTTAGAACGAGTTTATTACATCCCGATTGAAAAGGTTCCAACCCCTGATCCTGCCATAGCATCCTCAGCGCCATCAGCGCCAGTTAAACCATCCCCTCCTACCACCCCTAAAATTACACCTAAACCATCACCAATCCCGAAACCACCGTCAAATGCTGTTCTAGAACCACCACCACCAACTATTCTAGAATTACCGCCACCACCAATCCCAGACCCCCTGCCCACCGCTACTCTTGACCGACTCCCTCCGCCCCCACCTCCCCCACCCTCATCACCTGCCATCAAACATACCTTGGTGGGATTACTGGAGCTAGGAGAACAATCTGCTGCTTTGTTTAAAATTGATGGTGTTACCCAACGGGTTAAGCTGGGGGAAGCAATTGCTAATAGCGGTTGGACTCTAGTCTCTGTAGATAATCAGGAAGCAGTGATTCGACGCAATGGTGAAGTTCGTTCAATTTACGTTGGACAACATTTTTAGTTATGTAAGATCATGACTGTAATAAATCACCATATCGAATTTAAAAAACAAATTCTAACGCTCTAAGGAAATTAACAACAGGATGGCTCGGTTGCCAATTGCCAATGGTATTTTATAGTCGATTATATTATGTATGCGTACGCGTAGCGTGGCCAAAGGCCAATCGCGTACCCGATTTGTGCGATCGCGATCGCACAAATCCCAATGCCCAATTTTAAATTAACTATTCATAACTAACTATAGTTATAGCAGTCGCCAGGGCAGTTAGGAGATGACAAAATTCTCACACCCTTTGTAAGCGCAAGAGTTTGACTTCTGACATCTGACATCTGACATCTGACATCTGACATCTGACATCTGACATCTGACATCTGACATCTGACATCTGACATCTGACATCTGACATCTGACATCTGACATCTGACATCTGACATCTGACATCTGACTTCTGACTTCTGACTTCTGACTTCTGACTTCTGACTTCTGCTATACCATTCCTGTAGCTATTTCAGATAAGCTGAGATATGTTGATATAACAGAGTTAAAAATATATGATCTAATAGGATATAGGATAGTGGTGCAGTGGGACTATTTGAAGACCTGAATCGATTTCTAGAAAGTCGTCTAGAAGAATTTCTCCGCAACAATCCTCATCTAGAGTTACAGGCACTAGAGGAGCAGTTGCGCGAGCAAGAAAAAGACACACTGCGGCTAATTATTGACTTACAGCAACAGGAAAAGCGGTTGCAAGACCAAATTCTCGCCGTTGCCAAAGACATTCAACGTTGGCATGAGCGTATTGACAAGGCGAAGTCCCACAACAGATTTGATTGGGCTAAAGCAGCTCAAGAGCGAGAAGCAGCTCTGTTACGTCAAGGCAATCAGCTTTGGGGCCAGATGGAAGGGGTTAAACAGCGAATTACGAAAGCCAAGGAACTCCAAGAACAGATTAAAAACCATCGCGCTGAAGTGCAGGCTAAAGCTAGAGATACAGCAGCAGCTCGCGCAAGTTCTCAGCCTAAGCAGAACTCCCAGACATTTGCCTGGAATCAGACTACCAACAGTAACCAATACAATATCCCTTCTGGTGTAGACCCTTTAGAGCAACAGTTTAAAAGCTGGGAAATGGATGAAGAGTTGGAGCAAATGAAGCGGAATATGAACGGTTGATCTAAGCTATCAGCTATCAGCGTGTCGCGTATCAGCTATCAGCTATCAGCGTGTCGCGTATCAGCTTTTGAATCAAAGAGGTAAGCATTCGTTTCATCTGAGTTATTTCACAGGCTAGAAGCCTGATCCACAAAGCTGATCGCTTAGGGTGAGACAAAGCCCAACGGCTGAAAGATGACATGAATTCTTCATCCATCTTTTTTTTCAAAAGGACGATTAATAATAAAAGAAATTGATTTTTGTGGGAGAGGCAAGGTAGGAAATAAGGACTGCTTTGTAGCGTTTAATTTAGCAGTATTGGCAATGTCTTGGTCTTGGCTGCCTTGGCTTGGATTGGCATCAGATGAATCAGATGGGAAGGAAGGCTGGCGAAAAATCCAGCCTGGATGCTTGCCATAGTTAGAAGCGATCGCTAATAAGGCTCCTGCTAAGATAAACACCGGTAGTGGTAGAGTTACGTGTCTAACCCACTGGTAGATTTCCACCATAACAAAAAACACCAAAACACTGGCTATCCAAATTCTTATAACTCTATCCGATACCATGCCAATCTTATGCTCTGATTCGGTTTGTTCCGTCTGAGGAAGCTGATGGAATTGGAGTCACGCAAACATTTATCCATCAGCTCCTGTAGACCATACTACACCTTGGCTGCTACTTTGGCTTCACCAGATACTAAGCTTTCATAAGTTGACCGCATCTTCAGACCAACGAGAACCTGGAACAACCCAGAACCGTTGTTAGAGCCAGGATAATCGGTGTGCTTGAGCAATAACTCGGTCATCTCTCCATAGTACTTGGTTGAGGTCTTGCTGAGGTGACTTTCGATGTAAATCATCTCCTCTAGGTTATCGAACTGACCATCTACCTCTAGTACAGAGACTTCGTTACCCATGTAGCTGTCTGGCCCATAGTACATTTTCAGACCAGGATAAGCACAGGTTAGCTTGCGACCACAAGGTCTCCAGTCGATGGTTGACCCTTCATCAAACAGATAAACTGGGTCGAAGTTTTCCACCCCTTCCTTCTGAAGTAGGCGCACCCGCAGTAGATTGCTTTCCTTAGCTGCCTCTCCCTGAAGCAGCTGTGTGGGAAAGATTTGAATGACCACATCAGCGTATTGCTTCTGGACTTCAATGTAAGCTTCAAAGTCTGGACGTCTAGCTTCAATCGACGCTAGGATATCCTCATAACGGTGGCCCCGTTCTGCCATGTCCCGCTGGATTTTCCATTGGATTTTGACTTCATCGCTAATGTCTAGGTAAACGCCGAAGTCAACCAGCTCACGCACCCGCTCATCATAAAGAGGGTGCAGACCTTCAATGACTATGACTTTATTTGGCTCAACCCGTTCTGGTGGATCAATTTCACCGGTCTCATGGTTGTAAATAGGTTTGTCTATGCCCCGACCTTCTTTTAGCGCTTTGATTTGCTCATACATCAAGTCAAAGTTATTTGCTTTAGGATTAAGGGCAGTAACCCTTTTTTCTTTGCGCTGTTTGCGATCCAGACTGTGATAGTCATCCAGACAAATCACCGTCATGAACTCCTGGCCAAATAGGTCGGTCAAACGCTTCAGAAACGTTGATTTCCCGCATCCTGAGTCTCCAGCAACTCCTATAACTACCACCCTCTCCAGATCTGTGGTCATATCTTCCCTCTAACGTAAAACATATTCTCAAATCAGTTTTCAGTAAGCCAAAGCCCAAGCCTGGGAGCAATCTGACACACGCTTATAGTGGTGCTTGATAACATGCCACCATAAATCCACTCGCTTAAGTACTAACCACTAGGGAAGACCAAAGCCAAGCTCTGCTTAAGTATTTACTACTAGCTGCTCATAGTGGATTCTACCAAAACCAGATTGCTTATACAAGGCTGATTGTCAGTAGCATTACCTCGCTTAGTACTTATGCTAAGGTTTGTTGGGCATTTTTTAAAGAAAAAATTAAACTGACTCAGGATTTACAGTTTTTGAGTTACTGATCATGTAACTTGAGAGTAGTGCCTACCAGTGCCTCTACACTAATTCTCTCCCTGATAAACCAAAAACATTACTGGGCATAGCTTTACAATGTTACGCTAATAAGGCATTATTCGGGGTTATTACTAGCTAGCCGCTCACCCATCGACCGTGAGTCTGTTTGTGGTGCCAAGGCAAGTCTTAGCAATACATAGTTAGCAATACATAGTCAGTTTGGTTTGGAGCAATAGAAGCAATGTACAGTCCTAGCGAGTCTACTAATTCCAGCACTGTTACAGAATTTGGTAGTCGCACTTACCTTTATGAGGTAGTCGGTCTTCGTCAAAATGGACCGATTCGTCAGAGTGGCACAGTTTTGTTGACGGTGCCCTATAACCGCATGAAGCAGGAAATGCAGCGTATTGCTCGCATGGGAGGGAAGATTGTAAGCATTAAACCTTTATCCAGTAGTGCCGCTAATGGGTCAGTGGCTCAAACACAACCTACCCAGTCAGAAAACACAACTAAGCCTACCCAGTCAGAAAACACAACTAAGCCTATGACTCAAGCGAAACCCAAAAAGGCCAAAGATGATATCCCTGTCAATACCTATCGACCCAAAAACCCCTTCATTGGTAAGTGTATATCAAACGAACAACTAGTCCGGGAAGGGGGTATTGGTAATTGCCGTCACCTCAAATTTGACCTTTCTGGAGGTGATCTGCGGTATCTCGAAGGTCAAAGTATTGGTATTATTCCCGAGGGTACTGATGACAAAGGCAAACCCCACAAGCTTCGTCTGTACTCCATTGCTTCTACTCGTCACGGCGATGACCTGGATGATAAGACAGTATCCCTGTGTGTCAGACAGCTGCAGTACAAACATCCGGAAACTGGGGAAACCGTAAACGGTGTTTGCTCTACTTTCCTGTGCAATATGAATCCAGGGGATGATGTTAAAATCACTGGACCGGTCGGTAAGGAGATGTTGCTGCCATCGGACCCCAATGCCAATATCATCATGATGGCAACGGGCACTGGTATTGCACCATTCCGCGCTTTCCTATGGCGGATGTTTAAAGAGCAGCACGAAGATTACAAGTTCAAGGGCTTGGCTTGGCTGATCTTTGGTATTTCTACTACCCCTAACATCCTCTACAAAGATGATTTAGAAGAAATGCAGCAGAATAACCCAGATAACTTCCGCCTCACCTATGCCATTAGCCGTGAGCAGAAGAATTCTGAAGGGGGCAAGATGTATATCCAGCACAGGGTGGCGGAACATGCTGACGAGTTGTGGAAGCTGATGCAGCAACCAAACACCCATACCTACATCTGCGGATTAAAAGGTATGGAAGGTGGTATTGATGAGGCTTTGACTGCTGCAGCTGCTAAGGAGGATGTAGATTGGACTACATACAGACAGCAAATGAAGAAAGCACATCGCTGGCACGTTGAAACCTACTAGGTTACGGCTGGTATAAAGTAAATCCTCCAAAAGGAGGATTTAGAGCAAACTAGCGCGTCTGTTTCTTTTGGCCATAGGGCTGAGGGACACAGGCGCGCTACTGTTTATTTGAGTTGATTCTAACTACCTTGCTCACAGAATGAGATTTATGTTAAATTTAGTTAAAATAACGTTACAATAACTTGTGTTATCACGAGTTATGTGGCAATACCCCTCAAAGGTATTGACCAAAAATACAAAAATACTCAGGAATTACGCAAGTGCCCCCTAAATCCCCCAATTCTGGGGTACTTTGACATCATTACCCCCCAAAATTGGGGGGCAGGGGGGCAAAACCAACTAAACTTCGTAAGTTCTAATACTATAGGCAAACGGTTTTAGGGTATTGAATGGATATTTGATCTTGATTTGCTTTGTAATCAGATCCTCCCTAACAGGGTGATACCAGCATTCGTTACCAGTAATAGAGGCGAATAAAACATGAAATTTTCTTGGAGAATACTCCTACTCTGGACATTACCTGCCCTAGTCATTGGTTTTTTCTTTTGGCAGGGAACATTTGCCAGTACTACCGGGAATATGGGTAGTAATACCGCCAGTACTCGCATGACCTATGGTCGCTTCTTGGATTATCTTGATTCCGGTAGAGTCACTAGTGTTGACCTCTATGATAGTGGTCGCACAGCGATTGTAGAAGCTGTGGATGTGGATCTTGATAACCGCTTACAACGGCTGCGAGTAGATCTGCCAATTAGTGCGCCGGAACTGATTTCTAAGCTTAGAGAGTCTAATGTTGCTCTGACATCCCATCCCGCTCGCAATGATGGGGCAATTTGGGGACTGCTGGGGAATTTAATTTTTCCGATTCTCTTGATTGCAGGATTATTTTTCCTATTCCGTCGCTCCAGCAACATGAATGGTGGTCCTGGTCAAGCGATGAATTTCGGGAAATCCCGGGCGCGGTTCATGATGGAAGCGAAAACTGGGGTCCTGTTTGATGATGTCGCCGGTATCGAAGAAGCGAAAGAGGAACTCGAAGAAGTAGTTACCTTCCTTAAGCAACCGGAACGGTTTACCGCTGTCGGAGCACGAATACCAAAAGGTGTGCTGCTGGTCGGTCCTCCTGGAACTGGTAAAACCCTCTTAGCAAAAGCGATCGCTGGTGAAGCAGGAGTGCCTTTCTTTAGTATCTCTGGTTCCGAATTCGTGGAAATGTTCGTGGGTGTTGGTGCCTCTAGGGTTCGTGACTTGTTCAAAAAAGCTAAGGAAAATGCCCCTTGTTTGATATTTATCGATGAAATTGATGCGGTAGGACGGCAACGGGGAGCTGGAATTGGTGGTGGTAATGATGAACGGGAGCAAACCCTAAACCAATTGCTGACGGAAATGGACGGGTTTGAAGGAAACACCGGCATTATCGTGATTGCTGCTACTAACCGTGCGGATGTTCTGGATACAGCTCTGTTACGTCCCGGACGCTTTGACCGCCAGGTGATGGTAGATCCCCCAGACCTCAAAGGGAGGATTAAGGTTTTGGAAGTCCATGCTCGGGATAAAAAACTGGCTTCAGAAATTTCCATCGAAGTGATCGCAAGACGGACCCCTGGATTCACTGGTGCTGATTTATCCAACCTGCTCAATGAAGCTGCTATCCTGACTGCTCGCCGTCGCAAAGAAGCGATTACAATGCTGGAAATCAATGATGCGGTTGACCGGGTAGTGGCTGGGATGGAAGGTACTCCCCTGGTAGATAGCAAGAACAAGCGATTGATTGCTTATCATGAAGTTGGTCACGCTATTATTGGTACCCTAGTCAAGGATCACGACCCCGTACAGAAAGTTACCCTGATTCCCCGGGGACAAGCTCAAGGTCTAACCTGGTTTACTCCTAGTGAAGAGCAAGGTTTAATTACCAGATCTCAGCTTTTGGCTCGCATTACTGGAGCGTTAGGCGGTCGAGCTGCGGAAGAAGAAGTATTCGGTGATGCGGAAGTCACTACTGGTGCCGGTGGTGATTTGCAGCAATTGACTGGAATCGCACGGCAAATGGTAACTCGCTACGGCATGAGTGACTTAGGTTCTCTGTCCTTGGAAAGCCAAGAGGGAGAAGTCTTTCTCGGTGCCGGATTAATGTCTAGGGCAGAGTATTCTGAAGAGGTTGCTGCTCGGATTGATCAGCAAGTTCGTCAAATTGTAGAACATTGCCATCAAGAAGCACGAGATATCATTCGAGATAATCGAGATGCGGTTGACCGATTGGTGGATCTGTTGATTGAGAAAGAAACTATTGATGGTGAGGAGTTCCGTCAAATTGTGGCTGAGTACACCGATGTGCCTGAGAAGCCACAGTATGTACCTCAGTTATAAGGGCTTGAAGAAGGTTGAAGGTTGAAGGTTGAAGGTTGAAGGTTGAAGGTTGAAGGTTGAAGGTTGAAGGTTGAAGGTTGAAGGTTAGTGGACACTTGACCGTGGCGAATTAAATTCGCCACGGGTCGCACCTGTAGAATGGGCATCTTGCCCGTCCCTTGATCTTGCCCTTGCGGGCAGGATGCCCACTAATCTCCTATTCATTACTTGACTGATGCAACGCCTGGATTCTCGTTGTTTTAATGACTAATTCCATAGAAATGATTCAAGGATGTGATTTAAAGAATCACATCCTTGAATCATTTCTATGAAGATCAATGGCTATGGAAGAGAAATAAAATCAGCGTACCAATTAAACCCTCTGAGAATTAGACCTTTGACACTCCCCGGCCTTAAGGCGCGGAGATTCTTAGTTCTGCGATATACCTTAAAGTTAGCTATCCTGGAAGGCAATACTTAAGCCGTAAACCCGTTATAAATAACCAAGAATCAAGCCTAATTTAACTAACCCCAGTGGGCTTATCTCCCTAAGCGTTTAAGATTCAGAATATCCGAATCCTTGTTTCCGTGTGCCCCACGGTACATTATCATTTTGATTCTTTACTTTACTGGGTTTCGGTATCTGTTAATATCCATGGGTTTGAGAGGTTTTTCGCGCCTCGTGTACTAGCATCGCTTTACGTCGTTGGGGTTGGAGGCAGTACCGACGAATCCTGCCTGTGCTAGGCTACACACTTAATAAAGTATACACCTTTTGTTGGATAGATTCCGGAAAAGCCGTCCTAGAAGGACGGGGCTTGAAACCCATTTTTTTGGTCAAACTGTTGAAACCTTCCAATTACTGTACAAATTAACCATTAGTTAAATTGTACAGCGTGATCGTTTTAAAAAAACGATTTTGAAACGCTTACAGTGATTGAGTTTCGGCGTTGCTGAATTAAGGAATGAATGCGCGATCATCTGGTTTTATTAAAGCCCTCGCTCGGGGGACTTTGAGTATGGCTCCCCCCTTTTTTAAGGGGGGCTGGGGGGGATCATAATCTTGCGGAAAACTTTGAAAACACGCCCTAGGGGGGCGAAACCATACCTAGAATCAGCAACGCCTCATTTTTGGTAGATAGGTCAGGGTTACTATATTTGACCTATCTTTTTTTTATTCCTCTGCTGTAGCCCTTGCTACACAAGGGCTATAACCGCTATTTATTCCCTTCAGGTGGAGTTTAAGGTTGAGACTTCGCATCACCAAAAGCAATAAAGCTGAAAGCAGCATCTACAAAGCCATTTTGGTCTGTAGTCCAGAATTCAACATAATCACCATCAGTCTCTTGTTTAAAATTGTGTACTGAAACAGACATGCCAGCTGTGCTATTGGTATAATAACTCTCATCAGTATAAATTGAAGTGGTTATTGCAGGCTTTTCCTTAAATTTCTTGTCAAATTTTATTTTGTACTTCCCTTGTTTGTCCGGATCTAGCTCGCAAAGTTTGAAGCCTTCACCCCAAAGGTTTTGGCCGTTTGCCTCAACACCACCTTAGATATGCTGGTGTTCATCACCATTAACACTTTTAACAATTGGCATAACTAACTCCTGTTAGATTGACTGTTTACAAATGGATTGTAGGAAAAAAGAAGTGATTAAATTCTTTGGTTCCCCTACACATAATTATCTTAGTATTTTTCACAGTTTTTAATCTAATAAAACTCATATAAAAACTCATATAAAAACTCATATAAAAACTCATACTACTCATCTCAAACTTCATACTACTCATCTCAAACCTCATACTACTCATCTCAAACCTCATGTAAAACCTCATACTACTCATCTCAAACCTCATACTACTCATCTCAAACCTCATGTAAAACCTCATACTACTCATCTCAAACCTCATACTACTCATCTCAAACCTCATCTCAAACCCTACATTCCGGTTCCTACTCAATCTCCCATAAAATTGTTGCAAAAAAAATTAAACCATATATCACATTACCGTCAATTTGTCAAATCCTAAGTCCTCATACCTGCTGAAAGCCCGATAAAAAAAATGACGGACTTCAGCAGGTAAACCCGTCAGCTACAACCCTCATGGTTGAGGGATTTTTATCAAGGGCAAGACCTGTTTAGCCCCATATTTCACCCGAGCTGAAGCGAGGACGATTTTCCCCATCCAAATGCCAATACCTATACCAAAGGGAACAGGGAACAGGGAACAGGGAACAGGGAGTAGCGATGCAGCGCAGTCTTGGGGGTTTCCCCCATGAGCGACTGCATCAAGACGGGAGTAGGGAAAAGAGAACAAAAATTCTCACAATTCATTTATGATTGGTATACTATGTTTTCCCGGCTTTTTCAAAAGTCGGGGATTGTTGTAATTTTGTTCATTTTCCGCAACCCCGACTCCCGACTCCCGACTCCCGACTCCCGACTCCCGACTCCCGACTCCCGACTCCCGACTCCCTGTTCCCTGTTCCCTTTACTAAACTACCTCACCCAATTTAAAACCGCTATATTGATTAATCCAAATATGGCAAGATTACTTGAAACTTTGTTCCCACACCAACTTCGCTGTCCAGGTTAATCTTACCCCGATGCAATTCAACACATTTTTTAGCAATAGCCAGACCTAATCCTGTTCCTTTTATAGCACCAACATTAGTGGCTCGATAGAAAGAGTCAAACACTCGTTGCTTTTCTTTTGACGGAATACCAATCCCTGAATCCCGAATAGTTAAAATTGCTTCTTCTGGCTGACAAAATACGTCAAACTTAATGATGCCTCCTTGGGGAGAATATTTAACCGCATTAGATAGTATATTAGTCAAAATTTGTCCAACTAACTGTTCATCTAAATTAACTTGACTAGAATTACTCTGAGTAGAAAAATCTATTTTATAGTCACTACTTAAAGTAACCTGTAAATTATTAATAATTTTTTGGCATAGTTTCTCTAGATTCAAGTATTCAGGATGACAATCAAGTTCCCCTGATTCAGTTTTATCTAGGAAAATCACATTGGTCAGGAGTTGATTCATGTGTTCAACTGCCCATCCAATTTGTTGAAAATGTTTCAGTCTTTTATCTTCTGACAATTTCTCACTGTACTTAGCTAGCAATTCGGTAGACGATTGAATCATCATCATTGGAGTACGAAACTCATGAGATATCGTACTAATAACCCGAGATTTAAGTTCACTGAGTTCTTTTTCCTGTTCTAGGGATTTACGAATGATTTCTGAGCGACGTTCTCGTTCTTGGATATCCGCTTCCAATTTGATTTTCTCTTTTTCTAAAGCTTGAGCTTTTCTAAGTTCAGTGGTGTCTTGTAGCATACCAGAAAAACCGGTAACCACACCATCAATCATCAAGCTTGAATGAATATTAATCTCCCCCCAGCGGCACTTCCCTGTTTTGGTAACATATCTTATTTCATGTTTAAAGGAATCCTTTTCACCGTTGACTAGAGACTGCCACAATTGTTGATAACGTTCCTGATCATCAGGATCAATAAATTTTAGGCAATTTTTCCCTAGACTTTCTTCTACAGTAAAGCCAGTGAAAGTAGTCCAGGCGGAATTGAGAAATATCCAGTGTCCAGTGGCATCGATTTGAAAAAACACTTCTTTAACACTTTCTACCACAGAACGATATTGTTTCTCCCTCTCCCGTAAGGTTTTTTCTGCTCGATTAGCTTCGATCAGACGACGGACACGCTTCCTTAGAACTGATGGTTGGATGGGTTTAGTTATATAATCCGTTGCTCCGACTTGAAATGCCCAATCAACGGAAGCTTGGTCATTAAGTCCAGTAATCATTAATACTGGTGTTGATTCATTTTTAAGTAGCTTTTGGATTTGGGCGCAACACATAAACCCATCCATCACTGGCATCATAGCATCCAGCAAGACTATATCGGGTTTTAGCTCAGTATAAGCTGCCAGACACTGCTGCCCATCTCCTACATCTTCGACGTTATATCCCTCATTTTCCATAATTGTACGCAGCATTATCCGGGTTTGTTTATCATCATCGGCGACCAGGATTATAGGAGCATTGTTTTGTTCAGTATTCATCATATTTAAGCTAGTTTATACTGTTATTATAGTAAGCGTTAATAACGGTTTATCTCAGAGGTTGTCTGAGAAGTCTCATTTGCTACATCCAAGCCCCCTAAATCCCCCAATTCTGGGGGACTTTTAGAAGCAAATGGACTCTTCCCCCAAAGTTGGGGGGTCAGGGGGGCAAAATTCAATATCAAAAAACTTTTCAGATATCCTCTCACTAGTTTTGGATTTAATTAAGGTATTAATTTAAAATTAAAATAATAAACAAATGGTTATTAAACCTCAATTTCAGCATTGTTAACTGACGCAATAACCTAACGGACTTGTAAATATATTGATAAACATTACTATAGTTGTCAACCTTAGCACAGGCATCTTACCTGCACAAGGATGATGCTCACAGGAACAATTTATTTGACGAATCAAATCAGATAGTAGTTTGAGAAGGTTTAAAAGTCCCCTGCTTTATCTTCCTGGATCATCTCTAGTTGCTAAAACCGTATTGTTGGGGATTTTTTTGAGCTTGCAGTCAATTAAGATCTAGAAGAAATTACTCAAAGTGTGGACTGTTGACTGTGGACTGTTGACTGTGGACTAGCAATAGTCAACTTAAGCCAATGCATAGCCTACCCAAATTTTAGTGAGGCACACACCAAATTTTTTTCCTCTGGTCTGCTTCTTCCCACTCTGCCCCTCTGACCCTAAAAAAAAATAAGAGAGTCACAACTGCGGCTCTCTTAATCATCAGGGTGCATCTACTGATCTAAATATAACACAAATAATGAGGGGTGCAACCCCTCACCCCAAAAATCTAAAAAAATGTTATTTTATATACCGTCTTCAGGGAAAAGTTAACTGGAAACGGATGGGTTAACCCATGTAACGGATATAACGGAAGATGATATGGTTCTAGAAAGACTCAACTTGTTGTCAAGGCGTCAAACTCTGCAATGGCTAATCTTTGCATCCAGCACCTTTATCCTGGGGGCATGTACTCCCCCAAAGCAAACATCTTCTGGCAATGACTTGGGTGATGCTAAGCCCAGCCCATCGATGTCTTTCTCTCTAGGGGTGACCACTTGGATTGGTTTGACTCCTCTTTTGATTGCGCTCAAAAAAGGCTTCTTTCAGGAACTGGGGCTAAGGGTTGACCTGAAAACCTTTGGCTATAATCCCGATTATATCTCTGGCTTTTTAGCAGGAAAACTGGATGCTATTGCTCCTGTAACTTCTGAAGCAGTCTTATTGGCAACTAAGGGCAAAGACTATCGCATTGTTTTGGTAGAGGATAACTCCGTTGGTGGGGATGGCATCTTAGCCCGCAACAGTATTAGTAGCATTAAGGACTTTAAGGGTAAGAAGATTGCTGTTGAAAAAGGGGCAGTTAGCCATTTCTTTCTACTAAAAGTACTCACAGCAGTTGGGTTGAGTGAAGCTGATGTTACCTTGGTGAATGTGGATCCAGCCGGAGCAGCAGCAGCTTACCAGGTGGGGAATGTGGACATTGCTGTTACCTATGCACCATTCCTAAAACAGGCTAACTTGGCTCAACCTGATGGACGCATTATCTATGACTCGTCCCAAATACCAACAGCGATTACGGATGTTTATCTGTTTGCCACTGAGTATATCGAAGCTAACCCAGAGGCGGTGGAAGCCTTTGTCAAAGGGGTTTTCAAAGGACTAGGGTTTCTCAATCAATATCCATCGGAAGGGTTAGCGATCGCAGCTAAGGAGTTGAAAATTAAGCCGGATGCCCTAGCTGCTGATCTAAAAGGCATTAGTATCCCAGACGCTCGTGCCAATCTGGAGATGCTAGGAAATAAGCAGAGTGATTCCTACTTACGGTCGCCGTTGATGGATGTGGCGAGATTTTTGGCAAACCAAGGCAAGATTGATACTATTCCTGATATGGAGCAATTCCTGGAACCCAAATTTGTCAAAGCCGCTTTAGAAACATTGTAGAGAAACATTACCTAAATTTGCTGTCACTTAAGACCCCTGTGCCACAACCTATATCTTCTCCCCGCAAACGTTACCTACGACCATCCGTATTTTGGAGTATCCGTCAGGGCTTTCCTGGCTGGCTCAGTATCTTTCTCACCATCATTGCCTTAGTAGTACCCCTGCTAGTTTGGATCGTCCTAAGCTATGAAGAATTAGTAGACCCAAGATTCTTGCCAAGTCCGATGGTTGTCCTGAAAGCTGGCTGGAAAATGTTGACAGAAGAGCAGTTACTGACTGATATTATCGCCAGTTTTACCCGTGTGCTAGTTGGTTTTTTGTTTGCCGCAGTAGTTGGTATTCCCATTGGCATTGCCATGGGGACATTCTACAGCATGGAGAGCTTGTTTGGTACGATTGTCGGTATTGTACGCTATATGCCAGTGGCGGCGTTTATGCCCCTAATTGTTCTGTGGGCAGGGTTAGGTGAAACCGCAAAGATCCTAATTATTTTCTTAGGAATTGTCTTCTACAACGCCATAATGATTGCTGATGCTGTCAAGTTTATCCCTGATGAAATGCTGAATGTGGCTTACACCTTGGGGGCGAATCGGGTTGATGTATTATTTCGAGTGATTCTACCAGCAACTCTACCAAATATTATTGATACGATGCGGGTTAATGTTGCTGGTGCCTGGAATTTTCTGGTGATTGCGGAATTAATTGCTGCTGAAAATGGTTTGGGCTTCAAGATTATCTATTTTCAACGATTCCTAGAGACAGATAAAGTGCTCTTTTGTATTTTAGTGATTGGATTGATTGGGTTGATGCTGGATTTTGCGTTTAGGTGGCTTTTTCGATTAACTGTTCCTTGGTCGGAGCAATTTGTTGAGCGTTAAAGGTTTAAGCTTTAAGGTTGTTCGCGTAGCGTGGCCTTTTGGCCAAGGTTTAATCAGCTTGAATGTTGAATGTTGAATGTTGAATGTTGAACGTTGTTCGCGTAGCGTGGCCTTTTGGCCAAGGGTAAGCATTCAGCTGATAGCTTCAGATATTTTCCCGATTCCCGATTCCCGATTCCCGATTCCCGATTCCCGATTCCCGATTCCCGATTCCCGATTCCCGATTCCCGATTCCCGATTCCCGATTCCCGATTCCCACACTTCCCCTTCTTTTTTACAAATATCAGATGCACCCTTTTAAAATGACCAATGATCACAATTTGCCTAAGCTACAGGTGTGTGATATTTCCAAAAGTTTTCGCCAGCGACGGGAAGAATTGGTAGTGCTAAAGGATATTAATCTCAATCTTGAAGCAAATGAATTTGTGTGTATAGTTGGACCGTCTGGCTGCGGCAAATCAACCTTGCTCAACATTATCGCTGGACTAATTCCTCCTTCCAAAGGACAGGTAAAGGTAGATGGTGAGGTGGTTTTAGGTCCTGGTCGGGATCGGGGCATGGTCTTTCAGAACTATACCCTATTTCCCTGGCTAACCATTGCTGATAATATCGGTTTTGGTCTGAGGTTACAACAATTGCCTAAGGGGGAATCCCAAGAACGGATTGCTTACTATTTGGATGTAATCGGTCTAACCCGCTTTGCTAATGCCTACCCCAAACAGCTGTCAGGGGGTATGAAACAGCGAGTTGCGATCGCACGAGCGTTGGCTAATGAACCGGAAGTGCTGTTGATGGATGAGCCTTTTGGAGCCTTAGATGCCCAAACTAAGGAGGAATTGCAGGAATTCTTTCTTGGACTTTGGCAGAAGACCCATATTACGGTTTTGATGATTACCCATGATGTGGAAGAAGCGGTGTTTTTATCCGAGCGTATCTATGTGATGGGAGCTGATCCCGGTTGTATCCGGGATCAGATTATGATTGATTTGCCCACTGTTCGTACTCTGGATACAAAGCTAACCCTGGAATTTGTGGAATTGAAACGGCAGGTAATTCAGGCTTTGCGCATTTGATCATGCTTATTAATTGGAGATAGTTGCTATTTTATTAACTCTTTCATAGTCTTTATTAAGATTAGAATAGTTGTCCAATTTCTCTCCAGAAAGCCAGGTTTTGATGATATCTACGACTTCTGCTGTAGCCTCGACTGTAATGCGAGCAACAGCGTTATCCCATTCCCTTTCATCCTGCCAGTCTTCTAAATCAATTGCTATTCCATCACCATCTGTGTCAATCCAAATGTGTCTTTCTGGATAATTTAGGCTTTGGAAAGATAAAGTAGATAGACAAGCTTCAGCACGATTGACCTTTGGTCACGCTACGCGATCGGTTTCATAGGCTATTGGGATGATCTCCCCAATCATTTGCCTAAGAGTTTCGGTAATATCATCCTTTGGATCAGTTCTCAAAGTCATCAGGTTACCTCATTTCTTAAATTTTTATCTGTTATCTGTCAGTAGCTTGCGAATGTTTATCCCTGCTACTCTTCCAGCTTTAATATAGCGATTCAGCTCTTTCGTGACTAATAATTAGTCTTGGGGAATCGATAGTAGAAGGTTAAGCGATCGCATTGTAAGCATTCAGCATTAAGCATTCAGCATTCAGCATTCAGCATTAAGCATTCAACTTTCAACTTTCAACTTTCAACTTTCAACTTTCAACTTTCAACTTATGGGCTACCCACGCTACTTGAGTGGCCATTGGCCAAGGGCTGACCACTGACCACTGACCACTGACTACTGACCACTGACGGCTGTTCGCGTAGCGTGAGCTTTTAGCTCACGGCTGAATGCTTAAATCGCATTCACAAAATTATGATAAGCGGTCTCAACCTTCTGGGCTTGGGAGGCGACATCAGCCTCTAACTGTTTTAAGCGAGCTAATTCTTGCTCCCGATTAATTTCATGAGATTCTTTTTGCTTAATTAAATTATCTAATTCAGCTTTGCGAGCTTTAATATCATCATCCATCCGCTCAGTTACTTCCTGCTCATACATATCAAAACATTCTTTGATAGCATCATAAATCGGTTGCCATTGCTCTTGTGCTACCTCAGGCAAATATTTCACCAACTCTTTTCTAGCTGCTTTCACCAATTCCTTACGAGCTTGATCGGCTTGCACGACTCCAACTCCTAATCCTAACAACGCTAAGCTGTTCGGCATTTAAATTGGTATAATAAAAATTAATAAATAACCCAATAATAGGAAATATGCCAGCAAAAAATTATCTGACAGCAAAAAACAATACTTCAAAAAGCCTTAAAAATAGAAGAAAATGGAAATATTAGAGAACGTATTTTAATTTTGCTGTTGTTGAATAGTGGAAAAACACAGTTAGAAATTGCTGAAGTTTTGGGTTGACAATCCTTTCTAATGTGGAGGTACCAATGAAAGTGTGTTCCTATCATGAGGAGCCGTATGACGGGAAACTGTCACGTACGGTTTTGGAGACGAGTCGCAGAGGTAACTCTGCGGCTTAGTTTAATACTCTAACGTTTTGCAGGACTGCGTAAAAAGGGTAGACCTTGCCTTTAAAAGATACCTTAAGGGTGATTGCAATGGGAAACGGAGTGGTAAACCTAGATTCAAAAACAAAGCCAGATATAGGTCTTTAACCTTCTCTGCTTTTTCTAAAGAGCCCATAAAAGGAAACAAACTGAATCTTCCTAAATTTGGATGGGTCAAGATGGTATATCATCGCCCCATTCCTGAGGGGTTCAAGATTAAGACAGCCACCCTGACCCGCAAAGCTGACGGATACTATGTGACTTTGTCGCTACAAGATGACACTGTCCCAAGTGTCATCCCAATAGAGGAGGTCTCTAATCCAATAGGAATAGACATGGGACTTAAATCTTTCTTAGTTAAGTCTGATGGCACAGAGGTGCAAATTCCTCAGTATTATCGTAAAGCTCAAAAAAGATTAAAAAAAATCCAGAAAGCAGTTAGTCGATCTAAAAAAGGTAGCAACAACAGGGAAAAAGCAGTAACAAAGCTAGGAAAGGCTCACAAACAAGTTTCTGATACCAGAAAAGACTTTCATTTCAAGGTAGCAAAGAGCTTATTAGACGACCATGATTTAGTTGCTCACGAAAAGCTCAACATCAAAGGTCTTTCTAGGACTAGGATGGCCAAGTCGGTTTTAGATGCTGGATGGGGTCAATTCCTGGATATATTATCAACCAAAGCCGTTCGCGTAGCGTGGCCTACGGCCATAAATGCTGGGTTGATAACAAAAGCCGTGAATCCTCGAAACACCAGTCAAAACTGCTCTAACTGTGGGCAAAAAGTACCAAAGAAACTAAAAGACCGAGTTCACTCCTGTCCTCATTGTGGATATACAGCGGACAGGGATGTTAATGCAGCAATTAATATATTGAAGTTGGCGGTGGGGCATCCCGTCGGAAATAAAGCTTACCGAGTATCCGAGGCATTAGCCGGAGTTGGTAAGAAGCCCACACTGAACTTGTAAAGTCAGTGTGGGAGTATGTCACATAAAGCTTCATGGATGACCTGTTTTTGATCAGAATCGTATCTCCAGCGCTGCAGAAATTCTTGGTAGTTGCCAACTCCGGTAAGGGCGCTTTGCCTTAACTGTTGGGCAATGTCAAACAGGCTTGGCATGTTTAGTTGTTTAATGAGATTAGCACTACGCGATCGCACTCGGTCTGATCCTTGAGCCATGTCTTCTTTGCCATTGCGGCGATGGTTCAATGCCATTGCCGCTGACATAGCTAAATTTTTGACTAACAGTTCGGCTACGATTTCGGGGGATGACTCTAGGGCTGTGATCACCTCTGGTGAGGGATTGTCAGCTAAGGTGCTGTCACTGGTAAGGTAGGTGACAAAGAAACCTCTAGCACCATTCTTGCTCTTGACTAAGGATGCGATCGCTTCGGTAATTTCTGGCGATGTTAGTTCCCCTGTTACCATTTTGGTCATTATCGATTCGGTGAATGCGATCGCATTATCAAACGTTACGGTTTCCAAAATCTCCATGGCAGTTCTGAGGCTAGTTCCATAGTGGGTCAGTTTCAATTTGACCACAATTTTAGTAGAACCGCAGATAGAGCTTTTACGATCAATCCCCCAAAGTTATCAGCGGTCAGCGGTCAGCGGTCAGCGGTCAGCGGTCAGTGGTCAGCGGTCAGTGGTCAGTGGTCAGTGGTCAGTGGTCAGTGGTCAGCGGTCAGCGGTCAGCGATCAGCGGTCAGCGGTCAGCGATCAGCCGTCAGCCGTTGGCCTTGGCCTTTAGCTGATTACTGATTACTGATTGCTGATTGCTGATTGCTGATTACTGATTTATTATAGCTGATAGCTGATAGCTAATTACTGATTACTGATTACTGCTTACTGCTTACTGCTTACTGATTACTGATTACTGATTACTGATAGCTGATAGCTAATTGCTTACAAACCAAACCCTAGCTCTTGACAATTGCTCCAAAATCTGCTAACACACGAGCATGATTCCGCAACAATCCCAACAAATTCAACCGATTACTGCGAATATTGGGGTCAGGATCCATCACCAACACACTCTGGTCACCATCAAAGAAAGTGCTAACCGTAGGAGCAATCTGCTCTAGTGCTTCCACTAATTTCTGATAATCTCGCTCTTCCTGAGAAGCTTTAATTTTCGGCACTAATTCCACTAGGGCATCATAAAATGCTTGCTCACAAGATTTCTGGAAGTATTCCGGAGTCACTACTGTTGTTGGTTGTAACTCTTTGGTATCTAAATCCCCTTGTTTAGCTAAACGAGCTGAACGGTTGACAGTTTCATAGATTTTATCCAGGGTACCATTATCTCGGATAGACTGAAGAAACAAAGCGCGATCGCGTACATCTAACACATCAATTAATGCCCTGTTTTGATACTCGGGATCATCTTCTCCTAACACAGCATTCACTAAATCATAGTCAATTTTATTTTCTTCTTGGAGCAGAGTCCGAATCCGTTGTAAGAAAAATTCTTGTAATGACTCTATTGGTGAGTTTTTGTCTGGATAAGCAGCTACAAAATCTGCAGCAATATCTTGTAGCAACTGTTGGAGATTAATCGGTAAATTGGCATCCCAGGTAATGTTGATAATCCCATTAGCAGCACGACGTAGAGCAAAGGGGTCAGAAGAGCCTGTGGGTAACATCCCTAAGCCAAAAATACTGACTAAGGTATCTAGCCTGTCTGCTAATCCTACCACTTGCCCGGTCAGGGTTTGAGGTAGAGCATCCCCTGCACCTCTGGGTAAATAATGCTCAAAAATTGCTGTTGCGACTTGCTCAGATTCCCCACTAGTAACGGCATACTTTTGTCCCATTACCCCTTGTAATTCAGGAAATTCATAGACCATCTGGGTAACCAAGTCGGCTTTACACAGTAAGGCCGCTCTTTGAATCTGAGTAATCGCCTCTGGTGAGATTAGATTAGGAGAGTGTTGACGTAACTGGTCAGTAATTTGACTCGCTATCTTTTCTATTCTACCGACCTTTTGGCGTACTGAACCCAAATCTTTCTGAAAAGTGACCTTCTCCAGTTGGGGTAAATAGCTTTCCAAGGGTGAGTCGATATCGGTTTTGTAGAAAAACTGTCCATCGGCTAGCCTGGCTCGGATTACCCGCTCGTTCCCAGTAGCAATAATTTCGGATTTAGCCGGGTCACCGTTACCAATAGTAATAAAATAGGGGATAAGTTCAGTAGCCGCTTCGGTTTTGAATACTGGGAAGTAGCGCTGATGAGACACCATCTCTGTGGTGACCACTTCTTGAGGTAAATTCAAGAATTCTGAGGAAAATTTACCTACTACTGCTGTCGGCCATTCCACTAAATTAGTGACTTCTTCCCATAACTCAGGGTACAGAGGGGTATAACCACCTAATTGTTTAGCGGCTGATTCCACTTGTGATTTGATTGTCTCCCGACGTGCTTCAGGGTTGACCTCTACATAAGCATTGCGCAAATAGGACTGATAATCTGTTGCTTTGGGAATCTCTACCGGTTGGGGAGACAAGATCCGATGACCACTGGAAATGCGTCCGCTTTTTATAGTTTCGGCATTATTATCTAACTCTACCGGTAGCACTACATCATCCAAAAGTGTTACTAGCCAGCGAATCGGACGGGGAAACTTTAAATCTCCATTCGCCCAGCGCATGAACCGTCTACCTTCCAATCCAAATATCCATTGGGGAATCAGTTCCGTTAAAATTTCCGTAGCGGGGCGACCGGATATCTGTTTCTGAACAAAGACAAATTCTCCTTTAGCCGTATCTCTGAGGAATAGATTATCTACCTCTACCCCCTGTTTACGGGCAAACCCAAGTGCTGCTTTAGTAGGTTGGCCATCCTTAAACGCTGCTTTAGCCGGTGGTCCTTTAACCTCTTCTTCTCGGTCGGGTTGCTTTTCAGGTAATCCTTTGATGATAACTGCTAAGCGGCGAGGGGTGCCGTAAATCTCAATTCCTTCTGGAGTAAGAAAGTACTCATCCAGGGTTTGGGGAATTCTCGATTGCCACTGTGCGATCGCACTATCGACAAAATCTGCGGGTAATTCTTCTGTACCGACTTCTAATAAAAATGTAGACATAGGGAACTGATTGCTAATCAAAACTATAATCTTTAACTACCAATTCCCCCAGTGTACCTCTTGAGATTCTAGACCTGGTTATGATGGTTTTCACAGAATAAGTAGAGTTACAGCGACTGTCGCCAAACTCTACCCTGGTTGACTGACAAAACTTACGTAGGGTGCGTTGGGGACGGAATCGCCCTAATGTTGCGCCTGTTCCCAGCTGGGACAGCCCGTCCCTTAACGCACCACCCACGGAATAGCCCTGATTTTACTGACAGATCAAGCTCAATCAGATCACTAAATCGTCAGAAAGTTGCTAGCCCTAGCAATAGTGCTAACTTGTGCATCATTGACAACTGCTAAGACTTCACCATTAGCAGCGATTGCCACACCATCACTACTTTGGTTAAACGTCAAGTTACTGAAAGTCAAGGCACCAGACAGACCCAGGAACATCTTACCAGCCTCAAAGTTAATGATAGTATCAGTTCCTTTGCGTGCTTCTAGGACAACAATATCCTGACCACCCCCAAGCCTGATCGTATCGTTGCCAAAGCCACCAACAACGAAATCATTACCAGTGCCAGTGTCTATGAAGTCATTACCGATACCCCCATAAACTGAGTTACTGCCTCCGGAGGAGAATATCCGGTCATTACCAGTGCCGCCATAAATGTTGTCAGGGTTGGAACCGCCGAAAATCAGGTCATCTCCAGCACCACCATAGAGAATGTTTACTCCCTCACTGCCAAAGATTGTGTCATTACCACCTTGACCGTAGATTGTGTCATTATCAGCAGTACCGAAAAGAGTTTCATCGTTGCTTGTGCCTACAATTACTTCATCTTTCGGCACAACTTTCAAGTTATCCACTAGTAGGGCGGATTCCAATAACTCATCTTCTACATCCACCACTGCCATACCTACTAGATAAGTACCAGAAGTTGGGAATTTGTAGGTAAAGGTATTGTAGTCTGTTTCCTGACGAAATCCTGTAGGAGACAGGAGAAATGAACTATTTGTATCTGCGAGGTTAAATAAAACGTTTGGGGTGATGGAGACAAAGGCAAAATCCTTGAAGGTGGAGTCAGGGGTAAGCTCATCAGTGAGGAAGTTAAAGTCGAAGCTCAAAACATCTCCAGCGTTGACTGTAATAGGTTTTAGCTTGAGAGCGGATCCTTCTTTGGCATCCCCATTGCCAAAACCATCTATAGTGCCTGGGTTCAAACCCAAGAGGTTTTCAAGTTCGCTATCACTTACAGAACCCACATCATTAGTAATTAAAGCCTGAAATTTTCCCTGAGAAGGGATACTGCCAAATGCCGCTGTCTCAATGCTGGCATCGCCGATAGTGTTCCAATTTATGAAGTCGCCAGTCTCAAATCCAAAAATAGTAGTCATCATATTTTGTCTTTGGTAGATTAAATTATTGACACAAGAAGGTCATTGCAGACAAACAAATTTTGACTAAGCTCACCTCAAGGCATCATAAGTTGATACACCAGTTGATACACCAGTTGATACACCAGTTGATACACCCTAATTCAGACTCGTAAAACCGATAAAGTTTTCGGAGATTCCCCTTTAAATCAACGTTTAAATGTTGGAGTATTCATGAAAAATTCAAATACCTTAAGGTGTCTTATTTTTTTACCCTGAAAATTTTTATATTTTGCTTGACTTGACTATTTATCAATTTATCAATTCTTTTTTTAAAGAAAAATACTTTTATTTAAAGTATTCGTAAAGTTAAGACTAAACTTGTTCAAGTTTTAGTTAAAATTAGGGAATCACAGTTAGCTAGGTAACGCCCATAAACTAGATACCATCAGTTATCCGGGGAATCTTCACAGATTTCAGGGATCGTAACACTGCCAAAGTCAGCAGCATCGATTCATTCACAATAGGTTTGATTACTTGTATAGCGGTTTTCAATTTGGTGAGGTACACAATTTTGGGATTTTAGGGAACAGGAATCCCCCCTAACCCCAGGGCTGTTTCTTGGGTCCGACTAAAATGTGATAGGTGCGCTTTCCGGAGACAAAACCTTGAAGAGTGGTTTGAAGTTACCGTAAGACAGGCTCGCTTTATTCCACGAGTTTTAACCCTTTTATGCATAGCCTGCCGACGCTCATTGGCGAGCCTGTCTAAGGTTTCATCTGAGGCCTTATTACAAAAGTTTTAACCCTTTTACCTATAGCCAGTAACCCATAAAGGCGACCCTCTGAATGCGGGAACGAAGTTACCGCATTCAGAATTAAATTCCCTCAAGGCCCGCGCCTCCTAGGCCGGGGAACCCGGCCTAGGGTCGCGCCTTCGGGTCGCACCTTTGGATAGGAGGTGGGGAGAAACGGGAGAAACGGGAGATAGCGGTGCGAAGCACCGTCGGGGAATTTTTTTTAATAAAAAGGTATTTTTATTAAAAAAACCCTCTCCCCAGCACCCCACCTCCCTTTCACCCGATTGACCTGACAATTTATTCCAAATAATGAAACAGCCCTGGCATAACACCAAAAAAATCTCGTATTTCTTTTCTACTGTTCTCTGTTCCCTGTTCCGGTGATCCGCTGTTCCCTGTTCCCTAATACTTAATAAGATTAAACCTGAAATCCCATAGCCTGAAGTCCCTGACGAAGACGCTGAGCTTCAGCTGGGTTATCGGTTTCGTGAAGTGCGATCGCTTTTTTAAAGGCTGATAAACTCTGATCAACCTTGCCCAGTTTAAGCCAAACCACTCCCAAGTTTTGATAAGCCTCTCCATACTCTGGGTTGAGTTGAATCGCTTGCTGATAGGATGCGATCGCATTTTCCATCTGACCCAAAGCCTTCCAAGTCATGCCCAGATTATTATGTCCAAGGGCAAAACTTGGGTCTATCTTCACTGCCATTTCATAGGCGGTTTTGGCGTGATTCAACTCCCCTGCTTGTAACAACAAACTGCCCAAGTTATTGTAAGCTCCTAATTTCAACTGGGGCAAAATCGGTTGTTGGATCGCTTGTTGGTAATGTATTGCTCCTGAATTAAGCTCTCCTTGGCGAGTATAAGCATTCCCCAGATGGTAGTGCAGTTCAAATAATACCGCTGGCTCTAGCTCAGTGCCAGTTAAACCACGCTTGAGTAACTCCACACCCTGGTCTACTTGATTATTTTGAATATAAAGCGCCCCGAGTTTACTACACACATAAGCATCAAACGGATGACTAGCCAGATAGCCTTCCATCGCCGTAAGCGCTCTAGTCAACTTATCCCGTGATGCGATCGCATCATCGCTATAACCGTAGTGTAAGATTGCCACCTGGGATAGAGACACCACCTGCCATTGGGGTTCTCGTTGTAACATTTGCGCTACAGTATCATCCACCATAGCATGATAGGGGCGAGAAAAGCGAATCTCTGGGTGATAGCGAAACAAACGGGACACCAGAGAATAGGGAGATTGAGTTGCACCCACTTCTTGCCGGACTAGATTAATAACTAGATAGGAACTATTTTGGATTGCCTGCTTAATTTCCGGTACAACTTCCGGTTTCAACACTTCATCAGCATCCAACACCAGCACCCATTCCCCTTGCACATACTTCAATGCCTGATTGCGAGCAGCTGCAAAATCATTACACCATTCAAACTGATAAACTCTAGCACCATAGCTTTGCGCCACCTCAATCGTTCGATCCGTTGAACCTGTGTCTAGGACGACCATCTCATCCACTACATCCTTGACACTACTCAAACATTGTGGTAATGATTCTTCCTCATCTTTAACAATCATGCATAGGCTAAGCATGGCATTAGTCATTGGTTAGGAGGTTTAAGGTTAGCCAGTTGAAGGTTAGGAGGTTGAAGGTTAGGCGGTTGATGATTGACGGTTAGACGGTCGATGGTGAGACGGTTGATGGTGAGACGGTTGTTGAGGATTAGAGGCTTAAGAAGAGCAAACCTGGATTTATAACATTCAAGCTGTAAGGTAAGCTACAAGGGACGCCAAGGGCAAACAACCTGCAACCTTCAACCTGCCAACCTGCAACCTGTAACCTGCAACCTTCAACCTGCCAACCTGCCAACCTGCCAACCTGCCAACCTATAAAACACCAATATCAAACCGTAACCGAAGCTTTAGGTCGAGCAAAAATCATCCTACCTGCTGAAGTCTGCAACGCTGAGGTAACAATCACTGGCAGTTCAACACCCATGTGTTTATACCCTTCTTCCACCACTACCATTGTGCCATCATCTAGATAACCAACTCCCTGGGTAGGTTCTTTACCCCCCTTAAGGATTTTAAGCTCTAGGATGTCACCTGGTAGATACAGAGGACGCACGGCTTGGGCTAAATCATTGACATTCAACACTGGCACCTTTTGGAGGTTAGCCACTTTACTCAAGTTGTAATCATTGGTTAAAAGAGTGCCATTAATTTCCTGGGCAAAACGTACCAATTTGGTATCTACAGTTTGTAGGTCATCGTAATCAGCGGAATGAATCACCAAGCGTTCTGGGTAAAGGGCTTGCATCCGATTCAGGATATCTAGCCCCCGCCGTCCCCGAGTCCGCTTCTGATCATTGGCAGCATCGGCAAGTTGCTGCAATTCTAGTAAGACAAACTGGGAAACCAGAATTTGACCTTCGATAAAACCCGTCTCAAGCAGTGCTTCGATCCGACCATCAATGATACTGCTAGTATCTATAATTTTACTTGAGGCTGATTTGAGGGTGCCTTCTGCCACTAAAACTGATTCCAGGCTGTTAGGATTGATCAGCTGCAAGAAGGTGCGACCATGGGTATCGGCTAGACTAACCCCCAAGAACGAAAACATCACACTTCCTAAAATGGCAGTCAGGGGTTTGATGAAGGAAAATTCCGAGGGGATGGGGAGTAAGAAAATCGGCGCTAGCATCAAATTAGCTAACAGCAGTCCCAGGATCAGACCAATAGACCTGGTTAAAATCACCTCCATTGGCATTTTTCGCACTTGGGCTTCTACCCGACGGTAACTTACTTGGGCCATTAACCCTAGTGCTAGTCCGATAATGGCACCAAAGCATGCAGTAGTCGAGCGTAACGCTGTCAAATTGCTGACTTGATCTTGCACATGACCGGGTAGCAATTCCACACTGTCGAAGCCTATGCTTGCTGCTGCTATGATAAATAAAAGTATAATGACGAAGTCAAGCATTCTTCCTTTCCAATTGGTTTTGTAGTTGTTTTTTTAGGAAAACTTTTTAAACGATTGCATAAACTGTCGTCAACGTGATAGTCAACAACACTATTTAGTATATCCTTTATATCGCTGTATTCTCTGATCCGACTTAGCTTCATTAAACCGTTGAATTGCCTAGGCTAACCGAGGGATAGCTTGGGCAATTATATTCGCTGGAGTTATCTGCTCAAGGGAGTTACAGCTTTTCTACTGTTGACTCTTCTTAAGGGGGGAATCTCGCTCCGGAGAAGATTGAGGTTAGCCAAAAGATGATCACAAAACTAATAAAAAATTTATTTAATTAATAACTGTTCATCCCAGGGGTCGGATTGGCTGACCTGATTGAAGTATTACCGTAAAAAGCCAGTGGTCAATTTATTACATAATTCTGAGAAAGTTTGCGATTCTTTAAGAGTCAGTGCCGCCTATGTTCATATTCCCTTTTGCCGACGCCGATGCTATTACTGTGATTTTCCAGTCTCTGTGGTAGGGGATAACGCCACAGAGAGTACCTCTAGCATGATTGACCAGTATGTCGAGGTGTTATGTCAGGAAATTAATATCACTCCACCCACCACAAGCAGTTTAGAAACAGTTTTCTTTGGAGGTGGAACACCCTCCCTGCTGGCAGTTGAACAACTAGCCAAAATCCTCGACACCTTGGACAGGCGCTTTGGAATTGCAGCTGATGCCGAGATTTCCATGGAGATGGATCCAGGAACCTTCACCAAGGATCAGTTAACGGGATACCGAGATTTGGGGGTCAATCGAGTCAGCTTAGGCGTTCAGGCATTTCAAGATAAATTATTGAGCAATTGTGGCCGTACCCATGACTCTAAAGATATAGTCACTGCTATCGAACTGATCCATCAAGTAGAGGTTCCCGAATTTAGTCTTGATTTAATGTCTGGTCTACCGGGTCAAACCTTAGAACAATGGCAGGAGTCTCTGGAAATAACGGTCAAGATTGCCCCTACCCACATTTCCAGCTATGACCTAGTCCTTGAGCCTGTGACTGCCTTTGGCCGCCAGTACACCTCTGGAACTAAGCCTTTACCGACTGATGAAACCACTGTCATGATGTACCGCTTAGCACAGCAGGTGTTTACTAGTGTGGGGTACGAACATTATGAAATTTCTAACTATGCCTTGCCTGGTCATCAATGCCGTCACAATCGGGTGTATTGGGAAAACCGCCCTTATTACGGTTTTGGCATGGGTGCGGCTAGCTATACTCAAGGATATCGGTTCACTAGACCACGCACGAGGCGGGAGTATTATGCTTGGGTGGAACAGTTACTAGAAGCGGGTGGGGTTTGGGATGGCTCACCCACGACTTCAGAGGATGTGTTGTTAGAAACCCTAATGCTAGGTCTACGCTTGGCAGAGGGGTTGAGTCTATCTATGCTAGCTCAGAGGTTTGGGGAAAAAATTCTGGAACAGATTTGGACGGGTTTGCTGCCATACTACGGTTGTAACTGGGTAGAGGTTGTGGGAGATAATGGCGAAAGGGTTAATTTAACCTATGGTCAGAGGTTACCAGTGGCGGGAGGGTTGAGATTAACTGACCCGGAAGGGTTTTTGTTCTCGAATACCATTCTGGCTGACTTGTTTCATCTTTTGGGGTAGGAGCCCGTGATTTGTTGATTAACCGCAAAGACGTAAGGGATGGCGAAGAAGACAAGTGGGAATGCTTTATGTGGTGGGAACACCAATTGGTAATTTGCAGGATATGACGTTTCGGGCAGTGGAAATTCTGCAATCGGTGGATTTGATTGCTGCGGAAGATACGCGCCATACCGGGAAGCTATTGCAGCATTTTCAAATTAAAACGCCGCAAGTGAGTTACCACCAACACAATCACGACCAGCGTTTACCCGAGTTGTTGAATCGCCTGGGTCAAGGAAATACCATTGCGTTGGTGACGGATGCTGGGATGCCAGGCATTTCTGACCCTGGCTATAAATTGGTCAAGGCTGTTATTGAGGAGGGGATATCGGTAGTGCCAATACCAGGTGCTACTGCTGGAATTACGGCATTAAGTGCTGCGGGACTACCGACAGACCGATTTGTGTTTGAAGGCTTTTTACCCACCAAGGGTCAAAGTCGAAAAAAACGTTTAGACTCTCTCAAGGGGGAACCAAGAACGTTGATTTTGTATGAAGGGCCTCACCGTGTGCTTAATACGTTGCGAGATTTGGCAAACTGTTTGGGAGAAAATCGTAGAATTGTATTAGCTAGGGAATTAACCAAACTGCATGAGGAGTTTTGGCGGGGAACTATTGGGGAGGCGATCGCTCATTTTACTCAGCTAGAACCCAAGGGAGAGTTTACCCTAGTAATTGGTGGAGCTTCCCAACAAAAGCCTATGTTATCAAAAGCTGAACTAGAAGCTCAATTGACAGAGATTATGGCTCAGGGAGTATCGCGATCCCAAGCGAGTCGTCAGTTAGCTAAGCTAACTCAACTCCCCCGACGTCAACTCTATCAGCTAGCGTTGACAATTCCTTCATCAGTTTTTCCGGTCAAGGACCAAGACTAAGCTTGATTGGTAAATCTTTCTAAATTTTTTAGTTTTTGTTGATTAACAAGTAGCAAGTAACAAGTAGCAAGTAACAATCAACAAGTAACAAGTAGCAAGTAACAAGTAGCAAGTAACAAGTAGCAAGTAGCAAGTAATGACTAATCCCTAAAGAAAGCTGCTTTCCTTGCGCTTTGAGTTAAACAACGCCATCTATCTATTCGACATCCATTCGAGTTATGATTTTCAGGATTCACTCCCACTCATCAGCCCCTAACTATAAAGCTAAATTAATACCATGGGTGACACTCGTTTTAGCAATGACTCTGATGTTTGGTTACAAAAGGATTGAAAGCTATTTAGTGCAACCAAAAGTTGCCTTAGTTTTAGGGGGATCTGAATCGCGGGAGAGATATGCTGCCAAATTTGCCATAAAGCACCCAGACCTCAACATTTGGGTATCTTCCGGCAGCCCGAAGGGATATGCTAAACGGTTATTTACCCGGGAAGGAATTGAGGTCAGTCGCCTCCACCTAGACTACAAAGCGGTGGATACGGTGACTAACTTTACCACGTTAGTGGATCAGTTAGAAGCTCAGGACATCGATAGTGTCTATTTGATTACTTCTGACTATCATATGCGCCGTGCTCGCTTGATTGGTGATATCGTGCTTGGCAGTAGAGGAATTGTTCTCAAGCCGTTACCTGTTCCTTCCGGAAAGTCTCCTGAACCCTTTGAAAAAGCTTTGCGAGATGGGGCTAGGGCGTTGCTGTGGTTGACGACAGGTCATACAGGGGCTGAATTAGGCCAAGCCTCGAAAAGGTTAATCAATTGACACTCCCCGTCCTAGAATAACGGGGATTCTTACTTGGCCGTAGGCCACGCTACGCGAACAACGAGCTGTCTTGCGTATAGCAGGTCGGAACCAAAAAAAGTAGAGGACAATTCGACCTAAGCGTGCTTGATCATGGATCTAGGTTTCGGTGTGCCCCACCGTACCTTTTTTATATATAGATAGATAGATACTTTTTTTTATCTAAATTTTTCATAGACCTTTAAGTCGTTAGACCAAATTACGCAATATGTATCACAGACATATTTTTTACGTTGCCTACTTATGGTTAGATAGTATCTATCTAGTTTTTTAGTTTATTGTTATAGACTTTTAAAATAGCACACCTAGTACAAACTGTCAAGGCCATTGTTTAAAAAAAAGCCGTCCTATAAGGACGGGGCGCGATTACCCAAATTTTTTGGTAAAGTCCGTTGAGAGTTCTTGCACCAGTACGTAGGGTTGTACAATCAGAGCCTGAAACCGCTTGTTCTGGTTGCTGTTCCAATTAGAGAGTTGCTCAAGTAAAGGCTTGTGCATTAGCTGCTCACTGATCCAATGTTGGACAGATAGCACATCATCATTTGCGATCGCTACCCCAACATCCAACAAATCCAGTCCCTCATTCACCACCAATACTGCATCTCGTTTCACATGAGGAATCAGTAAGTCCCAGGTTGTCTCATCCAGAGATTCCGCCAATTGTACTCTTAAATCCATGTTTAATTCAAGGTTTTCTTAATAGTTCTTTAAACATACAGTAAAATTGCTCCGATGCTTTGTTTGATTTAACTATTTGATCAAAGCTCTAATCACCTCAGGTTTCCACCTCAGCCTTCCTCTAACCATTGAGTTATAACGGTTCTCATAGTAATGAGCTACACAAGATTGTTTCCCTGATGAGAAATTCGATTAACATCATCAAACAGAAAATGTGGTTGAGGCTGAATCCCAAACATCGGCGTGCTGTAAAACTATTCCTTGGCTTGGCGCTGCTTGGCATCACGGTGCGTACGCTTCCCTATCTCGCTCCCATTCGTGCTAAAGATTTAGTTCAAGATGACCTAGCGGTAGAATTTCGTGATCGCAATGGTTTATCCCTAGGCACTATCCTCAGTCGAGACCAAGACCATACTGCGGTTGTCCCTCTCGATCAAATTTCCCAGCACTTTATCCATGCTATTCTCGCCGCAGAAGATGGAGAGTTTTATCACCATGGGGCATTAGAGATGCGGGCAATTATGCGATCGCTAATTGAAGCCATTGAGGCGAAACGCATTGTCAGTGGTGCTTCCACCATCACCATGCAACTGGCACGGATGCTGGAACCCAACCCCCGCACTCTACCTGCCAAATTCCAAGAAATTTGGCTATCCTGGCGATTAGCAGCAGGGATGAGTAAAGATGAAATCTTGGCAGCCTATATCAACCGACTCCCCATGGGTGGCAATATCTATGGCTTAGAAGCTGCTGCTCGGATTTATTTTGGCATGCCCGCCAGTGAACTCAATGTTGCTCAAGCCAGCCTATTAGCTGGTCTACCCAATAATCCTAATTATCTCAATCCTTATTATTACTGGGATGCTGCCAAACGGCGGCAAATCTATGTGCTCAAGCGCATGGTAGAAGATGGCTATATCACCGCTACTCAAGCAGACCAAGCCTATGAAGAAGCCATTTCCCTACTACCTCGACAGCAAGGAATAATTGCCGCGCCACACTTTTTATTCTTGGTTGCCAACCAATTACCATCAGAACATCCCTCCCAAATTCGTACTACTATCGACCGTCCCCTACAGGAATTTGTTGAAGCCCAAGTGCAGCAAGTAGTTCGCGACCTTGCCCATAAAAATGTCCATCACGCTGCTGCTATAGTCATTGAGAATCAATCCGGTGAAGTATACGCCTATGTCGGCTCTCCCGATTACTTTTCCGAAGCTGAATTAGGACGCAATGACGGAGTCCAAGCCCTACGTCAACCCGGTTCCACCCTCAAGCCTTTTTTATATCAATTAGCCCTAGAGCAACGAATTATTCGTCCTAACACCGTCTTAGCTGACATCCCCACCTATTACCCGATTCCCGGAGCTAGACTCTACAGTCCCACCGATTACAGCGAAACCTTCCTCGGACCAGTTCGCATTCGTATTGCTCTAGCCAATTCCCTTAATATCCCAGCAGTTAGGGTATTGGAAAAAGTTGGAGTATCAAACTTTCTGTTGCACTTACATCAACTAGGCTTTGAACACCTAACCCAGTCTCCAGAACATTATGGATTAGGATTAACCCTAGGTAGTGGCGAAGTCAGTCTTTGGGAACTAGCTCGCGCCTACCTCACCCTAGCACGACTTGGAAAACCCACATCCCTTGTCACTAAGCTATCTAGCCCCTCGCCAAATAGGGATGATTTGTCCGTTTATCGAAAACAAGGAAGACAGGGAAGACAGGAAAGACAGGCAAGCGGGGGAAGTAAACAATTGTCAGATCATCGAGCAAGTAAGCAAAACCCACTATTTAACCTACCCTACCGGAACGCCAAAGGCAAACAACATCCCAACCTTGGCCAAAAGGCCACGCTACGCGAACAACATTCAACCGTTCAACATTCAACCGTTCAACCTCCTAACCTCCAACCTCCTAACCTCCAACCTCCTAACCTCCAACATTCAACCCTTCAACATTCAACCCTTTCAACCTGGGCATTAATCACAGATATACTGAGTGACCCTCAAGCTCGTGCTCAGGGGTTTGGTGTCGATTCAGTACTGAATTTACCTTTTCCCGCTGCCGTTAAAACTGGCACCTCTTCTAATTTCCGAGATACTTGGACTGTGGGATTCACGAAAAACTATACCGTTGCCACTTGGGTAGGCAATTTTAATGGTGAGCCCATGGAACAAGTGTCTGGGGTGATTGGTGCTGCTCCCCTCTGGCATCGGATTATGTTACACCTGCATCAATCTCAAGAACCTGCTCCGTTTCAAGCTCCTCCCGGTTTAGTCCAACGTCCAGTGTGCGCCCTTTCCGGTTTGCGTCCCACTCCTGCTTGTCCAACTGTTGTCCAGGAATACTTCTATCCAGACGACCTCCAGGATTACGAACGTCAATCCGATACGTTTTATCAGATCACCAGTGTTGGAGCTAATCAGCAATCGCCCCAATACATCGTTAATTTACCTGATGAGTACAACGAGTGGTTAGCAAGACAACCCCAAGGAAATCTAGCGCCAGGGAAACTGAAAATTTTATCTCCTCGGGAGGGGGATTTGTACATGCTCTACCCTACTGAATCGGATCAAGATAGCAATAGTGCTGTTCAACGGCTAGAGTTCAAGGTGGCTGGGCTAAAGTCTGAGTCGGTCGAGTGGTGGTTGAATGGTGAAAAGCTAACTACCAACTCATCCAATTCCTTCTTTTGGCCTCTGGGTCCTGGGGATTGGACATTGGAGGTAAAAAGTGGTGACATTAGCGATCGCGTCACTTTCAAGGTGCAGTTAGCAGAAAACCCACCAACTCGCCGGGGGTTTTCTATTGCTGGTCCTTAGTGATTTGTTAATTGTAAATAGTTAATTTATAATCTACGTGCATTCATCGGTTATACCCAGGACTTTCACTGGTTCGATTTTCTATGGCAAACTTCACGAAATATATCTTGGCAGTTGCGATCGCTGTCTTACTCATCCCATTTTTAGTGCTAACGAATTATACCTATACTGGGGAACTAAAATCAAACATCAATGCTAGTGAAGTTTACAAAATCCGCTCTTTTCATAGCAAAGATGGCATTGGCAAATTCTATATGGGTCGAGAAATTGCTAAAGTAATGGGACATCAGGAAATGTTATGGCTGGAACGCCCTAGCAGGGAATCCCAAGAGCAACCTTCTGTAGTTATTGATGCTCTTAATTTAAGACCTACAGATACTGTTGCAGATATTGGAGCAGGCACTGGTTATTTTAGCTTTCGAATCGCTCCGTTGGTACCTGAAGGAAAAGTATTAGCAGTAGACATTCAGCCAGAAATGATCGACGTTATTGACTTTTTAACAGAAGACAACAATGTTAATAACGTCGAGACAATATTAGGAAGTTTGACTGACCCTAAACTTCCTGAAAATAGCATTGATTTAGCCTTAATGGTAGATGTTTACCATGAGCTTGAATATCCCCGAGAAATGATGGAATCGATTGTTAAAGCTCTTAAAACAGAGGGAAGAGTTGTGCTAGTAGAATATCGCAAGGAAAACCCACTTATTCCTATTAAGGGCTTGCATAAAATGACTCAGAAGCAAGTTAAAAAAGAGATGGAATCCATTAATTTAATTTGGCAAGAAACCAATAATGATTTACCCAGCCAACATTTGATGGTGTTTCAAGTTAGTGACAAGTCATTATAGCGGTTTTAAATTCGTTGAGGTATTGACTATAAGTAAATTTTAGCCAGTAGACAGTAGGCAGTAGGTAGTAGGTAGTGGTAATACATAGCTAGTTGATTAACTATTGCGTCTTGCCTCTTGCCTTTTCTTAAGAGATTTTTTTCACAAAAAGAAAAATCCTATAGCTTATCTTGCGAGTAACAAGGTTTTTGTGTTAATGGAATGTCGGTGATAAAAATCAGACCAGAAGTTGATTCAGATCACAATAACTTACTGAAACTCTATTTACATTGAATGAAATGAATGAAATTAAATTCCGGAGGAATAAGTAGGTGCTAGAAAAGTTAAACGAGATTAAATCAACTCTAAAAGATATAGGTGAAAAAGTTGATCAGATAGCTGATAAAGTCGAGGCTGGGGTAAAGCCAAAATTTAAGTGTAATGTTGATCATAACAACATTAATGTTAAAGAGCATAACAGCTGTTATGACAAAGTAAAAGAACTTGGCTATAAGCAGTTGATTGTAGAAAATGATGGTTGTATTGGAGCCCCCAATCTATATCGGTATAAAGTTCTTGATAACGACGAAAATAAAGTCGCTGAATTTTATACATTAAAAGGAGTCAAGGACTATTTAGAGAAACAACCTAAAAAGGCTTAAGCATCGGATAATCTTGATTTTAAATTGGTGATAATTTATCGTTTCAGGAGTTTTGCATCTACAGTTTCATCAAGAGTTTAATCAAGAAATACTGACATTTTTGATTCAGGGGTTTTGCATCTACAGTTTAATCAAGAGTTTAATCAAGAAATACGGACATTTTTAATTCACTGGACTTTAGAGTAAATTTTGGGTTTTAACGAAACTTGATAAAAAGTAATTAGGAATAGAAACCAATGCCTCAAGCACCAAAGAGTGTTTGAGATAGTCTTGAGCGATTTAATTATTTGTCTTTTTTGCCGAGTTTGGATTAGGGCTGCGTTATCGAAACTTTTCAACTCGTCTTGTGTACACAAAATTCCATCATAGCACTGCCTGAGCACAAGTGGTTTAAAAATTGTTGTAATAACTATTTATCAAGGGTTTCAGTTGAGTAAGTCAATGTGACTACTCAAGGGAAGCCAAGGGGTGCATCTCATTTTTGCTGTTTGACACGGTGGTGCGTTACGGGGCGGGCTATCCAAACCCTGACTACGAGGCGAAAAATGAAGGCTCCCCTAACACACCCTGTCTTGATGCAGTCGCTCATGGGGGAAACCCCCAAGACCGCGCTGCATCGCTACGCAAAATTTTCAAATATGAGATGCAGGGAAGCCAAGTTTCTGGTGAACGAGAATTAGTCTAAACTCCAGTGATAAAGATCAGAGCAAAAGTTGATTTATATCACAAACACTTACTGAAACTCTATTTACATTGAATGAATGAAATTCAATTCCGGAGGAATAAGTACATGCAAGAAGACTTAAACGATATTAAATCAAGGGTAAAATCTCTAGAGGAAAAAATTGCTCAGAAAGCTGATAAAGTAGAGGCTGAGGTCAAGCCAAAATTTAAGTGTAATGTTGATTATAACAAAATTGATGTTGAAGAGCATAACAGCTGTTATGATAAACTCAAAGAACTTGGCTATGATTTAGTTATGGAAAATGATGGTTGTATTGGCCCCCCAGGTCAATATCGGTATAAAGTTCTTGATAACGACGGGAAAAAAGTCGATGATTGTTATACATTAGAAGGAATAAAGGAGTTTATAAAAAAAGAAGAAAAACGCTTAAGTATCTCATAATATTGATTTCAAATTGGTCATAATTTGTCTTTTCAGGAGTTTTGCATCTACATTTGTATCAATATTTGAATCAAGAAATATGGACATTTTTAATTCAGAAGTTTTGCATCTACAGTTGTATCATAGAACATAAACCTTACCTTAAATCACTAGCTCCTAGTCCAAATTCATCACTTAATTGAACCCACGTCATCTCTAATGATAAAAGAATTTCAACCATAAGGATTGCTGACCCTAGACACACTACGCACTAGCTTTTGCTGATCCTGTTTTTGTTTCTCATCACCACTATCATTAATAATTACTAGGATAGTAGAAATCTGATTAACATCAGAAGCATCAGGACAAGAGATAATACATAGATTTACACTGTGTTCTGCTTGAGTATTATGGGATACTAAGGTTTGAGCTGAATAATCTTGCCGACGTTCTTCTTCAGTCTTGGCAGCTAATGCTACATCGAACCATTGGGAAAAATTGCCCTCTTTAATGTGGAGCAAGTCCCGTAAAGACTTCTCCTCAATATCTTTCAAACCAATGAAATCCTTAGCGTGATCATTGGCAAGAATAATCTGACCAGTTTTATTGGTAAAAATTACACCACTGGATACATTAAAGACCAAATCTCGCTGCTCTAGCTGTTGTTGCTTGACTTTACTAAATAGCTTGGCATTTTGGAGCGCTACACCCGCTTGAATATTAAATGCTTCCATCAAGTCTTGATCCCTGCGATCAAAACTTGCCTTCCAGCAATCGGGAGGGTTTGGCCAATCGGCGGGATTGTATGGGGGAAAATTGCCCTGTTTCTTTTTATTGACTAATTGGGTAACAGCAATTAATTGATTATCAACATTAAACACAGGCATCCCTAACAAACTACAGGTGCGATAACCGGTTTGACTATCAGTTTGTTTGGCAGTTTCTGAATTGGGATGGTCATAGAGATCAAACGGAATTATCAGTGGCTGTTTAGTGGTAACAACTTGACCAGCAAAGCCAGCTCCTTTGGGAATCCGAATTTCTTTTAATGTGCCATCAGCAACCGTAATTTTTGTCCATAATTCATCCTGTTCCTCATCTAACATCCAGACTGTGCTGCGATCAGCAGACATTAGCTCTTGAGCCTGATTCATTACTTTATTCAAAGTTTCTTCTAGATCCAAGCTACTTTTACCCAGAGATTGTGTCGCATTTATCAATGCTGAAGCTATTCGTTGTTTCTGAGCTGCTTTATAAAATAACCGAGAGGATTTAAGAATCATTTGAATCGAGCGGGCGAATTGCGCAAAAAGTTTTTCATCCTCTGGTGTAAAGCCTTTTAAATCAATTTTATCAGCTAAGGGCGCGTCTAAAACTGGCGGTTGTTTTAACTTATTTAGTAATTGGACAACAGCCACTAAATCTCCTTTATCATCTAGTAAGGGTAAAGCCAGCATGGTATAAGTACGGTATCCAGTTTTGGTATCCCATTCCTTAGCAGTATTAGAACGGGTATCGTTATATAAATCGTAAGGAATATTGACAGTTTTCTTAGTTTGAGCAACATAACCAGCAATCCCTTTATCCGCAGGCATCCGAATCTCTTCTGAGTCTCCTCCTTCACCCTTTGCCACAATTGACCAGAGTTCATTTTTGGCTTCATCTAATAAAAAAATAGTCGTGCGATCTGCCTGTAGTATCTCGCCAGTTTTGAAGGTGATAGACCGTAACATTTCATTGAAAATGGAATCAAACCCTTCTCGGTCTAGCAGAGTATCCATCATGGATAAGGTTTGATTAAAAACTCCTAAGTCCAATTCAAGGTTGGAAACAATATATTTGAAACTTTCTGGGGTCAGGTGTTCAAGAGACTCATAGATAGTTTCCTTAGTGGTAGCCGCTAGGGCTGGATTAAGTTTCCCTTGTCGTCTGGCTTCTGAATACCGTTGAATTTCTTCTAACGCCTTTTTAAATTCTCGCTTTTCCCATTCTTGGCTAGTGGTCAAAAACTGATAATCTTGATGGCTTAAGCTTTTACCCAGGGCCCATCTTAATGCATCCTGTAACTGTTGTCCTCGCAGAAGACAGGATGTATCCTGACAATCGGAGTCTAACCAAGCAGCAATTTCATTACTATACGGTCGCAAATTTGCTAATTCTTTATATACCCAATTTTGGTTAAAAACAGCTTGATAAATACGGTTATAAATCCTTAATTTTCCTTGCTTCTCAACTACTAATCCCGATAGCCGCAATTCTATTTGTTCATAACTGTCATCAGAAGCAATTTCTCCCCGTTGCAGAATTTGCTGATACAATCCCAGTAATCGCCCAGCCCGTTGTTCATTCTTAATAAGACGATCGCGAATAGTTTTAAGATGCTCCGGATTATCATGGGATTTCCAATCATCAATCACTTGCGATCGCACTAATTTATCAACCCACTCTGCCTCACCACCTGTTGGGATAGTAGATACAGAATCCAACAAGAGTTTACAAAGCTTTTGGGTCAGAAAAGGTTGACCTCCACTCCAGTACAAGACCTGTTTCAGGACATCTTGGGGATTACTAATTTTTCCTTGTAATCCTTGCGCTAATCCCTGTGCTTCGTGCAACTGAAAGCCATATAGCTGAATCGCCTGACCAATATTAAAGGGTGTGCGTTTTTTATCTTGAATTAAATCTGATGGTGTTGCTACTCCAAGTAGCGCAAACGTAAGGCGTTGGTAGTCTGACTTATCCACACGTTGGTTATAGCAGGCACGAATAAAAGCGAAAAAATCATCAGTGGGGAAATCGAGGCTAAGAACGCTATCAATTTCATCAATAAAAATTACAATATTTTGAGTAACTTGCTGGAGCAAAACCTCTTCAAGAAATTCTCTCAATCGCCGCACCGCAAATATCATTTCTCGCTCACGCCACCAAGTGCGTAAATTAATATCTAGGTCGAAGTCTCTAGCCAGAGAGCGGACAATATTGGCATACCATTGATCGAGAGTGACATGCTGAGTACCATCCATGGATAAATCAATTACTGCACAGGCAACCCCATCTGCTTCAAGCCGACGCATTACTTGCACTCGTAAGCTAGATTTTCCAGTCTGTCTTGAGTTCAATACATAACAAAACTGTCCAGCCTTCAATCCTTCATATAAATCATTATCTGCTTGTCGCTTCACATAGGTAAGAGCATCGGCTGGTAAAGTCCCTGAGTATATATATTCGTAGGTCATTTTATTTGTTAACTTTTGTTCGCGTAGCGTGGCCTATTGGCCAAGGTTGACAGTTGTTCGCCTTTGGCGTTCGGTTTAGGGTAGGTTGACAGTTGAATGTTGACAGTTGTTCGCGTAGCGTGGCCTATTGGCCAAGGTTGTTCGCGTAGCGTGGCCAATAGGCCAAGGTTGTTCGCGTAGCGTGGCCAATAGGCCAAGGTTGTTCGCCTTTGGCGTTCGGTTTAGGGTAGGTTTAAGGTTTAAGGTTTAAGGTTTAAAATTTAAGGTTGTTCGCGTAGCTTGGCCTATTGGCCAAGGTTGTTGGCCTTAGGCGTTCCCTTCGGGTAGGTTGTTCGCCCTAGGCATTCGGTATAGGGTTGGTTTAAGGTTTAAGGTTATATGAAGTATGGATTGTGAACTGACCCACTCAGCACTCAGGCTCAAGCCGCTGCCAAAGGCGATCGCAAAAATACTTGTGATATAAATCACAGCGAGGCATGACGCTATTCCCTTGCAACTTTACTAACCCCATGCTATATAACTTAAAGGCTTGCTCCGATGGGATAGTTACCCAGCTGTGTGCTTGAACCACTTTCTCCAACGCAGTTTCCAATTCTGGAGACTGTTTGAGATTTCCTAGGTGGCGTCGCAGATGGTCACTGAATGGTCCGGCTTCTGTGGGTGCCACCTCTAAGAGTTGCGCTAGGGTAATCTGATGATATTTAATATAAGCTAAACCTTTGCGCAACAGATAAGGATGTCCTCCCACCATCGCCATCAGTTCCTCCACTTCTCTGGGATTCCCATCCAGTCCATAACGTCTGACTAACTCCTGTACTTGCTCTGTGCTAAACTCTGGCAACTCAATTTCCAATCCGACATTAGCCAGTGGTGAGTGATTGATATCCAAGGAGCTATAAATTTCTGTAGAATGTACTATCACCAACCGGAGTTTTTTCCAGATAGCGCTACTGCGATCGCCCCGCCTAGCGATGTCATACCAACCACGGAGAAGGCGACAAAAATCATCAGCAATAAAGGGGTGTTCAAACACCAGATCAACTTTATCTATAACGAGTACTATCTGGCTTTCAATTTCTGCCAATAAATACTCCTGAAAGTAATCTGTGGTGTTACTATTACATCCAAAAATATCATCCCAATACTCATCCAACTTATTTGACAGCCCTAGAGTCTGACCAACTCTGGCACAGAACCACCGTGAGAATTTGCCGAGGTCCCTATAGACGGTACTATCGGCTAACTCAAAGCTTAAGGTCACAGCTTGATAACCTTGCTGCCTGAGCTCAGCCAGAACTCGTTCAATCAGGGAGGTTTTACCCATCTGCTGGGGTGCTTTGATCCGAATTAGAGCACCAGGCTTGACAATTGCCTCTAACAACTGATCTTCATAAGGAATGCGCTTGACATAAAAGTCAGCATAGAGAGGAACTGGCTTTTGTTGCCCTTCTGACTCTGGCATCGGTGGGACGATGAAAGATTTATATTTACTTAATAACTCTGGATTGACTAACTTAGGCTGATATTCACTAAATAAGTCAATTAACTGATTTCGGAGTGAGTAGTGTTCACCTGGTGCATTCCTCAGCTCAAATTTCTCGCACAGCTGCTGCACATGTTTTCTGACAGTAGCTTCTGTGATGTGTAGGGACTTAGCGATCGCTTGATCGCTTTGGCCCGCTAACATTTTCTTCAAGACCTCTCGTTTACGGGGTGTTAGCTGATCAAATGCTACAGTCAAATCTAGTTGATTCAATTTTTCTAAGAACATCTCAGTCTTGCCGATAGAGATTTTGAATAATCGGTTTTTTCCCCTAGACATAGCGTTTAGGTGGTTATCAAGATGCACCAAAAAAAGATAGTATTTCTGCTAATTTTAAACCCATCCTAACTAGCTTATCGAAAAGCTGAGCTAGCCATGAGTTTGTGAAGATTTTCACACAAATTATGGATTAGACGTGGCTTGTGAGCCTTTTTCCACAAATTACCCTGATGTCTTAAACACAGGCTATAGTTTGATTAATGGCAATCAAACCTATACGAGGTTATAGATGTCTCAGTACTCTCTTGCCTTTTCCCTCAAGCTAAAACCCTGCGTCTGATGGCACTGAGTACTGGTCATATCATATCACTCCCTGTTGCACTTGTATTGCCCAAAATTGGGAGCTTGATGGGTTGTGTTGATAAAGCGATCAGCTTTTAGCTATCAGCTATCAGCTTGGTAGATACCTGATCCGAAGTGGGTGAAAACTTGACAAACATAAGGTTAATACCTCGCCCCTTGTGCCGGACCTAACAAAGCTAAGTGCCTCAGGGCGAATGGTGAGAACTTTGATCTAGCGTTTATCTAGATATAGGGATTGAAAGCTGCCAAACAAAACGTCGTTAGTAGTTAGTCAGACCAATGGCATTGCTGAATCTTCGAATTAATATGAGTGGGGTGGGCATCCTGCCTGGGAAATGAAACGGGCAAGATGCCCGTTCCACGGCAAGATGTCCGTTCCACAGGTGCGACCCGTGGCGAATTTAATTCTTAATGGGTCAAGCGCACCTAAAAGATGCCGGTTCCACCAAGATGCCCATTCCAAAAAACTATTAAAATCATTGCATAATTAAGCAATACCAGACCAATTAACTAACTACTAACCCCTAACCCCTAACCTGAAATCCCCCGGATGTGACCGTGGGGATGAGCTTAAATCTAAATCAGGAGTTGCTGATATGCCTACCATGATGTTTAATCCTACCGAGATAATCATTGATACCTGTGTTAAAAATCTAGAGACAGGTTTCCACAGCACTTACGGCAACCTTAAATCAGACTACTGTGAGCTGATTACTTGGGCTACCCACATGGCTCTGGAAAATATTGCTAATAGTGACGCTCTCTATCACAACATTGAACACACCTTCCTAGTCACCCTAGTTGGACAGGAAATCTTGTGGGGTAAGCACATCTGCGAAGGGAGCGTCTCCTGTGAAGACTGGTTGCACGTGATTATCTCTTTGTTGTGCCATGACATTGGGTATATCAAAGGCATCTGTCGCCAAGACCAACCAGACCAAGGATTGTATGCCACAGGAATAGACAATTTTATGATTACTCTCCCTACAGGTGCCACTGATGCCAGCCTTACTCCCTACCATGTAGACCGGGGTAAGCAGTTTATTGATGAACACTTTGGTAATCACCTGCTGATTGATACTAAGCAGATTAAGCACAATATTGAATTAACCCGTTTCCCAGTACCTGATGATCAGGATCATCAAGACACGGTTAACTATCCTGGTTTAGTCAGAGCAGCAGATTTGATTGGTCAGCTGGCTGATCCCCGCTATTTACAAAAAATTAGTGCCTTGTTCTATGAGTTTGAAGAAATCGGGAAAAATCAGATTTTAGGCTATCGTAATCCCGGTGATTTACGCCGGAACTACCCAAACTTTTACTGGAATGTTGTCTATCCTTATATCAAACCCGCATTGCCCTACCTAGAGCGAAGCCTTTCTGGTAAACAAATCCTGGCTAATCTCTATGCCAATGTCTTTCGAGCAGAACACCAATCCCAGCCTAAAGCACTCTTCTGCCATCCCTGTCGCTATAGTCAAACGACAGCACAACTATGTACAGCATGATTAGGCATGGATCTAAAAGGGTTAGTAAACAGCTAGAGAAAATGTTGCAGAGTCTACCAAAAACTCTTATTATTTGTTAGAATTAAATTAGGGTAACACCGACAGGGATTATTATGTAACTTAAATTAAAGCCGAAAACCAAGGGTTTAATAGTTGCGCTCTCTATCCCGGTGGAACGACTTTTTTGACATTTTTATGGCGCTCGCGGGATATTCCTGAGGGCTTTGGGAGATACCCCCTGGATGCGAGAGCATCTTGCATTGGCGAGCTAGAGTTTACCTTTGGTAGATTCTGGTAGCTAAAAAGTATCGGACATCATCAAGGCAAATCATCAAATGGCGATTTTGTTCAAAGTTATTTGTGCAAAGTTAATTGAAAATTGATCATTGACCATTGACCATTAACCATTGACAATTAACAATTAACAATTAACAAATGACCAATGAAAGCCATTTTAATGACCGCTGCTGGTACACCTGAAGTGCTGCAACTTCAGGATGTACCAGACCCCACAATTAAAAACGACACAGAAATCCTGGTGCGTCTTCACGCTGCTGGTGTTAATCCCATTGACACCAAACTGCGGCGTAGAGGTACCTTTTACCGTGACCAAATGCCAGCTATCCTAGGCTGCGATGGTGCTGGTGTGGTAGAAGCTGTTGGTGCTGGTGTCGATAAATTCCAGGTCGGTGATGAGGTATATTTCTGTGCTGGGGGATTAGGATTATCTGGTACGGGTAACTATGCCGAACTAGCTGTTGTTGATCAGTCCTTAGTTGCCCACAAGCCTAAATCCCTCTCCTTCCCTGAAGCCGCTGCTGCTCCTCTAGTACTGATCACTGCCTGGGAATCATTGTATGACCGAGGACGGTTGGAAGCAGGACAAAAGGTGCTGATTCAGGCAGGTGCTGGTGGTGTTGGTCACGTTGCTATTCAGCTAGCTAAGCTCAAAGGTGCTGAGGTTTGTACTACTGTCGGTTCTCAAGAAAAAGCTAGATTAGTGCGTCAGTTAGGTGCTGACTATCCTATCCTTTACAAACAAACTAGCTTTGTCAAAGCTGCCTTGGATTGGACTGGGGGAGAGGGAGTAGATTTGGCGTTCGATACTGTAGGCGGTAAAACTTTTTATGACACCTGTGAAGCAGTGCGGGTATATGGCGATATTGTCACTATCCTCCAACCAGACCCAGCCGAGGGTAATTTGAAGACAGCGCGATCGCATAATTTGCGCATCAGTCTAGAACTCATGCTCACCCCAGCCTTGAAAGGACTCACGACAGCTCAACAGCACCAAACCGAGATTCTCCAGCAGTGTGCTAATTGGATTGATGAAGGTAAACTGAAAATTAACCTCAGCCAACGGTTTCCCCTCAAAGAAGCTGCTGCTGCTCACAACGCTATCGAAGCCGGTTCTATGACAGGTAAGGTAGCACTAATTATCCATTGAACCTCCCCACCCGCCTCAGGGATGGGGATTCCCAGGCACAGCAACTAAGTCACTGTTAACTCCATGGGCGTAACTTTCCCCCGCACCGGAGGTAGCTGAGTTTGAAGTTACCGTAAGAACAAGGCAGCCTTTATAGTTAAAGGGTTATGGGTAAAAGGTTCTAGGTTGTTGTAATAAGGCTGCCTTGTTCTAAGGCGCGCGTCTTGTGGGGTCAATTCCCAGTTTTTTGAGACCCCGAATTTTTATATTTACTGCACCATTTACATCTGCGTCGTTGTAATGACCACAGTTAGTGCAAAGGAATTTTTCTTTTTTTCTGTTCTCTTTACTCGTGTGGTGACATTTTGGACAGCTTTGAGACGTATGCTTGGGATTTATTTTGATTACTGGAATACCTGACTTTGCAGCCACGGCCTCAATCTTATTGACCAATTCTCCCCAAGCTGCATTAGATATTGAACGATTTAAGCCTCTTTTTGCGGATTGTCCATTGCGTTCGCGTAGCGTCGGCTTTGCCGAATCGTACCCACCATTTTCATTGGGTTTAGGCTTGCAACGAGACTTCATCGCTCTGATGTTTAAATCTTCAAAGATTAGAGCGTCTGCACCATCTACTAACTTATTGGCAGTCTCCCAATGGTAGGCATTACGATTATTAGTAATGCGTTCATGGAGAGATGCCACCTTGGAGTAGGACCTGCTTCTATTCTTAGACCCTTTCTTTTTTCTGCTGGCAGCTCTTTGTCTTAGCTTCAGACGCCTTTCTCTACGCTTAAAAGACTTTGTCCGTGCCGGGTTAGCTATCATTTTCCCAGTGGAAATGCTGATTAGCTTTTTAATCCCCAAGTCACAACCTTTAACTCGCTCAGGATTAATCTCATCCCTGGCTTTTAATGGAGGGACTGGAATTGACTTGTCTTCAATCTGAAGACTTACGAACCATCCACGAGCTTTACGCCGAACAGTGACAGATTTAACATTAAACCCTTCGGGAATTGGACGAGAATTAAAGAAACCCATCCATCCGATACCTGGCAAGTAAATCCGATTCCCATCTACCTTGACCTGCCCAGGGGAATATTTAAAACTTCTGAATCTAGATCTTCTCTTAGGCTTAGGATATCCAGATTCGCCTTTGAAGAACTTAGAAAAAGCCACATCCAACTGTCTTAGCGCCTGTTGCAAAACAGTTGAGTTAATAGTCTTGTACCAAGGTCTCTCCTTTTTAAGGATTGGCAAATTTGAACTTTGAGCTTCGTAAGCAGTTCTTCTAGGGTTCTTTTTATTACTCTTCCATGGGTAACCAACAGAGTGAGATTTGCTAACCGAACAGGTCAACGGGCACACTTCACTCTTACTTTTTAGATCACAGTAATTGCCTAACCTAGGAGCTTTAGCTTGATCAAAAGATTCAATTCTATCTCTAAGTAAGTAATTATACTGCGAACGCAACATATCCAACCACCTATTCATTGTGGCTTTTTGTTGTCGGCTTGGCTTGAGTTTGTACCTGTACCCGAACTGCATTGTTTCGACCTATTTATCCATGCTATATTAATTATAGCTTTTAGGAATGCTGATGTCTTGAACATGGGAAAAAGAACTGGACGCCCTCCAATACACGGAGAAGCGAAAAAATCACATACCGTTAGAACTACAGATGCTGCCTGGGACGGCCTAAAAGAGATGGCAGACAGGGCAGGTCTAACACTATCTGAGTATTTGGAAGCTTTGGGGAAGACTGGCTTACTGATACTTTTAACCGCGACATCTTAGACATTTAAGACATCTAGTACAACATCACCGACATGATAGGTTTTGGTGGTATCCCACATCGCCTTGAGGAAAATCCCCACGGCTCCATTGAAATCTCTATGGATTTCATACCCACATTTGGGACATTTAAAATTCTTGGATCCTCCAAGTTTCCTATGGATGTGTCCGCATTTTGTGCAGGTCTTTGAGGTGTATTCCTCAGTTATTCTCACGAGCTTGGAACCGTACCGGTTACACAAATGCCCTAAAGTCTGCGAGAATTGGTAGAATGCCCAACTCATCATCGCGCGAGCAGTTTTACTCCTTAACTTCCTTCTCTTTTTAGCTACCATCTGAGAAGTCTCAAAAGTAGGCATAACAATAATGTCGTAGTTTCTGGCTAGATAAGACGCTACTTGTTTATGAATCTCAGAACGCAGGTTTTTTATTCTAGTCCGTTGGCGTTCCATGGCTTTCCTAAGCTTGTAACGTAGCCTCTTGAATTTCCTCCCTTTGAGTTTGTCAAGCTTTGACTTTATTTGGTCGAGATGACTACAAAGCGTGGGCGTACTTGCTAAAATCACCATTTCCGAACTCTAAAAAATCCGAACCATCAAATCCTGTTACGAAAGTGCGGACGCCCGGATCTAAGGCAATAATTTTCTCGGTTATTGTTGGTTCAGTCCTTAGAGGCACAGGGAAGTGAGCAAACCACCTACCTTTGTTGAAGGTCAATTCAGTAGATCCCTTAGTCAGTACACAATAGTTGTGTCCCTTGAATTCTGGTAATGGTAGATGTTTTGTAGACGAAACCATCCAGTGGCCATTTTTATAGGCTGTAGGATCGAACTTTAGAGTAGCGGTTTGATCGCGAATACTCCTAAACCTGGCTAGTTTTCTTCCCCTGTCAGGGTTAAGTTTTCTTTTTTTACCAATACCAATATACTGTGGCTCTTTTTTCGTCTCCTTCCAGGCGGTGTAAGCTTCCATTGACGCATTGTCTAAAAGTTTTGATATACCTAGATCAATGCACCATTGAGGAATTAATCCAGAACTTTTTAAAAAAGTCCTAAATCCGTGCTTCCCTCCCTTCTTGGTAGTCTTAACATAGCCTTGCTCTCTGTTTAGATAATCAATCGATATGTTGTATACCTTTCGAGAGGCTGCAACCCACTTCTTCCAGATCTTCTCAAGTTCCTTTACTGGATAAACTCGGTAACTCGCTGTCATCAAGGATTCGTTTTTTGTATTTCCTGAGTCCATAGAGTCGGCAACTAAAGACGTGGACGATTGCCAGGAGATCTTCGACCATTTCCTGTTCTGGGCTGAGGTGCGTTTCGTCGAGAACCAGTATCTTTGTCTCAAATTTGCCGCACAGCCATGAGATAAGATCGAACCCAAAGCGGCAAAGCCGATCTTTGTGGGCAACGACAATAAGCTCGCAAGTGTTGCTGAGAACTCTGTCCAGTAAGGATTGTAGTCCTTTTCTTTTGAAGTTGAGTCCTGACCCGATGTCAAAGATGACTTCACAACCGGGGTAACGAGACTTAAGAAAGCGTACTTGTTGTTCAAGGTCACTCTTTTGAGAGCGGCTTGAAACTCTGGCATATAAGATGATGTCTGTTTTTGGTTTGGCTGGTCGAATAGAGACAACTGAATCCAAGTCGTATCTTCTTTGACCTCCCGGCGTCTTGATCCCTTTGATTGTCCCTGCTTCGAGCCATCTTTCGAGAGTTCGAGTTGAAACTCCAAGTCTTTGAGCAGCGACTCTTGGTGGAACATAGTTGACTGACATCGTTCTCCAAAGAGCTACTCTTTAAGTCTAAGGCAAGATGTCGGTTAATGTTACGCTTTGTCAGGAGTTTTATTGATCAGGACTCAACTCCCTTAAATACTTGAGGGGAAATTCATCCCTGGAGACGAAACCTAAGGAGAGTGGAGCCTTTATGGTTAGTCAGCTATGCATAAAAGAGGTGCGACCCGTGGCGAATTAAGTTCGCCACGGGTCGCACCTTTAGATGCGGACGAAAGGACTTGAACCTTCACGTCTTGCGACACTAGAACCTAAATCTAGCGCGTCTACCAATTCCGCCACGTCCGCGTACCTTGCGATTTATATCATAGCAGATATTATAGCTTTTATTGCAACTGCTGGGGAAAATTTTCCCAAATCCCGGTTAAAAACCCCCTTTATCATCTACACCTCAACTTTCACCCCGCCCCGGAAGGCAACATACCCTTCAATTGGTTTCGCCTTCTCCTTGGTACTGGGGTAATACCAGGCTGCATCCTTATTTTCTTTACCATTCACAACTATGGTATAATAGTTAGCTTGACCTTTCCAAGAACAGGTTGTGTGGGTACTACTTTCCTTGAAATACTGCTTGTTGATGGAGTCGCGGGGAAAGTATTGATTGCCTTCCACCACCACACATTCGTCGCTCTCGGCTAGTAACGCTCCGTTCCAGATTGCTTTTGGCATGGTTTACTTACTTGTGGTTGACCTACTTAATTGAATACTATTTCTAAGTTGACTAGATCAACAGCATTGAAGTGCAAATGGTGTTTCTTGACCGTTGACCCTAAACTGTGACCTTCAAAAGCATTGAGAACTGCTATAGTAAGCATTCAGCCGTGAGCCATTCGCGTAGCGTGGCCATAGGTCAAGGCTCACGCTACTTGAGGTGCTGTCAGCCGTCAGCTTATTTTATTCAAAAGCTGTTCGCACCTTAAGTAGCGTCGTCAAAGCCCAAAGCTTACCTCTTTTATTCAAAAGCACCTCAAGTAGGGTGCGCATTAGCTGATAGCTGATCGCTGATCGCTGATCGCTGATAGCTGATCGCTGAACACTGACCTGCTATAGATGATAATCGCAATTGAAGGCTAGAATCCAGTCAGGAATAGTTGCCAATCCACCTCAGCCAAATCCATAGTTTGGTTAATTGCTCGCATCCTATTCCGAGGAGCCCACTAGTAAACTATTATAACTGGAGACCGCAAGTCAATATGTCTTTCACTGCTAGTGTCATTTCAGCAAAAGAATGGGGAGCTAAACCCCCAAAAAAATGGCCAGATACCACTAGACCACGATATATTATTATTCACCATACTGCTACTCCCAATGCCCCGAATGATCTATCCAAAGGAACCTTATGGGGCTCCAGAAGTTTGGCTAGGAGTATTCAAAAATCCCACATGGACGGCTTTGGCTGGGATGATTCAGGTCACAACTTTTTGAATACCACCGGTGGATATTTACTCGAAGGTAGACAGAGTTCCTTATCAGCGATTAAAAAAGGACGTTCTGTCAGCTCTGCTCATGCTGGTAGTACCCTAGGTAACCAGTCACCGGGAATTGAAAATGAAGGCACCTTTATCAGCTACCGGATGAATGCCAAACAATGGAAAAGTTTGGTAGATTTATGTGTTTCGATTTGCAAAACTACCAAGATTAGCCCAGATAATATTAAAGGACATCGAGACTTTTCACCAACCCAATGTCCTGGGGATTGGTTATACAGTCAATTGCCTCGGTTGCGCCGAGAAGTTCGTCAGCGCCTTGGCTCCTCAGTTGAAGACTATCTCAGAGAAGGAGACACTGGTCTGAAAGTCAAAGAGCTACAGCAATCCCTCCAAACTCAAGGGTTTAGTCCCGGTCCAGTTGATGGCATTTTTGGTCCTGCTACCACCAAAGCAGTGATTTCCTTTCAGAAGTTTGAGGGACTCAATCCCAATGGATTAGTGGGATCAAAGACCTGGGACGCACTGAAAAGTTCTTCTAAACCATCAGAGAAATCTCCTTCTGAACCAGGTAACAAGAAGCGCCAGCCTGTGGTTATCGTGAACACCTACAAGTATTATCGTGGCTTACCTCACCAAAAACAAGCGATTGAGTGGCTACAAAAACAACTACCAAAAGAAGTCTTGGAAGAGTTTTCAGAAAGATGGCGTAGTGATAAACCCTCATCTGCCTATCTTCCTTTAATTGAAGGAGCAGTTGGCTCAGAAGTAGAGGAACTACAGCAGCGGCTCCAAACCCAAGGATTTTATGCTGGTGCAACGGATGGGGATTTTGGCTCTCGGACAAAAGCTGCGGTGATTGCTTATCAGAAAGCGAAAGGATTATATGCTGATGGGATTGTGGGTTCTATAACTTGGTCTACTTTGAATCTTGACTAATGGGAATCGGTAATTTTGAATTGGTAATTGCTAGTTTACGATGACCCATTAATCATTAATCTATACAAGTTATTTTTTTTAGAAAGGAGGCTAACAAAGTATTTTGTTAGCCTCCTTTATCTAGGGATAAAACCAGTTAAATTTAAGCTATTTTTTTTATGCCTATAGACATAATTAAACGTAACTATGTTACTGGTTACGTTTATTAACGTTGATAAAACTCTTTATGTGAACCGTTTCCCCTTGTCTAATATAGCACTACGCATTAAAGTTAGAATATTGATACAAGCAGCAAAAGCTGTTGTAGTCAACTTTTTCCTCTTGCCTCTTGTCTCTTGCCTTGCGCGTAGCGCTATACCTGATCTTAACAGTCAAGTTTAATTGTATATAACTACTTGAATCGAATATTTCTGATCTTATCGATCTATTCGGAAAACAGGTTGCTACTGTCCCAGACACGACCTCTGCCAGATATATGAATCAACAGCCAGTCAAGCTAATTGAATTTGACCAGGTGGAAGATGCATACAAAGCTCTCAAAGCGGGGCAAGTGCAGGCTTTAGTTTATGATTCACCAAGGTTACTTTACCAAACGTCACAAAACCGAGAATACCAGATTGTGGGTGAGTTGTTTGCTGAACAAGACTACGGCATAGTTTTGCCTCAAGGTAGTCATTATCGTGAGCCAATCAACCGAATTATTTTGCAATTACAGGAAGACGGAGAACTCACCAACCTAGAGCAAAAGTGGTTTCCTTCTAACCAGTAAGATTAGGTATGCTTAATCACGTACAATAGGGTCGATTGCATGCATAGTAATTGGTAATTGGCCATTGGTAATTGGTAATTGGTAAAGTGACACAAGAGATACAGCTTCAAATTGAAACAATTGATGAAAAATCCCTGCACCTAAGGACAGTCAAGGCTTTGGGACGAGCACACGCAACCACTCTTGGTCATTTTCCTGAAGGAGCTTTTGATCAACACGCACTCAGTCGTCAAATACTTGTGGCTCTTACTCCTGAAAAAAAGTGTACCGGTTATTTGTTATACCGGAAGGTGCGTAGACATAATATCATCGTTCTTGTTCATCTATGCATCGAGCCATCATGGCGTGGTAACGGTATTGCTAGAAAGCTAGTTAATTATCTAAGTCAGAATACTCAGGACTTTTACGGCATTAAACTCAAATGCCGTCGTGATTATGGATTAGAGAGAATGTGGTCTCACTTAGACTTTGTTCCTTTGGCTGAAAAACCCGGAAGGAGCAAGGATGGAAAACTACTTACCGTTTGGTGGCGCGATCACGACCATCCTACCCTATTTTCTACGGTTGCTACCCAAAAACTTGAGTCTAAATTATGTGCAGTCATTGATACCAGCGTGTTTTTTGACTTGCAAGGAGATGAAGCTAGGTCAAAGGCAGAATCTGACTCTCTACTAGCTGATTGGTTACAACCTGACTTGGAGTTATGTATAACTAATGAAATATTTAAGGTCATCAATACTATTGATGATACTAAACAAAGGAATAGTACACGCCAGTTAGCCGATACCTTTACTCAACTCCCCTACAATCAGAAAGACTTTGAAACAGCTTGTCGGTCTCTAACCAAGGTTTTGTTATCAACTCAGGTAACTATCAATGAATCTCAACAGCGTCAGTTAGCTATAGCCATAGCTTCAGATGCACCATTTTTTTTGACTCGTAATTCGCAAATACTAGCGATCGCAGATGCTATCAATGAAGAATTTAACTTATCAATCCTTAGTCCTACTAGTTTAATTGTTAAGCTAGATTACCTTCACGAATATATTAACTATCAGCCTGTACGCTTAGCAGGCACAGGTATCACTAGACAAGTTGTTCATAAATTAGATCAGGTACCTTTCTTGAGTCAAAGGTTTTTGATTGCTGCTAAGGGAGAAAAACTTAGTGATTTTCAAGGAAGACTGGGCTATATTATTGCTAATCCCGATAAATTTAATTGTTATATTATTCTGCAGTCAAAAAAAACTCCCAAAAACAATACTCCCCTAGCTTTAATTGCGTATCATACCGATAAAACTCATGAGTTAAAGGTGCCAATTTTTCGGGTTAGATCAGGTCATCTTGAAGAAACAATAGCGCGTTACTTAATTTTTTGGTTTATATCCCTGTCAGTAAGTAAAAATCTGCCATTTACACGAATTACTGAACCTTATTTGAATCAAACTATTCTTAGCGCTATTCAAGATGATGCTTTTTTTAAAGTTAAGGATGGTTATTTAAATGCCAATCTTGCGGTTGCGGTTACGGCGACAGAATTATCCGACTATCTCACTAATTTAGCTAATCTAAGTCCGGATTATAATTTTTGTCTAAAAATTGCTGAAACCCTCAAAACTGATAATTTAACCAAAGCGGTAAAAACAACTATAGACGTTGAACGCATACTGTGGCCAGCAAAAATTATTGATGCTGACCTTCCTACTATAATCATTCCTATTCAAGCAGAATGGGCAAAGGAATTATTCGATGAAGACTTAGCTAACCAGCTCCTATTGAGATCGGAAACTGATCTGGCGCTAAAACGTGAACTTGTCTATTATCGAAGCCATAGAGGTAATGGTGGCTTAAAACCAGGGGTTGTTGGTAGAATTCTTTGGTATGTAAGCTATAATAAAAACTATTGTGGCACAGGACAGGTAAGAGCTTGCTCTAGACTTGATGAAGTAGTCGTCAACAAACCTAAAAATCTCCATCAACAGTTTCGCCGATTGGGTGTATATGAATTAGAAGATTTAATGAAGCTTACCAAAAATGATCCTAATAAAAAGCTGATGGCCCTTCGATTTAGTAATACTGAACTGTTTAAAAATCCTATAAATTTGGCTGAAATTAAAGAAATACTTGGTAAGCGTGTAACAGTTCAATCACCGTTGCGGATTGAACAGGAACAATTTACAATGATATATAGAGAAGGCACCCCAAATAAGTAGTGTTAACAATGCCCAATGTGTTGTTATTATCAATTCGTCCTAAATATGCTAGTCAATTATTCAATGGAACCAAAAAAATTGAACTTCGTCGGGTGCGTCCTCGATTAGAAGCAGGGGATATTGTTGTGGTTTATGTCTCGGCTCCAGATAAGGTTTTATCGGGTTTTTTTGAAGTGGAAGACGTTATTCAAGACCGCCCGGATATCCTTTGGTATAAAGTAAAAGACAATGCTGGTATAGAAAAAAAAGATTTTAATGAGTATTATGAGGAAGCCGCCGTCGGTTATGGGATTTGCTTAAAACTCATAGAACATTTTGAGCCACCAGTAACTTTACAAGATTTGAGAGAAAAATGGGCTAACTTTAGACCTCCACAATCTTATCATTACTTGACGACTAGTCAATTTGAGCATCTTAAGTCTATTGTAGAGGATAAAATGGCAATTATGTCAGAACATTATATCAATTAGCTAAATGTTTGGTAAGAAGATATTTTGGAATGGGTAATGGAGAATCGAACATGAAGAATAGCAAGCCAATAACCCATTACTGATAATCAATGACTAACTAACTAACAGTCTCTAATGTCTCAAACATGTTCTAAGGAAAAAAATTAGGTGGATAGTATGGTAGGGGATAAGAATGGTGAATTGGTCAGTCTATTTCAGGAATTTATCAGTTCATATCCCTACACACCGGTTGGGTTAAGTCACATGGCAACCTACAAGGAGCAGCGTCGCCTTTGGTGTCGGAATTTTGCAGTCATCTCTGCTATGGTGGACTCTGGAGAAGCTATAACCGAACCGATCCTGTTTCACCTATTCCCTGATAGAGAATTGGCGATTACGTTGAATAGTCCATATGGTGAGGGTGATGATTCATGGATACTAACTATTCCTAGAAAACGTGATAATTATTTAGAATTACGATTGCCATTAAAACTGAAATATCAGCATAAATGGATACAAAGGTTAGTAGAGCAGATTGGTTACGACATCCTTGAATTTGTTGGTTGCTGCACTAAGCATCCTAATCAGTTATCAGCAGCTTGTGATCAGTTTTCTACAGGGGAATACTCCAAAGGTTTTCCGACGGAAATGCTGACGAATCTCCTCAATGGGCTGCAACCAGATAGGTTTCTGTTAATCAATGATAGTTCTCGACAGGTTATCAATTATTTTGTTAATACATCCTACGGAAAGAGACTGACAGATTATCCAGCGGCAAATGCTACAGGATTGAAGCTGATTAAAGCCTTAGATAAAACTATGCATCAACCGGGTGTACCAGTGCTCAGGGATAATGATTTATTCGATATGTTTTGCTACTGGTTGGTTGCGGTTAAAGGGTATAATTTTTCGGGTAAAGAGGAGGTTATCGAATTTACCTCTGATGGTTCAAGGATAGCGTTACCAGAGGAGTATACGGTAAGCGAATGTGCTAAAGATACTGGTTTTGATATAGCAGAGTTAGAGGCATGGATACGTGCTATTGAACGCAAAGGACAAGGAATTTTTTACGGCCCACCAGGTACAGGTAAAACCTATAGTGCTCAAAAAATTGCTAACCATTTAATCAGTGGAAGTGATGGCTTCACAAAACTTGTCCAATTTCATCCTGCCTATTCCTATGAAGACTTTATTCAAGGTATCCGTCCACAAAGTCAAAATGGGGAATTGAGATATCCTCTAGTTCCAGGCAGATTCCTAGAATTCTGTAATAAAGCTGAGTCTCGGCGAGGAATTTGTGTTCTAATCATCGATGAAATTAATCGTGCTAACCTCGCTAGTGTGTTTGGAGAATTATTGTATCTACTAGAGTACCGGGATCAAAAAATTCCCTTAGCTGGCAGTAATCAACTATTCAGTATCCCGAAAAATGTTCGGATCATCGGTACTATGAACACAGCAGACCGTTCTATTGCTCTAGTTGATCAGGCATTTCGCCGTCGCTTTGCATTTATTCGGCTCTCTCCCAACTATGAAATCTTAAGACGATATCACCAAACAACGGATTTTCCAGTTAATGGATTGATTAAGATACTCGAACAAATAAATAATGCGATCGCAGATCCTAACTACTCCCTGGGAATCTCCTTCTTTCTACTAGAAACTATAGCTGATGAAATTGAAGATATCTGGCGAAGGGAGATTGAGCCATATCTAGAAGAATACTTTTTCGATCAACGGGATAAACTAGAGCAATTTCGTTGGGACACTATTAAAGTTAATATTAAAAATTTAGGCGTTGCTGAATCTTCGAATGAATAGGAGTAGAGTGGGCATCCTGCCCGCCCGACAATAAGCATGAAACTGGCAAGATGCCAGTTCCACGCCTGATGCCCATTCCACAGGTGCGACCCAAGGCCGGGTTCCCCGGCCTAGGAGGCGCGCACCTAAACACTCTTAAAATCATTCCATTATTAAGCAACGCCAAAATTTAAACTAAAAAATGAGAATAATCAAACTAACGGAGTATCAGCCAGATAAGATCCCACGCTACCAGATTCCAGGATCGGTAATCAATGAATTGCAGCAAAAATACAGCAATCAGGTAACAGTAAATCTTGAATACTCCAAAACCGGGGATTACTGGCAACTAACCTCTCAAGGATGGGTAGGTTATATTCCCCTAAGCAATGAACTGAGCATCCAACTCCAGCCGAAAGTCCCCCTAAACAATCTTTTCGGAATGCTTGACTATGCCTATAATCTTAGAAGCTTTCACATTCTAGAGGGGTTGATTGATTGTCAATCTCTAGAAGAATTTTACGATTACCTGGTCAGTATCCTCATTAATGGCATACGCGATCGCATTCGCCAAGGACTCTACCGCACCTACATCCCCACAATTGCTCAACTAGCATACCTTCGGGGGCGTTTGGATGTACAGCAAACTATCCAGAAGCCATGGGATATTAAACTTAACTGCCATTACGACCAACACACTAGTGACATCGAAGATAATCAGATTATCGCCTGGACACTCCACTGTATCTGTCGCACTAGTTTATATAGCGCTAATGTAAGTCCAATGTTGCGCCAAGCCTATCATGCCCTACAAAACCTTGTCACCCTACAACCTTATAGTGCTAGGGATTGTATCGGACGAAACTATAATCGGCTCAATCAGAATTACCAAAGGTTACATGCTCTTTGCCGCTTTTTTCTCGAACACAGCGGACCAAGTCATCAAACAGGTAGTAATACCATGTTGCCCTTTCTAGTTAACATGGCAAAACTCTATGAACGCTTTGTGGCTGAATGGCTAAAATCGCACTTACCCAGTGGCTTTGGGATTAAGATACTCGAAAAAGTAGACATCGACAAGACATTATATTTTTACATTGATTTAGTACTCTACGAGGTAGCGACTGAGAAAACATGCTGCATTCTCGATACTAAGTATAAAATCCCTATTAGTCCATCTCGTGAGGATTTTAACCAAGTAGTAATCTATGCCATCACACAAGATTGCCAAGAGGCAGTTTTAGTATATCCAGCTCCTTTAACTCAACCCCTTGATGTTAAAATTCGTGATATTCGAGTCCGCAGCTTGACATTTTCCCTGGATGGTAATTTGGAAGAAGCTGGTGAACTATTTTTAAAGAAATTAACAGGACTGTAATCATTCAGCTGACAGCGGTAGGCTGAATGCTTACGGTAATTGGTGATTATCCCTGAGCAATTACCCATTACTAAAAAACAAGAACGATCTTGGAATTGATTCAAATGATTCAACAGACTTGATATCATTCATCATTGGCCAATTCTTCAACGCCCTGATGAATCACGATTGGTGTTCCCACAGACGCCCAATCAAATAACCACTCAGCATGATCCACAGCTACATTGACACAGCCATGACTTACTGGAGTACCAAACTTACGATGCCAGTATGCCCCATGGATAGCATAGCCCCGGTGGTAATACATGGCATAAGGTACATTAGCCAGATCGTAATCTGCACCACGCATTCTGTCCTTGCGACGCTTGGATTGAATAGTGAATGTACCAGGATGGGTAGGTGTTGAATCTTTACCAAAAAATTTGGGTAATCGCGCCCCGTCCTTATAGGACAGCTTTTTGTGAAATTAAGACTTGACGTTTTTTTCGCATCGTGTTAAAATAAAAGCATAGCGAAAAAAAATAATGTTCTAGATAAACATGATCTGAAAATAAGTAGATAATGTAAAAAATAAGCTAAGATATCAGCTTATTGCATAATCAAATCTAACGATTTGGATATCTACGAAAACATAAGATCAAGAAAAAGTTTATCTAACTTGTTAACTAGATTAGGTACGGTGGGGCACACCGAAACCTAGGTCATAGACCAAATACGCTTGTGGAGTGGAGACCTCTATTTTTCCTGGCTCCGGCCTGGTTAAACAAGTCACCCCGTTGAAGCAAGAATCCCCGTCCTTCCAGGGCGGGGAGTGTCAACAGTGGAGACAATTATTGCATAAACCGGTTGTCTACCTTCCCAAGCAATCAGCCTTTGATTGGTTAGGTCTATCTCAATCCAGCGTTCCTCTGAATCTTGCAGTTCCATCACTCTGGTAGCGATTTGCTCACTCACAGGATTGGTCAACGCTGGTGTTGTCCAGACAGCCAAGGCGATTAGCATCAGTGGGAAACTGGCAAACCAGGTTCTTAAGGGACTTAGCCAGTGAAAAAACATATAACCTTAGCAGTCAATCAAACAAATCACCCATATCATAGCCTCAACTTAGAGAATCAGGGGCTAATCGTTGCTTTAGCTGTTTTGCTCGTTTTGCGATCGCATTCCAATTCCCCTCATCAATCAGGGATTTAGGAAACAAATTCCCAGAAAGACCCACAGCGATCGCTCCGATATTAATCAATTCCTGAGCATTGTCTATGGTAACACCACCAGTAGGGATTAAAGGGATGTGACCGAGTGGCCCAAGTAAAGCTTTGATGTAACTAACACCACCGACCGCCTGAATCGGAAACACCTTAACACAGCTAGCACCAGCATCCCAAGCTGTCACAATTTCTGTCGGAGAAAGTGCTCCGGGAACCACTGGCACGTTAGCAGCTACCGCTGCTTTAATAACTGCTGTATCTACATGGGGACTAAAGATAAACTGCGCTCCAACATCAATTGCCTGATGTAACTGAGATTGGTTTAAGATCGTGCCAGTACCAATGATACAGTTGGGTAATTCTCTATGGAGCTGACTAATCAGCTCAGGAGCATCAGCGCTATTCCAGGTAATTTCAATTAACCGTATACCCCCAGTGGCTACCGTCTTAGCCATCTGCTCGCCTAGGGATTTCGAGGATGCTCGAATCACAGCAATTACTCGCTGTTGTTGTAATAGGTTTAACCAGTTATCAGTCCTCAATTCTAGTTACCATTAGTTAAGCTCAACACCCTCGTGCGTTCCCGTAGCGTGACCTACGGTCAAATCGCATCTGCATAACTAGCAACTTGGGTTAATAAAATTTATATGACTTTCATAGAAAATGAAAATACAAGATTGAGACATTATTTAGCAAGACTACATCGACGCACTCTGTGCTACTCTAAATCTGAACAAGCGATGCAGCAAGGTCTTGGGGGTCTCTCCACACTCGCGCATTGCATCAATAAAATCTTGCATTTATCAATTAGGCTTCTTATTTATTATTTAAATTATCATAAAATTCCCCTTTATAGTTAAATCATTTCGATATTCAGCAACGCCCAATTTTGAGACAGTGTTTTTAAGTTCACTGAGCAATTGCGCTGTGAGGTAAGTTACGATGGTTTGATACTGGATTTAGGAAAGTTAATCTATGAGCCTCGTTTTGGAACGTGAGACACCACCTCTGCGAGAAGATGAAACCGGAGCGATTCGAGTTGGAAATTCAAGGGTTTTGCTAGAGACTGTTATTCGAGCGTTTCAAGATGGTGCATCCCCTGAGTCTATTGTCCATCGATACTCGACTCTATCTTTGTCCGATGTTTACAATACAATTGGCTACTACCTTCGACACCAAAATGCGGTAGAAACATACTTAAACCAGAGAGAGCAGTTAGCTGAATCAGTGCAGCAACGTTTGTCTAGTATCCAACCTGATCTCAGCTTAATTCGTACCCGTTTGCTATCTCAGCAGAATCAGTAGAAACGGTTATGCTGAGTTTGCTGAGCGATGAGAATTTCAACGGTGACATTGTTCGAGGGCTGTTTTTGCGTCAACCCAATCTTGACCTACTACGGATTCAAGATGTTGGCTTGCGAGAAGTAGATGATCCAGCGATTCTAGCTTGGGCAGCAATTAATGGACGTATCCTTATAACTCATGATCGTGCAACGATGCCAGATTTTGCCTACAACCGACTAGTTTCAGGAGAGTCGATGGCGGGCATCTTTGTCGTCAATGATCGAATGCCAATTCGACAGGCAATTGATGAATTACTACTACTCATCGATTGTAGTGAGCAAGCAGAATGGAAGGGTATTGTGCTGTATTTGCCTTTTTGACCAATAATTAGTCACTGTACAATTTGGTAACTACTCGGAAATTTATGCTTAAAAGCCCGTGACGAGGATTGAACTCGTGACCTCACCCTTACCAAGGGTGTGCTCTACCACTGAGCCACACGGGCTAGATTTAAATGATTAGATTTACATTATTGGTTTGATTTAGCCTATTGTACTGTGGCAAAACCTAATCTGCCAACACTATAATTTCGCTTTTGATTTACCGACCTGCCAACCAGCTATTGTAATTAAACAATAATAGCAACCAGCAAATTTCATGCTGACTTATCAAAAGCATATTTAGGTTATATCCCAAACCATTGTGGTGGGCCGGGCTGGATTTGAACCAGCGTAGGCATAGCCAACGGATTTACAGTCCGCCCCCATTAACCACTCGGGCACCGACCCTTTTAGCTCACATTTATAAATGTTAGCACAGCTTTTAGGAATTGTCAATTTTTTAAGGAAATCGACCGGAATTAGCCAATGGTGTAAGCGTTGTGCAATGCCCACCAGATCAGAACGCTGATACTGCCCAAAACCAGAATTGCTGAAATAACAACGGCTGTGGGGCTATCAGCTCCTTTAAACTTCATGATGCCACGATTGAGGTCTGACATAGTTTGTCGCTCCTGTTTGAGTTATCAGGGATCTAACCAACAAGTCGATTATAGCCAGGGCTAAATCAGGGGGAAATTTACCGATTAACCTTGGTATACTCAGCTTTGAGCGGTTATACTCGGCTTTTAAAGTGATCTCACTACTGAAAACCTAGACAAAACTATAGGAAAAATTTATAAATTATATAGGATTTTCTTGTGAAAGTATTGCTATTGACCTTGGCAGTGCTAGTCAGTTCCTTGGTAGCCCTAGAGGTGGGTTTACGATGGCTGCTCGGCTTCGGTAATCCCCTTATTTATGTGGCAGATGAGGAAATTGGCTACTTGCTAGCCCCTAACCAAAGCACCAGACGGTTTGGCAACCGCATTCTCATTAATGAATATTCCATGCGCAGTGCCACCACTACTCCTAGCCCACCCCGATCCATGCTGCGGGTTTTCCTACTGGGGGATTCTGTTGCCAATGGGGCTTGGTGGACAGACCAAGACCAAACCATATCAGCACGGCTCCAATCTCAATTAGAACTATGGCTGACCAAAGACGTCTTACCAAGTCTAACCAAGGAGAAACCATTTGAAACAGTCGAAGTCCTTAATGCTTCTGCTAATTCTTGGGGACCACGAAATGAGTTAGCCTATCTACGACGCTTTGGTACCTTCAACGCCCATGTAGTGGTATTACTGATTAATACCGATGACTTGTTTGCTACAGCACCGACTTCTTTACAAGTGGGACGCGATCGCAATTATCCCAGCCAAAAACCCCTCTTAGCCATAGCCGAGATCTGGAGTCGCTATCTCCTGAGAGCACCAGCTATTCCTGAAATGGAAGCAGTCAGAGCGGAACCAGGAGACCGGGTTGGCTTTAATCTCAAGGCCATTGGGGAAATTAAGACCCTAACTGATGCTGCTGGAGCCAAGTTAGTGCTAGGGATGACCCCCCTACTCCGGGAAATTGGCACCAAAGGACCTCGTGACTATGAGTTAAAAGCCCGTAAACGCTTGAGTGACTTTACTCAAGAGCACAACATTACTTATCTAGATTTTTTAGAAGTATTCAATAACACCGAAACACCAGAGATACTTTACCGTGACCACATTCACCTTAGCCCCCAAGGAAATCAGAAAGTCAGTGAAGTTATATCAACTCAGGTAGCTTCATCAGTGATCACACTTGTCAGGTAAATGATCAAAGGCATAGGAGAAAAGGTTGATCGCAAATCCTGATTCAAGACCCCCTGTTGAAGTCAGTCTGTCCAGGCCGACTTTGTACTCTTCCAGAAGGCTTGACCTACCTATAGCCGCGAGTTTTAGTTGTCAGGGCTAGAAGGGATTTATCAAAGCGGATTGGGCTGATTTGTTCCTTACCCCCTTAGGCTCTCCCTAATGTCGGTCAGTTACAAGTGCAACTGACCCCTACATCATCAACAACAAATCAACAACAAGTCACTAACACGGAACTGTCATGACGGAAGTATGGAGTTTATGATTCCCATTGTCTACGTTGTGCCAAACTTGACCATCAAGAGCCATCTGCTCAATCAAACTGGCCAAACGCAGTGCTTTTAGAGCTTGTTCACCTCCGACAGAAGGTTGATTACCACCCCGTACACAATTGACAAAGTGTTCTAACTCAGCATGGAGTGGTTCAATATTACTGGTATAAACCTTCTCAATCAAACCATCCTGTCGGTAAAGCACTTGACCATAGTCCGTCATATAATTGGCAGTGGTTTGCCGATGAATTAGAATCTCATTATTCAGGAAATCAGCTTCCGTCAGAGAATTTTTGCAATGGGCAGCGATGCGACGGATTTTTCGGTGTGTCACTTTACTTGCCGTGACCGTACCAACAATACCATTGGCAAACCCCAAGGTAGCAGTGACGTAATCTAAATACCCGGAATCAGAAGCACGGCTGCCACTAGCGGTTAACCTTGTCACAGGTGAGGCTACCAATTCTAGTAATAGATCTATATCATGAATCATGAGATCCAAAACCACCGAGACATCATTGGCTCGGTCAGAGTAAGGACTCATGCGATGAGCTTCCACAGCCAGCAATTGTTCTGTCTTCAGAACTTTGCTCAGTTCCTGGAAAGCTGGGTTAAAACGTTCAATATGTCCAACTTGGAGAATACATTGGGAATCTGCTGCTGCATTTACTAACGATTCTGCCTCAGCAATACTAGCGGCAATCGGTTTTTCAATTAAAATATGCACTCCAGCTTGTAGACAAGTCATCCCGACTTGATGATGTAGACGGGTCGGTACTGCAATGCAAACCGCCTCTACATAGGGAAGAAGATCGTGATAATCTTCAAAAAAGCGAACACGGTACTTACTGGCAATATTTAAACCACGCTCGACGTTAATGTCTGCCACACCCACAATTTCAACGTCTTTGAGAAGACTCAAAACTCGGGCATGATGTTGTCCCATATTGCCAACGCCAATCACACCGATTTTGATTGGCTGCGGTAAGTTGCGCTGGACTTGATGATCTCGATGTCTTTGATAAGTACTATTCTGCACTCTTTTTTGCTCCTCCACCACTGGTAATAAGTCGATTTACTTAATCTAAGTCGCCTTAAACCATCCAGATAGTACCACAGCAACTATAAATGTGAAGAATTTCAAAGCTTTGTCCATCCCACTCAGGCTAAAAGAACCTTTAAAACATGTGTTCTATACTTATTGTGGTTTGACGAAATATCGAACACTAACCCTATGTGTCAGTTTGTGGGTTGTCTGTTGACAGAGCAATGAAATTATTAATTGGTAGTTGTAGTAACAGTGCAAAACGTTTGATTAGGCATTATCCTGATGAGACTTGTGATATCTGGTTGGATCATGTCTAAGAAAGTAATTGTGTTGTTATCTGGAGGTTTAGACTCTGCTACAGTTTTGTATCAATCAGTAGGAGACGGTTATGAGTGTTATGCCCTTTCCTTTGATTATCAGCAGCGACATCGACGAGAACTCAAATCAGCCTACGCAATTGCTACTGCAGCAGGTGTTAAGGAACATCAGGTAGTCAGGTTTGACTTACGGCAGTGGGGAGGTTCAGCGTTAACCGATGATAACCTTGACCTACCCAAGGAGCGTAGTCTAGAGCAGATGTCTCAAGACATCCCCATAACCTATGTTCCAGCCCGTAACACGATTTTTCTGAGCTTTGGCTTATCCTATGCAGAAGCAATTGGTGCTGAGGGAGTCTATGTGGGTGTCAATGCCTTAGATTATTCTGGCTATCCAGATTGCCGTCCGGATTATATCCAAGCAATGCAGACAGCTTTTGATTTGGGGACGAAACAAGGTAGGGAGGGCAATGGAATTAAAATTGTCACTCCTCTGATTGACCTGAAAAAAACCGAAATTATCAAATTAGGCAATCAGCTGGGTGTTCCTTGGGAAAAAACCTGGTCATGCTACACAGGTAACGATCTAGCTTGTGGTGTTTGTGATGCTTGTCGGTTGCGATTGGCTGCCTTTGCTGAGTTGGGATTGGACGATCCACTTCCTTATCACAAAGGCTGAGTAAGCTGAGTAATCAGTGTGTTGCTAGAACAAGAGGGATTTTCATTCCTGTTGGATACTAGAAGAATTGATTTAGCCGATAGTTACGCCTGGCGTAGATACGGTAAACCCCTGTATCTGCCAGCAATACTTCTTGATCAATCACTAACTGGTAGCCTTTCTCTTGGAGTAAGTTTGTGATCTGCTTTAGTTTTTTCCCTGCTGTAATCTGATCAACCTCCATCACAATTTGTTGAATTTTTTCCCAATCCTTCTCCTTGATGCCAGCCAGGATATCTAACTGAGGTTGATCAGCATTAACTTTGAGTAAATCAATTTTTTGAATGTTCTGTTGATGAATAATACTAGAAATAGTTCTTGAGTGCTTGGAAAATCCAAAATTGAAGACTTTGGGATTCGAACCATACAGTGATGCATTGATTTGCAACAGTTCAAAAACATCTGGTAAGGCTTCAAAGGAGAATAGTCTGGCATTTTTACAGATTTGCTGAGCAAACAGGGTGAACATACCGATGTTTGCCCCTATATCAAAAAGACAATCCCCATCATGGATAGTTATGCCATGTTTAATGTAGGTCTGTTTTTCAAAATTTTTTTGATATAATTAATCAGTTTATTGTTCATTAAAATGAACAATAACTAAATTATTGAATAATTGGTAATCGTTATGATTAAATATAATAGCCTCGGCTTTAAGAATATCAAAATTGGTAGCTAAACCTAGGTTAGAGGGATTTGGTGATAATGGCTGATTGGCAGGAGATCTGATCCAGTCTTCAAAACTTGAGGAGATGACAGTACTCCCATTTTTAGGAGTAGATATTAGACTAGACTTATCAAATATTTGTTCAACATGTTGATTAGATTTTGATAAGTTTATTTTGGATGGAATATTTATATCTTCCATCCATAAGTTTAGAGATTTATTTAAAGGTTCTGCTGTCAGGGTAGCCGTTAGTTTAATAGTTATTTCAGATAGTTGATTTGCGTTTAATACCATAGGGATTTTCGTTAACTATATTGATTAAACTGCACAGTAAGATCACTAATTATGACTAGTTATCTCGACAGAGATATTACTGACTTACTTATATAGTAGTAAAGCACCCTGATTGAAATTTAGTTAATTATAGCAATTTTAAGCAATCTTAATTTAAATTTCATAAAAATTATAAAAATCAAGAAGACTCTGGCGATATTATTTACCCTGGATTTTATGTTAATCCTCTTCCGAATCTAATCATTTCGACATGAATTTATAGGGCAGTTTACTTAATAGTAAATAAACCTGTATCTATACAATATTGACTCATACATGTTAGTAATTGGTTGCCATTTTGGCAAAATTTTCGGTTATGAGGAAGGAGAGGCCGTGAGCCACGCTACGCGATTGACCTTAGGTCAAGCTAAGCGAACGGAGATTCTGGAGGAGCCAGAAAATCCCGATGACCAGCAATATGTGGATCAGTAAGGGTGAATAAAACGATAACGAATCATCATACTATGAAGATATTTACAGTAACTGGTTTAACTTTGAGTAGTTTTACAAAAATATGCGATCGCGTCCAATCAAAGCATGTCTTGTGAATCCAATGGTGTCCTTTAGCTCAACCTCCTCTGACCGAAATTCAAGTCAATCATTATGATTCCAAATACTGGGAGTGATTTTCGGGATACTCTGGGGGGTCAAACCGAGGTATATTTTATAACCTATAGGTTGCACTAAATTTAAGAGGTTGACGCTTGACGCTTGACGCTTGAGTGTCAGGGATAAACGGTCAAAAAAAATTAAACTAGTGACCTCAAACAATCCAAAACCGAACTAGATAAGGAACTAGATATAGTTAAGCATCTTCAATATCTCAATATCTCAATTGATTTAAAACTCCCGTTTAGGATACTTGTTTTATTTACCAATAAAGTATACAATAGTCAATGGAAATTAAGTCAATTTAAATTATAACTGTTGAAACTCTTCTTAATAACCAGGGTCACTGGTCTTTTCTTGCCACTAAACGTAACTAGTTGGTAACGAGTCAGCAGTCAGCTCTCGGCTGTGGAGCTTCTCAAGATAGGTGTCCACAATAGCTCATCTCTTCCTGCTCAGATAGGTACTACGGAATTATTCTGATCAGCAAATTCAGCACCATGTCACCCACAGAAGCGGTTGTCGGGCAAAAGCGATGCAGCGCAGCCATTGGGGAGCAAGTGCGGTCTTGGGGAGGCAGCGCGGTCTTGGGGAGGCAGCGCGGTCTTGGGGGTTTCCCCCATGAGCGACTGCCGTGGTCCCCCCGGAGACGAAACCTTAGACAGGCTCGCCTTTATGGTTGGTAGGTTATGCAAAAAAGGGTTAAAACTTGAGGCGCGACCCCGTAATTTAATTCTTCAAGCGGAAAGCGCGCCTCCATTGATTAAGGCGAGCCTGTCTTACGGTAACTTCAAACCACTCGCTATTGCCGTGGTTCCCTCTCTCGCGGTTTGCATCAACACAATGTCACCACAATCTAAGCAAAAATGTCACAAATAGTAATCATCAAGGGTACCGTCAAACATAAAACTTGCCACCATACTAGATATATCAGTAAGCCCACCTACAACAGTCTTTTTCCCCGAGCTAGACTGTTTTACCCATCAAGGTGTAAGCTTAGCGGGAACTGGCAAGGGGTTCAGTCATTCATGTATAAAAGGTACAATAATCCCGCCGATGGCGGAGTATAACGACGAGTAAAGTAGAAAAAGACACAATAAATGCAGATTTTCTTTCTGATCTGGTTGGGACAGCTAGTATCCCTTCTGGGGTCTAATCTTACCGAATTTGCTCTGGGCGTTTGGGCTTACCAGACCACTGGTTCAATCACCCAATTTGCCCTAATTTCTTTATTTATTCACCTACCCAATATTATTATCTCACCCATAGCTGGTACATTCGTAGACCGGTGGAATAGACGCTGGGCGATGATTCTCAGCGACTCCGTGGCAGGGGCTAGCACACTGGTGGTTATGGCTCTGGTGTTCTCGGGCAGGTTAGACATCTGGCACATTTACCTAGTCGTAGCAATCAGTTCAACGTTTAAGGCTTTCCAGTTGCCAGCCTATACAGCAGCTACGACTCAGCTGATGCCTCAAGAACATCTTAGCCGTGCTAATGGCATGATGCAAGCCTCTAGGGCAACTGCCAAGATTCTTGGACCGACCTTGGCGGGTGTGCTGCTGGAGACCATTCACTTGCAGGGAATTCTATTAATAGACTTCATCACATTCATCTTTGCCCTAGCGACATTGCTAAGCGTTCAGATTCCCCATCTCCAGTCTAGCCATCACACTCATCAAAAGCAAGCCCACTTCTCCCAACTGCGCCAAGATCTAGTATCAGGCTGGCGTTACATTGCCAAACGGCAAGGACTGCAAGGGTTGCTGATGTTCTTTGCCGTGGTCTACTTCACTATGGGTATTCTTCAGGTGTTGTTCTGGCCACTGGTGTTAAGCTTTGCCTCCAGTGCTGAACTTGGGGTCATTTTATCTATTGGCGGTTGTGGGATGCTTATTGGTAGCTTGGTCATGACTACCTGGGGAGGACCCAAGCCCAGGATATACGGTATTTTTAGCTTTGTAATCCTGCAAGGCTTGTTCTTACTTTTAGGTGGGTGCCGCGCTTCTGTGAACTTAGCTGCTCTTGGAGCGTTTGGTGTTTTATTTGCTCAACCCATTATCGTTAGCTGTAATCAAACTATCTGGCAGAACAAAGTCCCAGCTAATCTGCAAGGACGGGTCTTCGCCTTACAACTGGCCATCGAAAACTCCTTATTGATCCTTGCCCACATGCTAACCGGACCGTTAGTCGATCATGTTTTAGAACCGATGATGGCTACCGATGGATTGTTAGCAGGTAGTATTGGGCATATCATTGGCGTTGGTCCAGGGCGTGGGATGGGCTTGCTGTTGCTGTTGATGGGATTGCTGAACATCCTGGCAAGCTTTATCGCTTATCGATATCCACCCATACGGCGAGTGGAAAAGGAACTGCCGGATGCGATTCACCCTAACCTAGGTTTAACTACTTCGACTAGTGTTTGATACCAAATTCGCTCCAAAAACCCCCGTTATGATTCCAGCATTCTTTCTCCTGTTCTCCTGAAGCTCCTGAAGCTCCTGAAGCTCCTCATGCTTTTTGCTTAAAAAGGGGGTAATTAACCCGGATTTGGTATGAAACGTTTCCTAACTCCTGGGATGGGCGAAGTATTTACATACAGATACTGATCATGGTTCAGGGGAAGATGGGGAAGATAGAGAAGATAGAATTGTTGTGCTCTTCCTCAATTCCCTCTCCTGATCACATTTGCCTTACCTGTTCTGACATGATTTATGCAACAATTGGGACGCATCGTCAATGCTTTGCCCCTAAAAATTAAACACGCTCTGAGTGGGATAATTCTATTCACCTATGAAAATTGCTATTATCACCTCTGGATTCTTGCCTGTCATTGATGGCGTAACAGTTAGTGGATTATCTAGGCTACAACGACTGAGTCAGTGGGGACACCAGGTGTTGTTATTTTGTCCTGAGTACAGTGCTTTAGAACATGTCTATCCCAATTGGCGAGATTATACTGGTCAAATCCTGCCTGGAGTGAGAATCATCAATTTACCGAGTACCTCATTCATGGACTTGGACTTTGAGCGTCAGGTGCGCAGGAGTTCCTATTCAATCCTCCTCCAGGAATTAAAAAAATTCCAGCCCGATATTATTCATGTTGATGAACCAGAAAGACTGTTTTTTGGATTTTTTCGAGTGCCTGGGGTGGCTTTTGCCAAAAAAGCTGGTATTCCCTGTGTGAGTTTTTTTAGGACTAATTTTATTGACTATGCCGAAGATTACTTTTCTCTACCGTCTCTGGTCGTCGCTGGAATTAAATTTATTTTTAAAACCATATTGATTTCAGTGTATAATTCTTATGATGTCACCCTAGTTTCTAGTCGGATTACCCATAAAAAAATTATCAATCTGGGCATTAAAAACACCCTACATGCCAATTTAGTTGGCTTTGATGCTAGTAAATTCTATCCTGGTTTACGGGAAGAACAGTTTTTCGAAAAGAACTATGATATTCCAGAGGTTGAGGGGAAAGTTAAGTTAATTTTTCTAGGTCGGTTAACTCCAGATAAGGGGTGGGAATTTACCCTAAATGCCTTTTCACGAGTTGTACAAGAGGTCAACAGTGACAAAATCGCACTGATCATTGCTGGTGATGGTTCGATGCGGGATGAGATTGCTACCCGCTTAAGCAAGTTAACACCTAATAGTTACTTACTGGGTAGAGTGCCACCGGAAAATGTTCCAGCTCTTTTGGTCAACAGTGATATTCATATCACAGCATCAGAAAAGGAGACTAGAGGGCTAACTATATTAGAAGCCTTCGCAGCTGGAATTCCTGTGCTCGCTCCTGAAGCAGGTGGGGTAGTGGAGAATATCCAAGACGGATGGAATGGTTTTTTGTTCACTCCCCAGAATCAGGAAGATTTCTGCGACAAGCTCAAAGTATTAATTGAGAACCCAGCGTTGCGACAGGAAATGGGTCGCAACGGTAGGGAGTGTGTTTCCCAGTATGGTTGGGATGAAAGGGTTCAGAATTTAGTTGGTATTTGGGAAAAGCAGATTGCCAAGAAAACCCACTGATATCAAGTCCAGTTAATTACTCAAGAGAATAGCCTATCGCTTTTTGGTAATGGGTAATGGGTAATGGGTAATGGATAATTGGTAATTGCCTATTACCAGCTAACGGATAGGATGAGTACTCCCATGGACTTGATCGGATTCAGTGGGGTTCTGTGTGTTTAAGGTTTAATAGTAGTCGGTTTCTGGCTGCGGCATTGGTACCATCTCAAAGTTGGATGGATCACGAAGATAACGAATGGCATCTTCTTCTAAGCGGTAGGTTATATAGGATTCAAGGGTATTTGTGTGTTTGAGGGCAGAAAGATAGCCATCGATATATAGCCGCAATTCATCGAAGCTATAACCTCGATTCCACAAATCGACTAGGGAGTCAGTAAGTTTTTGATAGCAGCGTATAGCTTGAGGATCTTGCAGCATAGTCTTAAGAAATTTTGAGTATCAACAGTAGCGGTATTGGCTCACTCAGTAGAAACTCGGATACGCCAACTTAACTTCAGTTTAGCAAAAGTAGCAAGTCCTCAATACTTTTCTCAATTATTTGTTATGTTACCTAGACTAAATTGCATCTTATATGCTATAATCGAAAATGGTCAGTTAAAATTAATGGTAAATTGAAATTTTACTATTGTCCTTATTGTCCCTCTGACCTGGTCCATTTGCTGCCACTAGGAAGTCGTATTGGAAGAACGCAAGCCAATATCGGGATCATAAGTAGCAGTTGTTACAGAATGTTGACCTGACCTTTGCTATGATTAAATCCCAACGGCTAAGGCTAAGAGGACTTTAATGTGCCGTGGGCTCAGTTAGAATTCAGATTATTGAAGGAAACCCTCATTTGCGATCGCTTCTAGGGTCGCACCTGAAGAAATCCGGTTATGGGGTGTACCAATCACAAAATCTTGAGCAAGCCAAGGAAGACTTTCACCATCGCCAACCCACTCTGGTTATCCTAGACTCTGATTTACCAGACAGCGATGGGGTTGAATTTTGCTGCTGGCTTCAGCAGCAGCGAAAATCTCTAATTTTAATGTTGTCTGCTCGTAATAGTGAAAGAGATATCGTCACTGGTCTTAAAGCTGGGGCAGACGATTACCTCACCAAGCCCTTTGGTATACAGGAATTTATGGCACGGGTGGAAGCCCTAATTCGTCGCCTCCGCATTACGGTAGCTCCCCTGTCTCTGGACTACGGTGATCTCAAAATTGATTTAGTCCAGCGTCGTGTCCGCTTCAAAGAAGAGTTTATTGACCTGACTCCACAAGAATTTAGTTTGCTCTATGTACTCGCCCAAGCAGAGGGAATGCCTTTGAGTCGCTCTGAATTATTGCGCCGCGCTTGGCCCAATGCTATTGACAATCCGCGCACCATCGATACCCACGTCCTTGCCCTACGCAAAAAAATAGAAACTGATCCTCGACAACCCAACATTATTCAAACGGTTCGCAATGTTGGCTATCGGTTTAATCAAGGCATAAACGAGAATAATCCAAAACTTGGGACAGAACTGGCAGCCCAAAAGATTTATTAATGGTTAATTAACCATTAACCATTAACCCTTAACCCTTAACCATTAAATCCTGATCAACCAGCGTCGCCGATACATCCCATAGAGAATCAACCACCACAACAGTACATTGACTATGGCAAAGATCAAAGAACCATTCATGGCTCCAGCCCACGACCGAAACAGATTTTCATAAATCCAAGTATAGGTACTCACAGCATTATCACCTGTCCCTACCTTAGTTCGATATAGGATGCGAACTACTAAACCAGATGCGACAAACAGAAAAATCGCATTTAACCCCATTACTTCTAACGGCCATCCCCATCTGCGAAATCCCCGCACTTCAATTAACTCATAACAAGCAGCTAGTAACAGCATCGACCAACCAGCAGAAAAGACTACATAGGAACTTGTCCATAACTGCTTGTTAATTGGGAACCAGAAATCCCAAACCCAGCCTAAACCAAGACAACCTACACCAAATAGTACTAATCCCAAACTAGTGCGGGACGGTATCGGTTGATGGCGTAGCCAGTCCCCAACGAAATAGCCAGCCAAGACAGTTACTACCGCTGGGAAGGTGCTAAACAGTCCTTCTGGATCAAATTGAGCTTGTTTATACAAATGGTTTGTTCCCAATACCATACGGTCGATATAGGCAGCAAAATTCCCTTCCGGTGTCAGATTACCAGCACCATAATCAGGAACTGGTACTAAAGACATCGCTGCCCAGTACCCTAGCAAAACTATTCCGGTCAGTACCCACAAACCCCGTCGTCTTAGATTTAGCACTGCTACAGCACTAAGGAAATAGGCAAGACTAATGCGCTGCAAGACACCCATAATCCGAATAGTATCCCAGTTGTAAGTCGGAAAACCATTGAGCAGTAAGCCTAGGGCAAATAGAATGGCACATCGCCTGCCAATACGCCAATACCCCTGGGATACGGATTGGTTGTTATTGGTGTACTTGACTAAGGAAAAAGCCATTGCTACACCAGCAATAAATAAAAAGGCAGGAAATACTAAGTCTGTGGGTGTAAAACCATGCCACTTAGCGTGAAGTAAGGGGGGATAGACATAAGACCAACTTCCGGGATTGTTGACTAGAATCATGCTAGCCATGGCAATACCTCGAAAGACATCAAGAGAGGTTAGACGCATGATAGGCAAGAGGCAATAGGCAATAGACAAGAGGCAATAGGCAATAGACAAGAGGCAATAGGCAATAGACAAGAGGCAATAGGCAAAATTAAAATAACCGTCAACTGTCAACAAATGATTAAGCCCACTCTTGAGATGCTTTAGCTTCTGCTTGTACTAATCTCTCTCGTAATTGTTGCCAATTAATCTGCTCAGCTGGACTGTCTTGGAGTAACTGAGTATCTTGCAAATACAATAGTCGATTACAAAATAACTCAGCCATATCTAGCTGGTGATTGACCATCAAAATTGTGATCTGCTCCTTTCGGGCTAAATCGGTAAATACCCTGATCACCTGAGAGGCTATACCAGCATCTAAGGCTGAGGTGGGCTCATCAAGTAACACTATCCTTGGTTGGACAACTAGTGCTCGTGCGATCGCAACCAATTGCCGTTGTCCCAAAGACAGTTGTAACTCTGTACGCTCTAACCACTCCGCTGGGATGCGCAGTCTCTCTCGAATCTCTTGTGTCCGTTGTGCGTTCGCGTAGCGTGGCCTACGGCCAATCGCTTTTTTTGGCAGCTGTTGCAATACCAACGGATAAGCTAGAGCCTCCTGAACGGTCATTCCTAACAATTTTGGTTCTTGAGGAACCAGCATGATCTGTCGCCGCAATTCTAGGACAGGGATATTCCGGATGTTCTGATTATCTAGGTAAATTGTTCCCTGGGTGGACTCACTTAATCGGTTCAACAGCCGCAACAGAGAGGTTTTACCAGCACCAGATGGTCCAATCACGCTGATGCGATCGCATGGGCTGACCTCGAAAGAAATATCAGTTAATATAGGTATTCCAGCTGCTTTAGCCCTGGTTGAGAGGGTCAGGCTTACCTGCTTTAGCTGCAACAGGGGATTAGTCAATCGCTTTGCTCCAATTAAAAATTATCAATGTTTTAGCTGAGAGCTCTCAGCTAATGGGCTACAGATGGTGCTACAGATAGTGCTTTTATAGCGCTACGCCCAAGTCAGCAAGGTTATTGCGTCAGAAGTCAAAAGTAAGGGATTACTTACGTTTCGGAGTTTAGGAATGTCAAACATCTTAATGGGTAGTGCTATAGTACCTCAAGTACCGTGCGCGTAGCCCATTAGCTGAGAGCTGAGAGCTGATAGCTGAATGCTTACATCAAACCCTGATTGATAGCTGTGGTTATGGTCCAGGCATCTACAAGTAATAGCAAGAGGGTGAATCCGAACAAAATTAGATACATCCAAGGCTGGGCTAGGGGACGAATATCGGTAGTATCTATCCCGGTATAGTTTTGTACTAACTTAACTAAGCGATTAAATCCCACTACTCGCATTGGCAGCAAGTAAGCTTGGTCATAAGACTGGCTAACGAAATAGTAAACAAGCCCTCCTTGACCTGTGGTGCGCATTTTTAAGTCTTTCACCTCTTTCCAGTGTAATTGCCAACCTTTGCGGAAGAATCGGGGCACCCAATTGGGATAAGCTACCTGAATTTTTTCGTCATCTACAATCACCTGTTCGCTTAAGGCACCATAGAGGGCGATAAATCCTAAGCTAATTCCTATCCACAGGATTATTGGCGATACCGGAGTCGATGATACTTTAGCTAAAAACGGTAATGGTATCAACAGCGCCCAATAAAATGTGATTAGGGTAATCCGAATTATAGGAGAGATGCGAAATACAGAAGGGCTATACTGTTTATTTTCAGGGTTATTTTCATGTTTAGTTTCAGATGCTTTTTTTTGATTTGGTGACATAATTAAAATGGTTTAATCAGGGAATAGGTAATAGGGAGTAGGGAGTAGTAAAAAGGGCAGAAAAATTTTCAGAATTAATTTATTATACCTCAAGGTTTAATCCCTTAGCGACCATTCAAAAATTTTCAACGTCTTCTTTAGTTAAACCAGTTGTTGCCACGATTAAATCCAAATCAATCCCTCTTGCTTTCATAGCTTGGGCTATTTCTATAGCTTTCTCTGCTCTCCCCTGTAATTTTCCAGCTGCTTCTGCTCCTGCCAACAGGCTAATTTCATACCGTTTATTTTCCAGATATTTCTGATAAGCAACCCTTTCTGGTAATGGTAAATTATCAATCCTGAGCTTATCCTTGGCCTCGGCTAATCCTCTGGCTTGGAACTCTTCCTTGATTTCACTATTCTTTAGGAAATAGATCCATTCATCTAAATTGTTTCTAGTTACATTATCAAACTGGTTGACTCTCAAGATATAATATTCGGTAAATATCTGGTATACTTTCTCTAGTTTGAACAACTCTTTCTGGAGACTGGATAACCCTAAGGAGTCTTGATGATGACGACCTCGTAAATCTAGTTTCCCTTCATAGATGTAATCTTGTCCTTGCCCCAGGGTAAAGTAAACAATATTAATGGAGTAGACTTTTTTGAGTTTACTATAGGGCTCTCCTTTATCTAGATATTGCGTGAGCAGTGTGGAGACGCCAAATAGCATCCGGTGAAAGTAATCATTTTCGGAACTATTTTGGACTTCCACTAGCAGTAACTCTCCAGCACTATTGAGCGCTAGAATATCAACCCGATTCAGTTTATTGTCTTCGGTGAGCCGATTACTTTCGCCTTCTAAAATAGATTCAATAGTAATCTCTTCTCCTAGTAATTCGGTGATCAAGCCTTCTAGGACAACATAATTAGCTTTATCCCTCAGCAGTTTTTTGATCGCCCAGTCAAAGCGGATGTGTGTCTTGGCCATGATTAGTAGGGAGTAGGGAGTAGGGAGTAGGGAGTAGGGATTAGTATAGTTAACAAGCAGTGTTAACTCAAAAATTAATTGATTTTATTATAGGTGGAATTTACTTTATTGATTTTCCTAGTAACTCTACCGGTAACGCTAGTTGCTGCTTGGTTTAATAATCTTATCTACTGATCATGGGTAAATTTACTCTACCGATCAGATCAGCTCTGTTATTGATTTCCCCAGTAACTCTACCGGTAACGCTAGTTGCTGGTTGGTTTAATAATCTTATCTACTGATCATGGGTAAATTTACTCTACCGGTAACCTTAGGTATATTGCTGATTTACTCAGTAACTCTAGGAATAAGTATAGCTGTCGGTTAGTTTAATAATACACTCTACTGCTCATGGGTAAATTTACTCTACCGGTAACGTCAGGTCTGTTATTGATTTCCCTAGTAACTCTACTAGTAACGCTATTTGTCGATTGCTTTAATCATGCACATTAATTATAATTTAAAATTACCAATTAACATAAGCATTCAGCCGTTTTCCAAAGGCCAATGGCTGAATTAACCTCAAGTAGAGTGCCCATAGGGAATCAGATGATAGCTGATAGCACCTCAAGTAGCACCTCAAGTAGCGCATTATCTGAATGCTTACCAATTAACAATTAACAATTAACAATTACTAAAATAGCTATTAGGCACTAGAAGGATTAACCTAACACCTAACTCAGGGAGATGTGGAATTCACGGATATCATTTCCTCCGTAACCTGATCAAAATTCCGTAATTCTCTCTAGGCAATAACCACATCAATCAAGCAATCCTAGATCACAAGAGTAGTTTAACTAGGAGGAAAATCGGATGCACCTCAAGTAGCGTGACCTAGGGTCAATCGCTTATCTGAGTGCTCAGTACTGAAAGCTGAGTTATTTGTTATTAATGATTAGGGCTCTACCGAACTGATTGTATGCATAAAACCGCGCTTATTGCCCACTAAGTCTGATCGGGCGGGTAATTTATTAAAAATTATTCTTTCAAAAACTAAAACTCCTGCCATATTATGATTATCATAATTATTTTATAAACGTTTTACATAGCAACTTTCCTAGAGCCACGATTAGTTATTTATTCGGTGTTGCTGAACTAACTAATTTACTAACTAATTTATTGATATCAAGACTAGTTGGGTCAGTTACCAATTAGCTTTTCTCTTTAATTCATTCTGGCCAGTTATGAAGTCTTTATTCAATTATCTCCAAGGAATCAGATACCATTCCTCAGACTCTTCTGGAGCATCTGAGGTAAATTCTGATTGGCAGCCTTTAGGCTTTAACCTGATGGGCATAACTAACCTAGCTAAGGCTACTTTCCCGATCCTAGTGACAGGTTCTGCTTTGCTGGTGTCTACTCCTACTGAAGTAGCAGGGCAGGTTGGTATTGATGCGTCACTCGCCACAGGGCCAAGGCCATTTAGTTTGCGTTACAGCGCCCACGTGCCCGGTAATATGGTGGCGATTGGTAATGCCTCATTGATTTGCGATCGCACCAATGCATCCTGCTTAAACGGACTAGCCACTGGCAATGTCGGCAACAACAGCGGTGGTCTGGCCATGCAGATGCTAGATTCCGATAGCGATCCAAGTACCTTTAACTCTAGCTCTGCCGATTTAACCCTGCCTGTCGGTGCCAATGTGTTGTTTGCAGGTCTTTACTGGGGGGGCACCTCTGACGGTGCCACCACGCCTGCACCGGATGCCAGTAAGCGAAATGAAGCCTTGTTAGCTACGCCAGAGGGAGGCTATCAGACCGTTACGGCAGATACGTTCACAAGTATTGATAACTCTGCAACAAGCGGCTGGGATGTATACAGCTCCTTCGCGGATGTGACAAGTTTGGTGCAAGCGGCTGGGAGTGGTACCTATACTCTAGCGAATGTACAGGCAAGTACAGGCACAGGATTTACCTATCCCAATGCTGGTTGGTCATTAATCGTGGTGTACGAAGATCCAAGTGAGCCCCGACGGAATATGACTGTTTTCGACGGGTACGACTTCTCAGGGTTCAATACCGGCAATACCCAAACCTTAACTGGGCTAAGGACGCCACCAACACCAGGCTTTAGTGTCTTTATGGGTGCATTCGCGGGGGATGGCGAGCCGGATGTAAGCGGCGATACACTGTCGATTAATAATACTCCGGTGTCCGACCCCGTGAACCCATTAAATAACTTTTATAACAGCACAATTTCTCAGTATGGGTCTCATGTCACAAGTCGTACTCCTAATGATCCCTACAATATGGTTGTGGATATTGATCTTCTAGATCTGACGGCTTGGAACGAAGCCAACAACGTCATTCCGACCAATGCAACCAGTATTGATTTGAACCTATCCACGTCAGGTGATGGCATCTGGCCTATGGTTTACTTCTTTGGGGTGGAGGTGTTTGAACCGAATCTGGTCACTGAGTTTGAGAAGACCACCCCCCAAACAACTTATCAGAATGGGGATACGATTGGTTATACCATTAGTGTTACAAATACAGGGAATGATAACGCCGTTAACACGGTGATTACGGATATCATTCCGACAGGAACAACCTTTGTACCGGGATCGTTGAAAATTAATGGAGTGACTAAAACCGATGGTGCTACTGATGAAGCTGAGTTTGATGGCACCAACGTTATCTTTCGTGTAGGTACGGGGGCAAACACCACCCAGGGGGGGCAGTTAAACGTTAACGAGACGGTGACCATGTCCTTTGAGGTCACTGTTACAGCTGCGCCTGGGGAAAAGGTTTGTAACCAGGCTTCAATTGACTATGAAGGGGAAGCCAGTGGAAATCAGGCATCAGGGACGTCGGATGACCCAAATACAGCGACATTTGGTGACTGTACTGAAATTACAGTAACGCCTCCTACAACAACTGTTGACTATGGTGATGCTCCTGATACTACCGCCAGCACCGGTAATGGGGATTACCAAACCTTATCCGCTAATAGTGGTCCTACCCATACCATTGACAATAGCACCTATTTAGGGGCAGGAGTAACAGCTGATACGGATGGCTTTGGAGATGGCACCGATAATAACAATAACGCTACCGATGATACCGATGATGGGGTTCAAATTAATAGCGCTAGCCTACAAGGACAAACTCTACCGATATCGGATAATGTTAGATTAGATATCACTACAGCCGGGTCTGGAGTGCTGAATGCTTGGATTGACTGGAACGCAGATGGAGACTTTGATGATAGTGGTGAGCAAATTGCTACCAATGCTAGTCCTAGTGGAAATGCGATCGCATTAAACCTAACTGTACCAGCTGGAGCTACCGTTGGTAATACTTATGCACGTTTCCGGTATAGTTCTGATACTGGCCTTACTCCTACTGGTGCCGCTAGTGATGGTGAGGTAGAGGATTATCAAATTGCGATCGCTAACTCTACACCAACGACTGCCTCTGTAGGGGATCAAGTCTGGGAAGACCTAGATGGTGATGGCATCCAAGATCCTGGAGAGCCTGGAATTCCCAACGCCCTAGTCAATATCTACAAATCTGACAACACCTTAGTTGATGCCACTTTTACCGACAGTAGTGGTAACTACAGTTTCAGCGACCTTGACCCAGGGGATTACATCATTGAATTCACCTCCCCTGCTGTGGGCTATAGCTTCACTCGCCAAGATGCTGGGGATGACACCCTAGACAGTGATGCCGATCCAGTCACAGGTCGCACCGATACCTTCACCTTGGCTGCGGGAGACAACAATACCAGTATTGATGCTGGACTTACCCTTAAAGCCAACACTATTGTCGCTTGCGATATCATACCACTCCAGGCTACCAATTGGACTGAAACCCTGAACGTAGAGAAATTTGATTCTGCTCTAGGGAGCCTGGCCAGGGTAGACCTAACCCTGAGTACCCTGATTGCACAAGAGTTAATCTACGAGAATACGGCAGACCAGCCAAAAACAATAACCGTGAACCAGGAGGGAGAAGTCAGTGTTTCCTTGCCTGATACTAACGCCAATATTACCAGAAATTACAACCAATCCACCGACTTCAATCTACCAGCCTTCGATGGTAGTGATCCTCCTGACTTTAGCGGCACTTCCGGTGGCAGGACTCCCACGATTCTTGCCTATGAAACCCATACCGAGGAGTACACTAACCTAGCTGATTTCATTAGCTCCTCATCACCAGTGGAAACCGTCAGTATCCCGGTGAATACTACCTCTGCAGCTACTTTCATTAACTCTCAGAACGCTTCCACTGGCTCTAGTAGCGAGGCAACCGCCGGATTGTGTGTCACCTATACCTACAGTTTAGTCCCGAAAGAACCTTCAGCCAGCATAGTCCCGGAAGAAGCTTCACCGGAAGCCGGAAATATCGTTATCAACGAAGTCCTCTACGCCCAAACTGGCAGCAGTGCTGAAGCTAATGATGAATTCATCGAACTCTATAACTCTTCCGATAATGCTGTAGATATCAGTAACTGGAAGCTAGCCGATAGCAACCTGATTTTTAACAGTACTGATAATACTGGCAACATTACTGGTGATGCTGCTAATCCGGCCTATATCTTCCCCAACAACACCACTCTCCAACCAGGGGAATACGCTGTTATTTGGATTGGCAACAATACATCAGACCATCAAGCTCCCGATGCTGCATTCCAGGATTGGTTAGGAAAGGCAGCCAAACTTAACAATGCTGGAGAAGATATCTGGCTGTATGACGAGGAATTCAAGATTGTAGACTACATTGCTTATGGCTCCAATAACGCCATCAATACTCCACCCTCAGCTGAATTGAATCTGTGGGATGACACCTACCAACGAGACTTAGATGGGGCAAGCACTGGTCAATCGATTAGTCTCACCCCCAATGGAGAAGACGGAAATACTAGTGCTTGCTGGGAGCATACCCTTAGTAATGATGCCAATGGCCGTTGTCCTGAATTCCTGGAAACCAGGGATACAGATACGGTGAGTGTACGCCAAACTAGTGTTGGAGTTTATAACAATATCTTGCCCAATGTCATCCTGGTCAAGCGGATTACTGCTATTAAACCCAAAGATACCAACCAGTGGATAGAGCTACCGCAATCCGGCTCACCCTTTATCGATGGCATTGATGGTGGCAGTTCTGAGAATAACGTTGGTTCCGACCGTGCTGCTGATGACAATGACCCCAACTGGCCGAATCCTGATGTGTATCTGCGGGGATTAATTAACTCTGGGCAAGTGATGCCAGGGGATGAGTTAGAGTATACTGTATATTTCCTCTCCAATGGCAGCAACGATGCTAAAAACCTGCGCATCTGTGACCGAGTGCCTGGGGAAACTACCTTTATTACCGATTCCTTTAATGCCACTGCTGGCTTCCCAAGTAGTGATGTCGGGATTGCCATGTTCCAGAGCACCACTACCCTAGCCTCAGGTGGTCCAGCTGAACCGAACATCTATCTTACTAATATTCCCGATAGCGATCGCGGTCGGTATTACGGGCCAGGAACCTCAGTGCCATCGGGATGTAATGTCACCTTCAATCAAAATGGAGTAGTAGTAGTGGAAGTTGGGGATGTGCCAAACGCTGATTCACCCGGAAACCCACCCAATTCCTATGGATTTATTCGCTTCCGGGCTTTAGTCAAATAAGGCAGAATTAAGAATTTAGAATGCAGAATGTAGAATTTAGAATTGTGAATGGTGAAGGCAGAATGGTGAATTAAAAATTAAGAATGAATAATTTAGAATTAAGAATGGTGAAGGCAGAATGGTGAAGGCAGAATGGTGAAGACAGAATGGTGAATTCCCAATTCTACATTCTATCTAAATTCCCAATTCTACATTCTACATTATTAATTCCCAATTCTACATTCTAAATTCTACATTCTAAATTCTACATTCGCAACTGTTCACTAAACTCATCTAAAGAGTTAACGGTTAATGCTATTGCCATCAACTCTTCTAGTTGTTCGAGAGTTAAAGCTTGAATTCTCAGGGATATCTCTAAAGGAATCTCTGAAAATCGCAGTTTAAGGATGCGCTCTAAACTGCCTCGACGTTCTTGTTGGATGCCTTGCTCAATGCCTTGTTCAATCCCTTGTTCAATCCCTTGTTCAATCCCTTGTTCAATCCCTTGTTCAATCCCTTGTTCAATCCCTTGAGCAACACCCTCTTGTAAAATTTCCTGATACCAGGGTGATTCTCGTAATACTGTCATATCCCACCTCATGATTTGTTGAATTAACGGTATCTCTTCTTGATGCAGTCGCTCATGGGGGAAACCCCCAAGACCGCGCTGCATCGCTAAAACAAAGCTAGCGAAAAAAGCTAACAACGGTTCTAGTTGATTTAAGGTTTGATCTGCTCTTAGTGCCTGGACGGCTGAGCGCAATTTCGGTTCACTACCACCTCCAAATAAAATTGGGACAAATGGTAATAATGATGTCAAGGGTTGTGCCAGTACCAAGTCAGCATCTACTTCCCACAGATTAATTACCCGATAATCTTGATACGCCTTTAATCCCATGAATTCGCTTTCGTAGCAATTTTCAATGGTAACGGTGGCTGGGGGCGGCAAGATGTTAATTAATACTGGATAAGCGGATAGGTCGTATTTCTCTTCCGCTAAAGCGACATAATTGCGCATGCGCTTAGGCATTGCCTGACTATACCGTAGTTGTAATTCATTGAGAATCAGAAATTCTTGATGTTCAGGACTATAAGCTTTTACAATGACATCGCTTTCTCGACTGATCCATTGAAATTCAGCATCGAGTAACTCCGATGCTCGCACTTGAGGATTACCAGTTACCCATTGCACCCAAGCATTGGGGGCTAGACTGATTAGGCGTTTGCTACCAATATCTGCACGTTTTGCCATAGACAATTACCAAATCAAGATTAATTACTGAGTCACGCCCAGGACTGTTTCTGGGGTCAGACTAAAATTTGATTGCTGGGGAGCTGAGTATCCCAAACTTCCCACACTCCCTGCTCCTTAAGATTCTTCGTCCATAGGCTGGTCGTCTATAGGCTGGCCGTCTATCGGGTCTCCTAAATCGAAGATAATAATAAAATCAGCATCAGGCATCAGTCGTTTCAGAGCCTGCAAGTGCCCCTCCGCATCTGATCGGTTGCGAAAACGACGCACAACCATCCGCTGCATCTTCGGCAATAGACGAATGAGCGCCCATGGATATAGGCGTTGAGAGTAGGACATAAAATATTAGGTATCTCCTTAACTGGGGGTCTAGAGCCAGCCTGGGGTCCTGGAGAAACTGTCGGCTGGCTCTTACCGTGGAGCGTTTTAGCGCCCACGGTATTTTTATACTAACACAAATAATCTTTAAGTATAACATATTTTGATAAATTTTGTAACAATTTTTTTTAGGGAATCGGGAACAGGGAATAGGGAATAGGGAATAGGGAGCAGCAAACAGGGAGTAGTGGAGTCGGGTCGGGAAAAATCCTGTGTACCTCACTTGTGATCAGAATTATTATCAGTAGTCGGATTAATTAGTGCGATGCTTGGAGCCGCTACTTGAGGTGCATCCACCAACCATATCCTAAACTCTTCCTTCAATTCCCGATTCCCGATTCCCGATTCCCGATTCCCTGACATTGTCAATTTTTCTTTTATATATTAAACTATTATTATAGGAATAGTTAAAGGAGAGTCAACTGATGAACAAGTGTGTTGGTACTACTGAAGCAGCATCTTTATTAGGAATTTCCTCTAGACGATTGCGGCAACTCCTAGAGAAGGGTCGCGTCCGGGGTGCCTATAAAACTGGGAAATTCTGGATTATTCCTTTGTTCAACCATTTGCCACAAATTACCAAAGGTACCCGTGGACCAAAGGGCAAATGGCGTACCAGTCGTCCCCCGGCTTTAGCTAAGATTAATGTCAATCGCAATCACATTGGCTCGAATATGAAGAAAAGCCCCAAAGATCGGAAGCCAGTGATTTCAGTAAAACGAAAGGGCACTAATCTCTACGGCAACGAAGTCGAAATCCTCGGTCCTTGTAAGATTGTTTATCAGCCGGATAATCCACTTGATTGTGGCGCTCGTTTGTGGATCGAAACTTTCAGTGATATTCACTTCATTTCTTGATGCAATAGCGAGTGGGGGAAACCCCCAAGACCGCGCTGCATCGCTGGTGGCAGTTTCCCGGCTAGTAGCTGATCATCATAGTCAGAGTCAAGGACTGTAAACGGGATTGACCCTAGGTCAGGCTACGCGATGCTCGGTACGAGCCGCTGCGCGAACGCATTTGCAAATCTTAAGACTTAGTCGATAGCAAACCCGGTATCTGCTCGCCTAATGGGTGAGATGAACCCTAATACGATATCTGATTTAGGAATTGATAGCTCTACCAATTTCTCAGCAATACGCAAATCAGTGCCATCGTAGTGTACCCAAACTTTGCCATCATGACTAACATCAATATGTAGATAACAACCGTAAGTGCGTTTAGATCCACGCCATCCATTGAAATAAAGCAGGTAGTGTCCCCTCTCATCATCTAAAATAATCTGACTCTTAACCTGATCATCAGGACGCTCACCCAGCTTCCCAGTTTCTATGGTAATTTTACGAACAATTGACTTATACTTCCCTAGTTTATCCATCGCTCAATAGTTGCTTCATCGATCCGATACACCAACATTTTAACCTGATAGCGAGCCAGTAGTTCTGTAATAAAGTCTTCCTTGAAAAAATCTTCATAGGTATCATCTGGTACAGCTAAAAATAATGTTCGTTCCGGCATTTTTTTTTCAAGAGCATACTTATAAAAACTAAACTGCCCCAAAGCTTGATAAAAATCATGCAGCGTTGAGACACCAATAAAGCTTTTTATTTCTATAGCAATTTTTTCACCATCTTTTTCAGCAGCAATTAACCGTTCAGCTCCTAAATCAACCTGAATCTTACGTTTGCCAGCTTCTACAATGAGGGGGTCATCCGTAATCAACCATCTTTCCTTGACTAGCGCTGCTTTCACTAGTTCATGATACTTGTCTCTTGCCATAGTAGAATAGCAACATCTCCTGGAAAACCCTACCGATAATAAAATAGTGATACCAAAATCCTGATCCCCGGCAGTATTCCCTACTACTTTAACGGTAAGCAAACCGTAAATATACTGCCTTTGTTTAACTGCGATCGCACTTTGACACTCCCCCCCATCCCCTCGACCAAAGTCTTGACAATGGATAGACCCAAACCCGCGCCACCGGTAGAACGAGTTCTAGTTTCATCGACCCGATAGAAGCGGTCAAAAATACGGGCTTGTTGTTTTAAAGGAATACCAATACCACGATCACAGACCTCAATTCTGCCACGGCCATCCACCTGATCTAACTTAACAGTGACTGGTTTATCGACACTAGAGTATTTTACGGCATTATCAATTAAATTCAGTAGGACTTGTTTGAGGCGATTGATATCACCTTTGACCCAAATCCCAGGTTTAATACACTCAACCTTAATAACTCGCTTAGTATATTGTCTTGCCATCTCAGCCACCTCTTGGACCAACTCATCTAGGACAAAGGATTCTAGATTGAAGTGTATATGACCACTATCCGCTCGTGCCAAATCCAGTAAATCCTGCAACATTTGCACAGTGCGGTCAGCTTCTGAAGAAGCAATTTCTAGGGCTTCGCGCTGAGGTGGACTCAAATTAGCACCGCGACGTAAGGTACTTTGGACGTAGCCAGAGACTAAGGTTAAAGGAGTGCGCAATTCATGGGATACATTGCTAACAAATTGCCGTTGATTCTCTAAGGCTTCATTCAGACGCACGAGCATTTGGTCAAAGGTTTGTGCCAATTCTCTGACTTCAGTAGGAGCATTATCTAGCTGTATTTGCACATCTCCCAAATCATCAGCAGAAATACTCTCAGTTAGCTGACTCATCAACTGTAGTGGTTGGAGCGATCGCTTAATATAGAATGCGATCGCAATACACATTCCTCCAATAGCAAGTGCTGTAGCAATCCCCAGACTCCGGATCAGCTGCAAAAACATCCGTTGATCACTAGTAATATCTTGGGCAATGTAAAACTTACCAAGATTGGATTGCTTAACTTCCAAAGTAGTGCCGCAAACCACCCAGTAGCTTCCATTTACTTCCAAGACTTCCGGCATGGGCGGTATCCGTGACAAATACTTTGGAGAAGTCAGAGTCTCAATGATTTCTTGCGCATCAGATTGAGCAGTAATACCATTGTTGGGATGCTTTACCCAGAGTAGAGTGTTACTATTGCTGAGTTTATCAATTGCCTTTTGCATCCCAGTTTCCGGGGTAACCATATCGCTATAGATTTCCACATCCTGGGGGAAGCGCTCTGCAATATAACTAATACTCTGTTTGTGAGTGGAAACCAGAATATCCTGCATTTTCCAGCTGGTCCAAATTGCCAAACTGCCCATACCTAAGGCTGAAACAGCGGCAATTCCTAAGGTTAGTCTTACCCGTAGGGAACGTAAATCAAGCTTTAGGTAGGAGTTATTCAAGAATTTTTCCAGCAAACGGCTGGGGAACTTCATCAGTCTATTTATATTATTTATATTAATATTACTGATTATCAGTTTGACAGAACAATCTGAGAAATTACTGATAGACTAGTTAGAATCAGATAACTAATATCTTGTTTGGGACCATGGGGATTGTCAAGCTATGGTAATTGGTAATTGGTAATTGGTAACTATAATTACTATCGAGCCATAACTACTGGGCTAGCAACACTATCAATAACACTACTAATAACACTACCGATAACGGTGCATCTCATATTTGTAAAAAAGAAGTAGAGTGTCGGTATTGTCGGAATTTTATGATAATTTTTGTCTAATTTTATCATTGAGATGCACCCAGCAATAACACTACCGATAACACTATTGATAATACTACTTAACACGATCTGATTGGGTAGACGAGTCTAAGGTTAGTAACAGTAAGAGTCTCCTTGTAGCCGAGTAAAAAACCACCGTGTTGAACTGGATTTATTTAACTCCCTATCGGGATTTATTTCATTTGATGAACATAGCCCAATTATGAGTATCGGTAATCGGTAAAATAACCTATATTTATACTATCTACCAATGGTAATTCATTTGTGAACAATAACAAGTGGTTAGATCTTGCCTATGACCGGATCATGACCTGACGCCATCACCTGATCTAAGCTTGGGTATATTAGACCTCTTGTAAGCATTCAGCTATCAGTCGTCAGCTATCAGCTTAAAAAAAAAGCCCTTGGCCGTTGGCCTATGCTACTTGAGATGCTTTGTGGCACAGGCTTCGTGGCACAGGCTTCGACGCTGGGACATAACTCAGAGCTTACCTCTTTTATTCAAAAGCTGATAGCACCTCAAGTAGCACCATCTGTAGCGCATTAGCTGATAGCCGACAGCTGACGGCTGAATGCTTAAGACCTCTTGCAAAAGTCCAAAACTAGTCTCTATCATCCTGCCGAAATCGGATATCCGAAGTTTTCTACTTCTGTAAGAAGTCTAGTTTCTAGTTTTATCAATATGTCCTTATAGTCATTACCGACAATTTGATTATGAAACGTTTTGGAAATTTAGTGCTAATTTTGTCAGGAATCCTAATGGCGGGTGAAGCCTCAACTGCCTTAGCTGAGTCTCCCAAAACCGGGGAATCGGAACCGATCCAACACAGAAGTCAACCTCTAACTGTATCACATTTAGGGGTTACTGAGGTTTCTGACATGTCAGAGCATACCGAAGTTTCTAGGTCAGGGGATATATCTGAGACTGAAGCACTGACTACGGATGCCCCTACCGAAACTTCGGATACTGGTATACCTCTACCTATAAATCCTATAGATATAGAAGTGCCATTACCGGATAATTCCACTAAAGACACCGAGCAGCCAGATACCTTAGTGGATACCGAGGTTCCAGAAACAGACAGCTCTACGACAACTGTACCTACAATAGACTCAGATACCAAAGACACTGATTCGGATACAGAAGTTTCAGATACAGAAGCAACAGATACAGAAGCTTCGGATACAGAAGTTTCAGATACAGAAGCAACAGAAACAGAGGTAGAGAAAGAAGAAACCACAACGGCTGAAGACGCTGAAGAAAAAGACCTGGAAGCAGAAGCTGAAGAACTTAGCCCAGAAGAACTGGCAAAACAGCAGAAACTCATTGAAGCCGATAGACTTTATCTAACTGGAGATATAATTGGTGCGGAACAACTATATCGTGAAGCAAAGAATCCTTTTGATAATCCAGAACCAGTTCAAGAGCTACCCGAGGCAATTTACGACACCGCTCAACTCTCTCCCGCTGGTGGAGTCTACTGGCGTAACTATGAGTCAGGGTTAGAAAAGAATTTAGAAAGCAAAATTCTGATTCCCCTCAAGTTTTTAGTAGAGCAGCAACCAGAATTTATTCCCGGTCATATACGCTACGCTCAAGCTCTCAAAGATTATGAGCGGCTTGAAGAAGCATTATTAGTTTTACAGCAAGCTAAAAATCTATATCCCCATGAGCCGGAATTAATCAAGGTAACCATGGCAATGCTAGCGGAATCAGAAAATTGGTTTGAAGCATCTCTAGTAGCTCGTGAATTTGCCTTGTTTAATACTGAGCATCCTCAATCGGAAGAGTTTCTCCAGCTCGCTGATCAGCATCTAGACCGCCACATTTCCCATCTCCGGAATGAAATGACTGGTAATACAATAATGAATGTCATCACTGGGACATTGGGTTATGTTTTTACTGGCAATCTCTTTGGTCCACTATCGGCAATAGAGTCAACTGTATTAATGCTCCAGGGAGAATCAGGCATTGGGAAAAGAATTGCTAAGCAAGCACAAAAGCAATTACCGATGCTAGAAGACGAAGAAGTGCTGGAGTATGTGCGGGAAATGGGAAATAAACTTACCAAGGTCACAGGTCGCGATGAGTTTAACTACGAGTTTTATGTAGTTATGGATGACCAACTCAATGCTTTCGCTCTACCAGGAGGTAAAATATTTATCAACGCTGGGGCTATCCTAAAAACCAAGTCCGAAGCAGAATTAGCTGGTTTACTGGCTCACGAACTATCCCATGCTGTCTTATCCCACGGTTTCCAGTTAGTCACTCAAGGCAACTTGACGGCTAACATTGCCCAATTTATCCCCTATGGTGGCACTGCTGCTAATTTAATTGTACTCAACTACAGCCGGAATATGGAACGTCAGGCTGATGATTTAGGAAGTAAAATTCTTACTGCTAGTGGCTATGCAGCAGATGGCTTACGCAATTTGATGATTACCCTCCACGATCAAGGTGGACCAAAACCGTTATTTCCTTGGCTTTCAACTCACCCAGAGACTAAAGAACGGATTAATAATTTAGAAGCTATAATCGACAGGAATGGTTATAACCGTTATACTTATGAAGGTGTAGAAAAGCACCTAGAGATTCAGAAGCGAGTTGCTCAACTTCTCAAAGAGTATGAGGAAAAACAGAAGGAAGAAGAGGAGGGTAAACAGGAGGGAAAAGAAAAAGATGAGCAGGAGCAAACACAGGATGAAGAACAGGAGCTAAAGCAAGAAGATGAGCAGGAGCAACAACAGTAGGAGTAATATTGTAAGTATTCAGCTAATGCGCTACGCGCACGCTACGCGAACAGGGATCAGCGGTCAGCGGTCAGCTTTGTGGCACAGGCTTCCAGCCTGTGACTTCACTGAGATTAAACCAATGCTTACGTTTTATTCAATAGCTGATAGCTTATAGCTGAATACTTACGATTACATTGCTTCGAGTTCCTTACCTTTGGTTTCCCGAACTGCGAAAACAACTAAGAAAAAGGAGATAGCAGCAGCAATGGTATAAAGACCATAAGCAGTACCTAAACCAAATCTAGTCAGGAGAATGGGGAAGGTGATGGTAATGAAAAAATTGGCCAGCCATTGAGTTGAAGCACCAACAGACAGTGCAGAGCCTCGAATCTGGTTGTTGAACATTTCCCCTAGCATCACCCAGACCACTGGTCCCCAGGAAAAGCCGAAGCAGAACACATACAGGTTAGCGGCTAAGAGGGCAACAATCCCTTGAGAGTGAGTCAGAATCAATTCACCAGCGCTATCCAACTGGGCGAAAGTAAAAATAAATGCCATTATCCCCAAGGTCAAGGTCATGCCAATAGACCCAAGGAGCAGAAGGGGTTTGCGTCCAAACTTGTCTATGAATGCGATCGCTAAAAGGGTAGTAAGAAGATTAATAGCGCCAGTAATAACATTAATTAGCAGGGAATCCCCTTCTGAAAACCCTACCTCTTGCCATAACACATTACCATAGTAGAATACTACATTAATTCCCACAAACTGTTGGAAGATAGATAGCCCCATGCCGACCCAGACAATGGGAAGCAGCATACCATTTTTACCAATCAGATCAGACAGTTTAGGCTTGCGCTCCTTGAGAACTGTTTGCTGAATTTCCAAGACCTTGGCTTGGACATCACCACTCTCAATCTTGGCGAAAACAGCAGCAGCTTTTGTCAAGCGGCCAATAGAGACCAAAAACCGGGGAGATTCCGGAATCAACCAAGCCCCCACCCAATAAACAGTTGCTGGAATAAGCTCCATCCAGAACATCCAGCGCCAAGCCGGTATAGAAAACCAAAGTGGTGCTTCTGCTGAACCGGTAGCCATACTAATCAAGTAGTTGCTGACAAAAGCAATAAAAATACCAATAACAATGGCCAATTGCTGCAGAGAACCTAACCTTCCCCGTAGGTGAGCTGGAGAAACCTCTGCGATGTAAGCTGGACTAATTACACTAGCGGCACCCACAGCAATGCCACCCACCAGTCGATAGACTACAAAATCCCAAATACCGATTGCTATACCAGAGCCAATGGCACTGATAGTAAATAAAGCAGCAGTCATCAGCATCACCTTTTTGCGGCCATACCAATCTGCCATCTGTCCAGCGTAAAACGCCCCAACTGCAGAACCTAGCAGCATCGAAGATACTGAAAATCCCGTCCCGACACTAGTGGAGTTAAAGGCTTTTTGCAGTGCTGTAATGGTGCCATTAATCACTGCACTGTCGAAACCGAATAAAAAACCACCAATGGCAGCCACTCCGGAAATCAGGAGTACAAAAGATATATGGTATTGTTGTTTGTCATTTATCATTGATAGCAGTTCTCAATGGGCTTAGGTACTTTCGTCTTGGGTTAATGGGAGTAGGGAGTAGTGAGTAGGGAGTAGGGAGTAGGGAGTAGCGCTGCATCGCTTTTGAATTTTCCATGTTGATGCATACCTGGAAGCTTTTTGCCCTCATTCTTTAGCTTGAACCCGCGAGAAGCCCCACATCTCAATGCGTAGCATGAGTGTGGGATGAATCGCGGACAGGGTCTTTTGGATCAGGGAAGCGAGCTATCAAACTCCTGATCAACTCGGATTGAGTCATTCCACGTCGATTCGCTTCTTGTTCCAATTGCCTTCTTTCAAAATCGGTAACTCGGATTGTTAATTTTTTGTTTTTCATTTTCGCTTGCCATGTGGCCGTACCTGTGTTACTATCATTATAGGTCTAAAAGCTTAAAAAGCAAGTCAAATGAGGACTGCATATCAATACCGGTTAAAGCCGACAAAATCACAAAAAGCTATCATAGATAATTGGTTGTCGATGCTTTGTGCTCAGTACAATTACTTGCTAGCAGACCGATTCTCTTGGTATGAACAAAATCGGTGTTCTATTAATGCTTGCGCCCTCGTCTGTCATCTTCCGGAGCTAAGAGATAATCCAGATTATTACAGCCAGAAAAAGACTTTACCCGATCTCAAAAAGGCTCGTCCTTGGTACAAGGACATTCGTGCGACTCGTTGGCTAGAAACCTTACCTAATAAAAGGTATGGGGGATTAGCCGCAAGGTAACAGAACCTTGACAACTTGATAACCATGTTGGTGAAATACCAACCCTCGTGAAATCCGAGCGACA
>NZ_JAAHFZ010000040.1:0-53098 GCF_010672795.1 Moorena sp. SIO1G6
CATGGCCTGTAATCGGCATCTGGTTTACTGCACTGGGCATCAGCACCATGGCATTTAACCTGAATGGCTTCAACTTCAACCAGAGCATCATTGACTCACAAGGTCACGTGATCAACACCTGGGCTGACGTACTCAACCGTGCCAACCTAGGTTTCGAGGTCATGCACGAGCGTAACGCTCACAACTTCCCTCTAGACCTAGCTGCGGCTGAAGCTACTCCTGTAGCTTTGACTGCTCCAGTTATCAACGGCTAATAAGAGTTTAATCTCATCACCCCTAGGGGAGTACACAAGTACCCCCTATCAGCGCTCTCCAAAAAGGGAGCGCTTTTTTATTTGGTGGCAAAGCACCAATCGCTTTTCCAAAAAAAATAAGAGAGCCGTCAAAAAGACTCTCTAGGTCATCAGGGTGCATCTATCTACTGATATCAATATAACAGATTTAGTGAGGGGTGTCACCCCTCATTTAATAATTTTCCAAGCAGCTGACCCTAGGTATAGCGCTACGCGCAAGTCAGCAAGGTTCGAAGTCAGAAGTCAAAAGTAAGCTATGACTAAGTTTTGGAATTTAGGAATGTCCTAATCTAAATGGGTAGTGCTATATGTTCACGTATCAATTTTCCCAAAAAAAAAAAATAAGAGAGCCGTCAAAAAGACTCTCTGGATCATCAGGGTGCATCTATCTACTGATCTCAATATAACAAATTTAGCGAGGGGTGTCACCCCTCATAGATAAAATTTGGTAAAAATTCCCTAATCGACAGTATTGTTCAGCTTAACTGGCTGCTTCCCAATCAAAGCTAAGATTGGCAGTTATTCAGTAATTTAAGATTACGATAGTGCTCTAGTTCCGAGAAAAGGCGAAATTAGCAAAACTCAATTCATTTGTGCCATGCCACTTGTAAATTTGCTTGCGAAACCCCTTCCACTGTTCATAAACCTTCTTAAACTTGGGATCTTTGCTAGCATCTTCCTCAAATAAATCGAATGATGCTTTCTCAGCCGCCTGCAAAATGTCTTGAGAGTAAGGAGTCAACTTAGCACCTGCTTTAATCAAGCGTTCCAATGCCGCTCCATTCAAAGCATCATACTTAGCCCCCATGTTGATATTGGCGTACCTGGCGGCATCTTTAAAGATTTCCTGATAGTCCTTAGGCAACTTATCCCAAGCTTTTTTATTAACCTGTACCTCTAGGGTTGGTCCGGGTTCCCACCAGCCGGGATAATAATAGAACTTAGCTGCTTTGTACAAGCCCAGCTTCTCATCATCATAGGGACCAACCCATTCAGCAGCATCAATGGCTCCCCGGTCTAGGGCAAGGAAAATGTCACCCCCAGGTAATACTTGGACATTCACCCCCAAGCGCTCCATCACTTTACCTCCTAATCCAGGGATACGCATTTTTAATCCCTTCAGGTCAGCTACAGAATTAATTTGTTTCTTGAACCAACCTCCCATCTGAGCACTGGTGTTACCCGCTGGAAAATTAATCACGCCAAAGTCAGCATAGAGTTCCTGAAGTAATTCCAAGCCACCACCGTGGTACAACCAGGCATTTTGTTGTGGAGCGGTTAGACCAAAGGGTACACTAGTGCCGAATGCTAAGGCTGGATTTTTGCCAACGTAGTAGTAACTAGCGGTATGACCACACTCAACGGTTCCCTGTTGCACGGCATCGAGAACCGCTAATCCTGGTACAATTTCACCAGCAGCAGAGGGGGTAATCTGGAAACGCCCATTGGTCATGGCACTGACCCGCTTACAGACAGTATCAGCTCCCCCATAGATAGTATCCAGGGATTTTGGCCAGCTGGTGACCATTTTCCATCGAACTATAGGCTGACTGCCAGATTGAGCAACGGGTCCTGTACTAGCTTGATTACAGGATGCTAAGGCAGCTGTACTGGCTGCACCAAGCGCAGCGTTACTAAAAAATTTTCGGCGTTTCATGGTTGTTGATTCAATAGTGGGTCATCTTTTGGGCAAATTCTATCAACTTTATTAACTAGACACCCTTTCGCCAAAGGAATATCGCAGGTAAGCATTCAGTTATCAGCCGTCAGCCGTCAGCTAATGAATGGACTGAATTGTGATCTCATTTCTGGTTGAATACTTACACTTTTGCGAATCGAAGGCATTTGGCACCCACCCCTAACCCCTCCCAGGAGGGGAATGGCAGCTATGCTGAAGTAAAGGAGTAAGGTTTCAAGGGAGAAAGTTTTTTATCACTAATTCTCCGGACATGATATGAGAATTTTGTTCCCAGATCCGCTGTTCCCAGATCCGCTGTTCCCAGATCCGCTGTTCCCTATTCCCAGATCCGCTGTTCCCTTTGCTATTTACCGAGATGTAATATCTGCGATCGCATTTTTAGTCATAGCTGCGATCGCTTTATCTGTAGCTTTCGGTAAATGATAATACTTACCACCTGCTTGTTTGGCCAATTCCTTAGCAAAACCAGTAGAAACAAACTTACTCTCGGTATCAATCACTAATAATTGAACCCCATTAGCTCGAATCCGAGCGGCAATTTCCAACAATTCCCCTTTAATATCTGGCTTTTCCCCTTCTGGTAGAGGTTCTCCCAAAGAACGAGCTAAGGGAATATTGCCCCGACCATCAGTAATTGCCACAATTACCACTTGACCAATATCCCCAGACAATTGAGCATTCATGCCCACATGCACTGCCTGAGTCAATCCATGAGCTAAAGGGGAACCGCCACCACAAGGTAATCGCTCTAAACGCCGCTTTGCTAAAGCAATGGAACGGGTAGGGGGTAACAGCACATCGGCTTGTTCTCCCCGGAAGGGAATCAGGGAGACTTGATCACGGTTTTCATAAGCTTCCGTCAGAAGCTGCATCACTGCTCCTTTAGCAGATTGCATCCGGTTTAGAGCCATAGACCCTGACGCATCTACCACAAAAACTACCAAGGAGCCAGCTTTTCGGGCTAACCGCTTGGATCGTAAATCCCCTTGTTCGATAATAACCCGACGGTTAGGATGACGTTGCCTACGAGCTTTTTGATAGGGTGCAGCAGCTCTGAGGGTGGCATCTACAGCAATCCGCCTTACTTTACCCTTCGGTAGTATCGGTTTGACATACCGACCCCGGTCTTCTGAAAAGATAATGCTACGGTTTCCGGACTTACCTTGCCGTTGTGCCATCTGGGCAAAGTAGAGCACACTCGGGTCAAGGATCACCCCTTCTGGGTCAAAGAGAAACTCTTCCGGGATATTCGGAGCTTCCTGTTCTTGCTCCTCTGAGTCATTGTCGTCCTCTTTGTCTTCCTCTTGGTCTTGCTCTTCCTGAGATTGATCTTGTGGGGGTGGGGGAGGAGGAGGTTGTGGTGCTTCTTCTGGTGGTGTTTCTACCATAGTGGCACGGGGGACAATTACCAATTCCACCGCCCGACGCAAATCCTCGGAATTAACTGTCTGACGACCCTCTAAGGCTGCTGCAGCTTTTGCAACTCGAACGGCAAACAGTTCTGCCCGATGACCTTGGACACCACCTCGGATGGCTTCATTGACGAGATAGGTAATTTGGTCATGGGTAATCTCAACATCCTTGAGCCACTCTCGCGCTAGAATAATATCCGTCTTGAGGGTATCAAGATCCTCCTGATATTCCTCCAGAAACTGCTGGGGAGAGTTAGCGTATGCGATCGCTTGTTCTACTGCCTCCACCCGTTGCTCTAATGCCAAAACACCGTCAGCAGAGAGGGTAATGGCAATTCTGTCCAATAAATGTTCCCGTAATGGTCCCTCGTCGGGATTGTAAGTGGCAATTAAAATTGGTTTGCAGGGATGTTGGAAACTAATGCCTTCTCGCTCAATTAGGTTCCGCCCTTCGGTTAAAACACTCAGTAGCTGATTAGCAATTTGGTCATCAAGGAGGTTAATGTCATCCACATACAACACACCCCGATGAGCTTGGGCAAGTAATCCTGGTTGAAAGACAGGTTCCCCTTGTTTGACAGACTGTTCCACATCCACTGAACCCAGGAGTCGGTCTTCAGTAACTCCTAGAGGAATTTGGATGAAGGGAGCTGGGATGATTTCGGTATCTGGAGAACCGTCAACCTTCAACTGGTCAACCTGTAACTCTTCTTCTTCTGGAGTACAGTTACTCAAGGAACCCTTAACCACTTCAATTGGGGGGAGCAGAGTGTGGATTGCCCGTGCCATCACTGATTTAGCTGTGCCACGGCGTCCTGCGATCGCAACGCCTCCTAATCCAGGGTCAATGGCCGCGAGGAGGAGGGCGAGTTTAATAGCTTCTTGACCCACCACGGCGGTGAGGGGAAAGGTAGGGTTGGCAGGTTTTGTGGTCAGTGCGGGCATAGAGCAACTATTGTCAAACTTCCCTGAGTCAAATCATAGTAGTCTAATAGTACTCTTTAACGACTCCCTATGGTTGATCTAGCCCCATGGGAAATTCTTGAGGGCGACTTTTTCAATAGGTAAGCATTCAGCCATCAGCTATCAGCTATCAGCTATTAGCGATTCGGCGCTTTAACTGCACTGGTTCGGATCAGTAAAACGAGCAGGGATTGTCAACCAGCCATACTCGTTCGTAAGCTTATTTACTACCTCCTAGCTGACGGCTGACGGCTGATAGCTGAATGCTTACTCCAATAGTAATCTGATTTGGAAGCAGACATATAAGCACCTACACAGAATTAATTACCTACTCCCAATCTCTGTAACCCTTACATTGTAATACTTTGAGTTTTGTAAAATGTGTAATTAATTTTGTTTACCTGCTTAGCCTTTCTCCTAGTGAGGGGAGAGGGAAAAAAACCTGTGTAGCTAATTACTATGAGAAACGCTATAAGTCTAGAAGCTAAACGATTACCATCAATTCAAAATTGCTCTAGGAATCTAGGTCTGACCACACTTATTGTAAAGACTTATGATCCTCGGGTAATTCTAAAACCACCCGATAGGCCGTCGCATAGTATGATGATTGGATCATGGTACCCGCTGTCGCCGCAAAAAGTATCCGGAACGTGCGCCAGATTTGTTCATTTGACTTGTCGATAATATCTGCTTTTTTTTCCATCCAGCGCTCATACATACCCTTAGCCCAAAGATAATAGTTGCGACGGTCATTATAGATGGCTTGGATCTCAAATGGTGATTCTCTAACAGCATCGATAAATTCCGTCATATACACCATCCGAAAGGTCCCCGGCCAGATATACTTGGTAATAAAACTGTGCGTAACAAATGACTCTTTGTCTGAGGCAAAGTCGAGATATACTCGTCCGCCAGGTTTAAGATAGTTCAAGAGACGCTCCATCACGCGAGGATAATCAGACAAATCTTCGATTACCCCCATCATGACTATGCCATCATATTTCTGGCTAGGTTGGAAAGAGAAAAAGTCTTGATACTTGACCTCTGCATCATCAAAGTTGTTTTTTTCAATTAAATCTTCTACATACTGTTTTTGGTGCTTGGATAAGGTAATTCCAGTCACACGGATATTTCTGCGTGCGGCAAAACGCAGGAAACCGCCCCAGCCAGAGCCAATATCGAGTACCGAATCATTCGGTTTGAGATTAAGAGATTGAAAGGCAAAGTCTAACTTGCGTTCAGCTCCAACCTCTAGGCTATCCTCATCTTTATCATATATCCCAGGAGTATAAGTATTGTAATCGGTATCCATGGCGAACAATTGGATATTATTGGAGTCATAATGCTTTGATATCCAATCTGGATTGCATTTTTCCCGCCCAAGTAAGATGGGTTTGAGTCGGCGACCTATCTTTAGCAAAATATGCTGATCGGATAACAGCTCCTGGAACGACATGGCGTTGATTAAGTTCCCTTCGAGATCAATATCACCCTTGATGTAAGCTTCCAGTATCAGTAATTCGTCTAAAGACATGAAAGCTTTTCGACCAGCTGGATTTTTGATGTATATATCCAAGATCGGTTTCTCTTCTCCCATAGTGGTGCTTGACCCATCTTCCCAATGAAGTACAAAGCTAATTGGTAGTTTGCCACGTTTGGATAAGGAGGAGACGAAGTTGGTTACAAATTGGTTTTCAATCATGGGTAACTTAAGATGTTATTGGTTTTTATGCAATTAGCTTACCCCACTAGCTGTCAGCTATCATGCTTACAGCGGTTTGCAATTCAGTCAGGTACAAATTCTTGGGTTTTAGGGAGCAGGGACTTCGGAGCAGGGACTGAGGCCGTAGGCCACGCGGGGCGCGTTCGGAAGAGGGAAGAAAGAGAAAATCCTGTGTACTTGATAGTTATGCAAACCGCCGTAAAATAAATCTTGTTAGCGTAGTGTGCGCCTATGGGCAATGCGCAATACGCAAACGGGAGAATTTAATAGTTCGAGATTAATCAGAATGGAAAGTCTGGGTAAAAGCCCTTGGCCTTTGGCTGATAGCTGACGGCTGATAGCTGAATGCTTAGGATTAACTGACTTATGAAACCATAGTTGGTTAACCGGGATCAATTGTCAATCTAGAATATTCTCAGGCATTGTCAGGTATTTCCAACTGGAACGATGCCGATATAACTAAGCCCAGGAGTTATGAGACCAGGAGTGATGGTGATGAATCCCAAGGCTATTTTAGGACTGCTTAAAGAAACGTTTAAAGAATGGAAGGAGGATAACGCATCTCGACTAGCAGCAGCATTATCCTATTACATGATTTTTTCCCTAGCGCCAGTGCTAATAATTGCGATCGCAATTGTGGGGTCTATTTTTGGGGAAGAGGCGGCTAAGGGCGAGATTGTAGAACAAATCCAAGGATTGGTTGGGGAACAGGGGGCACAGTTTATTCAGACAGCAATTACTAATGCCAATCGGCCTGATGCTAGTGGGGGGTTGGCTTCCTTGATTAGTATTGTGGTGCTGTTGTTCGGTGCATCTGGGGTATTTGGCGAACTCCAAGATGCCTTGAATACGATTTGGGATGTGAAGCTGAAACCAGGACGGGGCATCTGGGGTATTTTGAAAAAACGGATTCTTTCGTTTCTGACCGTGCTGGGTGTAGGACTTTTTCTGCTATTATCCGCTGTGATCAGTACTGCCTTATCCGCTGTGAGGTCTTATAAGAGCGAATTTCTCCAGGAACTGGGTTTACTGTGGCTCTACCAACTTGACTTTGTCTGGACAATTCTGGACTTGCTGGTGTCCTTTGGTATTCTTAGCCTGATGTTTGCTCTGGTTTACAAGTACTTGCCAGATGTGAAAATTGCCTGGAAGGATGTCTGGGTTGGAGCAATTATCACTACCTTACTGTTTAACTTGGGTAAATGGCTATTGTCATGGTATCTCGGCAGAAGCAGTTTTTCTTCAAGTTACGGTGCTGCTGGTTCTTTGGTGGTTTTATTGGCTTGGGTATACTATTCCTCTCAAATTATCTTTTTAGGAGCTGAATTTACCCAAGTTTACGCTAAAATATTTGGTTCAAAAATCGTTCCCGATGACCATGCTACCCCTCTCCCGGCAGTAGGTCAGTTGCCCAGTATCGAGGAAAGGGATAACCCAAGATCGTAGGAACAGTGAACAGTGAACAGGGAACAGGGAACAGGGAACAGGGAACAGGGAATAGGGAATAGGGAATAGGGAATAGGGAATAGGGAAAAAATCCTATGTACCTCATTAAACTAAAAACCGCTTTAATTAATTACGATTAATTAAGATTAATTAATCGTAATTAATATCTTAATTAATATTTAACAAATAATATAGGTCAGATTGTGCTAAACTACCTGAAGTTCCATCGGTTCTGGTGAAGAGCACTCACCAGAGGTAACGGGGAAAGTCCGGTGCAAGTCCGGCGCTGTCCCGCAGCTGTGATGAGGTCTGTCACCTCTTAGTCAGAATGCCCGCCAATGGTGTCAGTTGTTGTTAAATGCATCTGCGAGGTACAGATGATGTCTGATGTAGCATTTCCATAAAAATTAGTCAGTAGGCAACCACATTTCCCAGTAACGTTTGTGATGCCCTTTTTGAGAACTAGTGGTTGAGTAAAAAGTATTTAATAGGTTTGATCTGTAAGCTATCAGCTATCAGCTATCAGCTATCAGCTATCAGCTATCAGCGAACAGCGATTAGCGCTACGCGCACGCTACTTGAGGTGCCAAAGGCCAACGGCTGACCACTGAGCACTGACCACTGATTGCTGACGGCTGACGGCTGACGGCTGACGGCTGACGGCTGACTGCTTACAAAGTAACTAACCCCTAAGAAAGCGCTGACAGTAACTAAGTAAGAAGAAAGTGATAAGAGACTAAAAATTAATAAATTCAACGCTTTATCACTTTCTATTTTATCAGTTTAAATGTGCTACAAGACTACTTTATACTTTTTCAAGCTAGTCTTATAAAGCCTAGTCTGTCAAGGTAATTAGCACTAAACTGTTGCAAGTATTTTTATCAGTCATTGACCAGCATTTACCAGATGTCAAAAAGCAAATTTTCCCCAAGCAATCGGTCTTCTATCTCCCGTTACCAAAACCAGAAACTTGGCTTTAATGCTATGGCTCTGTTGGTATGGATGGGGATTTTAAGTACAGCACAACAAGCTATGGCTCACCATCCCTTTGGTGGCGAGACACCTGATAATTTCATCACAGGATTTTTGTCTGGATTAGGTCATCCCGTCATTGGTTTCGATCATCTCGCGTTTGTGATTGGTGTTGGCTTAATTGCAGCAGGATTTACCAGTGGTTTCCTGATTCCTGGTGCTTTTGTCCTCACCACCCTAGTCGGCACAGGTATTCACTTGCTGGGAATGGACTTACCAATACCAGAGATTGCGATCGCTACTTCAGTGGTGCTGTTTGGCGGACTACTGTTGAGTGCCAAAATTCCCAATATATCCGTAGTGCTAGGGTTAGCGAGCTTAGCTGGTATTTTTCATGGCTATGCCTATGGTGAAGCAATTGTAGGTGCTGAAATCAGTCCACTCTTGGCTTACCTGATTGGCTTCAGTGTGATTCAGTATGGTATCGCCATCCTAGCACTATACCTGAGTAAGAGCTTGATCAAACAATGGAGAGATCAACCCTTCCCACTGATGCGAATTTTAGGCTTTGGTATCTGCTCAGTAGGAGTAGTTTTCTTATCTTCTGCAATTTTTGGATAAGAGGTTTTAATAATGAAGAATGAAGAATTAAGAATGTATAATTAAGAATGTATAATTAAGAATTGATGAGAATTTATAATTCTGCTTTATGTATTCTGCTTTCAGCATTCACCATTCTTCATTTTGCCTTCCGCCTTAGAGGATATCTAAAAAGTTTTTTGATACTGAATTTTGCCCCCTAGCCCCCCAATTATGCGGTGCGCACCGGTGGGGAAGAATCAATTTGCTGCTAAAAGTCCCCCAAGCGAGGGATTGCTCGCTTGGGGGACCAACGGGGGCTTGGATGTAGCAAATGAGACTTATCAGACAACCTCTTAGGTAGCTAGTCCTTTAATTCTGTGTCAAAAACCGATGAAAGCTAACCAAGTTAAACAACTTAACTTTTCCGGTGCCTACATAGATGGGAAGTACGTTGAAAATGTGGAAAATTATCCCATTAACAGTCGTACTATCACCGTTAATCCTGAAGAGACAGATGCTTACCTGAGCGAAACGAACACCAGCATTATTCCGGCTTTTTCATCGACCATCCTCAAAGATACTACTGTCCAAAAAGCCAAATCCTTACTTTTGCTGGAGGTAGTAGAGAGCAAAAACATCGGCAAGATTGTCTTTGAGCCAGGGTGGAATCTATTAGGTAATTTGATCGACTTCCCCAAAGATGTACCGCTGTGGAAGTCTCCTCAAGATGAGGCTGGAATTATAGAAGTCGATCCCTATTTTATGGCAAGGCAATCGAGTACACCCCATCAACAAGAAAAGTTCTCTGTTAAAGTTAACCTTTGGTATGCCCCTTCTCGTACCAATTGTGCCATCCATAACCAACATGACTTTCTTGAAATTCACACCCAAGTCTTGGGACAGGGACGAATGCAGAAGTTCAAAGAAGAGGATTTTGGGACTCTCTATGAAGATCTCTTGATGACTGAGGGATACACCCAGATCGTTCCTTTTTGTGAAGTACACGAAAACCAGCAATATACCTATCCGTGGCATCAGTATTATTCAGATACGGATTGTATCTGGATGGCGATCGAATATCATCCGATTAAAATTTCTAACTGAACCGTTAGATATTGATGTCTTCTCTTATTGGTTTTACTTTCCCGGAAGATTCCAAAGTTGCCAATTGCTCATTGAGCAGCTATAAATACCTCAGCCAAAAAGCTGAGAGGTCACAACTAAAAAGTATTGTTAGCTTATTGAAGAGTTATAAAAAGATAGTCTATGATTTATATAAGTATTTTGGGACGTTTGAAGTGGTTAAAAGCCGGGATATTAACTGCGATCGCAATCGGGCTTTGCTGGGCGTGTTTTTCCGCTCCAGTACTTGCAGATGCTTCTGTTGGGAACGCGGAACCGAGCTTGAACACCAATTTGGTAGCCTATTATAACTGGCGTGCCGATGAAACAACAGAGGAAACGAGAAAGGTATGGGAACACCACATTAATGCATGGGCAAACTCCGACCTAGAGGACATTATCTCTGACTATTCCGAAGACTCCATCTTGATTCTCAACAACACAGTTTACAAGGGTATTGACCAAGTAGCCTGCGTTTTTGACAGTCTTTTTGAAATATTTGCAGATGGCAATAATATAATCGTTCCGGAAACGATCGAAGGTGAAGTTATTTACATTACTTGGAACTACACGCCCTTAAATGACCATGCCTACGATGGAACAGACAGTTTTGTAGTCCGAAACAGCATCATTGAATACCAAACAATTGCTTCTCGATTGTTTGAAAAATACCCAGTATGTACGTTTAGGTAATAGACTTCTTGCAGAAGTCGGGAACAGGGAACAGGGAACAGGGAACAGGGAACAAAAATGATCACAATTCCTACACGGATCCCTATCCCAACCTTAAACCTACCCTACACCAAACGCCAAAGGCGAACAACCAACTAACCTTGGCCAAAAGGCCACGCTACGCGAACAACAAAATAACCTTCAACCTTCAACCTTCAACCTTGGCCAAAAGGCCACGCTACGCGAACAACAAAATAACCTTCAACCAACCAACCTTGGCCAAAAGGCCACGCTACGCGAACAACCTTGGCCAAAAGGCCACGCTACGCGAACAACCAACCAACTTTCAACCAAATAACCTTCAACCAACCTTAAACCTTAACTGTACTCCTTAACTTACTTAAAATGGCTGCAAAAATTCCTGTTACTGTTGTTACCGGATTCCTCGGTAGTGGCAAAACTACTCTCGTGCGTCACCTGCTGCAAAATAATCAGGGCAGGCGCATTGCTGTAATTGTTAATGAATTTGGTGAAGTAGGAATTGATGGGGAACTATTGCGTTCCTGTCAGATTTGTGATGAAGATGATGACGCCAATAACAATATTTTAGAACTAGCGAATGGTTGTCTGTGTTGCACGGTTCAAGAAGAATTTTTACCGACAATCCAAGAATTGCTGAAGCGTCGTGACAAAATTGATAATATTTTGATTGAAACCTCGGGATTAGCGTTGCCTAAACCTCTAGTTCAAGCCTTTCGTTGGCCAGAAATTCGCACTGGCGCTACGGTGGATGGGGTGGTGACTGTCGTAGACTGCGATGCCTTAGCGGCTGGTACTTTAGTCAGCGATATCAATGCTTTAGAAGCCCAACGTCAGGCTGACCCAACCTTAGAACATGAAACTCCCATCGAGGAATTGTTTGAAGACCAGCTAGCTTGTGCTGATATGGTGCTGTTGACTAAAGTGGATTTAGTGGATAGTCCTACTCAAACCAAAGTAAATAATTGGTTGCAACAGCAGTTACCAAGTAGTGTGAAAGTCGTTCCTTGTCAGGAGGGAGACATTAGTCCTGATTTACTGCTAGGATTTAATGCCGGAGTGGAAGATAATTTAGAATCCCGTCCTAGCCATCATGACCATGAAGAAGACCATGACCATGATGATGATATTAATTCAGTTAATTTGATTTTAGATCAGGCATTTGACCCACAGGTAATCAAGACAAAATTACGACAATTGGTGCAACAGCAAGAGATTTATCGCATTAAGGGATTTGTGAATGTTGCTAATAAACCGATGCGGATGGTGATCCAAGGAGTAGGCGATCGCATTGAGAGTTTCTTTGACCGTCCTTGGCAAGCTGATGAAAAGCGTCAGACTCTCTTGGTCTTGATTGGGCGAGGGTTGGAGCAGTTAGAAATTCAGGAGGTATTTGGGTAGTAAAGGGAATCGGGAATCGGGAATCGGGAATCGGGAATCGGGAATAACCAATTTGGTAGAGTGGGCATCTTGCCCGCTCGGGAATAACCAATTTCGTAGAGTGGGCATCTTGCCCGCTCGAATAGATCGCCGAACAGGCAAGATGCCTATTCCACCAAGATGCTCATTCCACCAAGATGCCGGAACATGAAACAGGCAAGATGCCTGTTCTACCAAGATTCCCATTCTAACCATCGGGTCAAACAGCTTTTAGGAGCTGCACCGGATCAGATTACCGTGCAGTTCCAATTTCAATGATGCACAATATTATTGTGCAACTCAGCCTCAATGAAACGATGTCAAGTCGGGAAACTACCTATTCTCAAGCAAAAGCTAACCTAGCTAGCATCCTAGATCAAGTTTACGATCAGCGCGAAATTATCGTCATCAAGCGTAGTAACCAGAAAAATGTGGCGTTAATTGCTGAAGATGAATTGTCCGGTATCTTAGAAACTATTTATTTGTTGCGATCGCCAGAAAATGCCAAGCGTCTGTTTAGGGCCTTGGAATGGGCAGAGTCAGAAGAAGCTACTCCTCAAAGTTTGGAAGAATTGAAAGAGGAATTAGGGATTGAGTCGTGAGAAGGGTAAGAAAGACGGCATTGCTGAATTAACAGAGTTGAGATTCAGTCAATTTATCCAAATCTAGCTACAATACAGCCAATACTCCCATTTTTAGTGCATTGAGGGTGCTCATGGCTGAAAAGGGATATAGGATTGGCTTTACCGTGAGGGGCTAAGGAGAAATTAGTTATGAGTGGCGATCGCAATATTCAAGCTGGTAGGGATTACCGTGAAACAGTAGGTAGAAACTACCGTGACAGCAACTTCAGGGACCAAGGTGCTTACGTCGAGGGCGATTATTACAATAATAACCCAGAGCAAAAACAAAACCTCGCTAAAGCTGCAGCAGAGATTCAACAATTACTAGAGACCTTAGACAAAACTTACCCTACCGATACTACCACTGGAAAGATGAAGGTGGCAGCAGCAGCAGTTGAGCAGATTGACACTAACCCTGCTTTGAGTAATAGAGTACTCAGTGCCTTGAAAGCTGGTGGTGTCAGTGCTTTTGAGCAACTGCTGAACCATCCGGCTGCTAGTTTTGTTATCGGTGCCCTGCAAGATTTGCAGGAAACTAGGCGTTGCTGATTCTGAGTATGGTTTCGCCCCCCTAACCCCCCAATTCTGGGGGGAAAAAACTCTAAAAGTCCCCCAAATTTGGGGGATTTAGGGGGCTTTAGCAAAACCAAACGATTGCGCATTCATACTTCAATTCAGCAACGCAAACTCAGCAGTATTAACAGCAGACTAGACCTCGATCACCCTAGCTTGATTTACAGTCGTGACTGAAGAACCAAAGCAGCCAGAGCGTGAAATTAAGACAGGACGTAATTACCGCGAGACTGATTTTGCTGACCACGGTGTGTATGTTGAGGGTAATTACATTAATCATCGGGAGCAGCCAAGAAATTTGCCAGCTCCCCTTTGGAGAGAATTACAACGCAAGCTAATTGGCTGGCTTGAGCGTGATCAGTATGCTGCTAGTTGCAATCGCAAAGACTTACTGAAAGCAGTTAATTGGGAGGTAACAACTCGACTCCAGGATTCTCTGCACCAAGACCAGTTAGAGATTAATCTGTATCTGGAATTACCAATGGAGCAGAGCAAGGGGGCGGTAGAACGTGACCAGCGACAGAAAGTAATTCCCCTAGCGCCTCAAACCTCAGCAATGGAGGTATTTGAACGGCCAGATGTGCAAGGTCGGTTACTCATTTTAGGGGAACCGGGGTCTGGGAAAACCACCACTTTACTAAGACTAGCAGAGGATTTAGTTAAGCAAGCAGAACAGAATCATGCTGCACCGGTCCCGATCATCTTCGAGCTTTCTGCCTGGAAAAATGATCAGCAACCGATTGATCAATGGTTAGTGGCTCAACTAAAACACAATTACAGCATTGACGAAAAAATTAGTCAACAATGGCTCAAAAACCATCAACTACTGCCCCTTCTCGATGGTTTAGATGAGTTAGGCATACCCCGTCAAAGGCTGTGCGTCACCAAAATTAATCAGTTTTTCAAGCAAAACATCCAACGCCGTGGGGTGGTTTGCTGTCGCCTGGAAGAATATCAGCAGGGAATAGTCAAACTACGTAAACTTAATGGGGCTTATTGCTTGCAGTCCCCCAATGATGTCCAAATCCAAAATTATCTCCAGCGCCTCGGTAAACCGAAGCTTTGGCAAGTGCTATCCAGTGATGCCCAGATGAGAGAACTGGCAGATAAACCCCTGTTTTTAAACGTGATGGTGACGGCATACCAGGGGCAGCCGATTACCAATAAAGCACAACTTTGGTCAGCCTATGTGGAGGAGCGCTTAAAGTTACCCCTTGATCAGCAAAAATATCCCAAGGGAGTTCCTTATGGGGATGAGGATACTAGACATTGGTTGACTTATCTAGCTCGGCAATTAGTAGCCGATTCAACCACTGAATTTTTGATTGAAAATATGCAGTCATATTGGTTAAAAAAAGGTTTTCAAAGAATTATTTTTAGATTAATTTCTGGACTGATTGTTGGTCTGCTTTATGGTTTGATATTTGGTCTGCTTTATGATTTGATATTTGGTCTGCTTTATGGGCTGATATTTGGTATAATTTTAGGGCTAAAATTCACTGATTTTAAAGACTCCGAAAGACAAGCTGAAGCTTTTGATGTCAGTTGGTCTGGGCTGACTTCTTCTCTAATTTTTGGGCTGACTTCTTGTCTAATTTTTGGGCTGACTTCTTGTCTGATTTTTGGGCTGAAATTTTTGCTGATTTTTGGACTGACTTCTTGTCTGATTTTATTTTTAGGTTGGATGATTTTTGGGCATTTTTTTTGCTTAAAAACAGAAATTGCTAAGGAAAATCCTAATCAAAGTATAAAAGAATCTTTTAAAAAAACTTTTATTATTCCCCTGTTTGCTTTTCCGGCTGGGGCATTAATTTTTCCCTTTGTCTCCATCTTTACCCCAGCTAACTTTGATTTGACTAGCTCTTTAAGAATGGGTTTACTTGTAGGATTGGTTTCGGCAATAGCAAGTGGGGGTCAAGACTGGATACCGCACTTAACCCTGAGGCTAATTTTGTGCCAAAGGGGAGCAATTCCTTGGAACTATGCCAAGTTCCTCAGTTATGCCGCAGAACGGCGGTTGATTCAGCAAGTGGGAGGGCGTTACCGTTTTCTTCATGATGCCCTGCGTCAGCATTTTGTGGGCAATCAACCTGTTTCAGCTCCCCTGATTGAAGGTTCTAAAAACACTGGGCTGGGGTATATTCTGTTGGGATTTTCTCTGTTTGTTTTTCTAATTATTAGTAGCAGTATCTATAGGGTTGACAGTGGGCTAGAATCAACGGTAGTACCAGTAGTCCAGAGCGGTGATGTGGTTCTCAGGGATATTGTGACCCGTCATTGGCGCAAATTCCACCACGGAGATCTGATTGACTTTTGGGTTAAAAAAAATTTGGCGCAGCAAGGCTTTAATCGTAAGAAGTACATTATGCGGATTGTGGCTTTACCTGGGGAAACGTTTGCCATTAAGCAAGGAGAAGTTTATATAAATGGTCAACGCTTGAAAACTGACTACATTCAAGGAATTCCCATCCAATATGACCACGAAGTAGACAGAGAAATCCCCTCTTGTTGCTATTTAGTTTTGGGTAAAAATCCAGATGATCAGGATAATCTTTTGATGGGTGTGGTGGCTAGGGATGAAATTTATGGTGAAGTTTTATTCCGTCTGTTTCCTCTTAGGCGATTTGGCCGGGTGGATTAATATATATAGTTGTTTCAATTAAGGATAAGACGGTAATGAGGTAAAATAAAAAGGGTATATTTTCAATAACTGACAGCAATGCCATACAGTCTAGATTTCAGAAAAAAAGTAATAAACTATATAGAAAAAGGTGGAAAGATTACAGAGGCAGCGAAAGTATTTGGGATAGGAAGAGCGACAATATACAAGTGGTTAAATCGTTCAGAACTAAAGGCGACTAAGGTATAACGTCGTCAAAGAAAGCTAGATTGGAAAGCCTTAGAACAAGATGTCAAATAAAATCCAGATGCTAAATTAATAGAGAGAGCGAAAAAATTTGGAGTGCGCCCGAGTGCAATATTCTACGCACTCAAAAAAATGAAAATAACTCGTAAAAAAAAAGAACTTCGTTATCGGGAAAGCGATGCAGCGCGGTCTTGGGGGTTTCCCCGGAGACGAAACCTGATTACGTTGAGCCTTTATGGTTGGTAGGTTATGCAAAAAAGGGTTAAAACTTGAGGCGCGACCCCGTAATTTAATTCGCCATAGGAAAGCGCGCCTCCATTGATTAAGGCGAGCCTGTCTTACGGTAACTATCGCCAAAGGCGACGCTTGGCCGTAGGCCACGCCAAAGGCGAACGCGAACAAACCATGAGCGACTGCATCAAGACAGAGATAGAAAAGAAAGAATAAAGTATTTAAGAGCATTAAGAGAATTAATAAAAATATCTGGAATCAAAAGCCTTGTATTCATTGATTAATCAGGGTTTGACAAAATACAGTCATGCCTTTATGGATGGTCAAAAAAAGGGAATAAACTGTATGGTGAACAAACAGTAAAACGAATAAAAATAGAAAATTTAGTAGCAGGAATAAGGAAGAAATCAAAAGATTTAATAGCCCCTTGTTTAGTGGTAGTCTGAATGCAGAAGTATTTGAAGGATGGTTAAGCCAATATTTATTACCCTCATTAACAATTCCTTCAGTATTAATTATGGATAATGCACCAATTCCTAGAAAAAATGCAATTAGAGAATTAGTAGAGTCAGTCAGTCATCAAGTATTATTTTTGCCGAAATACTCTCCAGATTTCCATGATATAGAGCATGATTTTAGTGCTTTAAAGAGAGCCAGAATGTCTACTTCTATAGACACTTCTCTGGATGAAGTGATTCGTGAATATTGTGCTTCTTAGTGTCTCCTCCTTATTTAAAATAACTATATTTGTTGCTATAAAAGCTGTTGTACTTTGACCCAGCAGTGGTGCGTTACGGGGCGGGCTGTTCCAACTGGCTACGAGGCGAAAAATAAGAGCCCCCCTAACGCACCCTACTCCCGATTCCCGATTCCCGATTCCCGATTCCCGATTCCCGATTCCCGATTCCCGATTCCCTACTCCCTACTTTCTCCTTGTTTGCGGATCCAATGCATCTCTCAATCCATCCCCAATATAATTAATACTAAGCACTGTTAAAAAAATCGCTAATCCTGGAAAAATTGCCATATGAGGCGCTATTTCAATATAATTTTGGGCATCAAATAGCATTCGTCCCCAGGTAGGAACATCAGGGGGAAAACCTAAGCCTAAAAAACTCAGAGTAGACTCAGTAATAATCGCATTTCCCACCGCCAAGGTAGCTGCAACAATTACCGGACTAAGCACATTAGGAAGAATATGAGCCCAAATCAATCGACGAGGTTTAGCACCAATCGAGCGAGCTGCTGTTACAAAATCCATCTCTCGCACTGTCAAGAAACTAGCTCGTACTAATCGCGCCACCGACATCCAATTCAAGCAACCAATTACTAGCACTATCAATATAAAAATACCCAACTCTGGCCCAGCCAGCTGCCGCATGACATCTCGGAATAAATAAATCACTAACAGTAACAACGGTAGCTGAGGTAATGCTAAAAATAAATCCGTCAGACGCATTAGGAAGGTATCAATTACTCCTCCATAGAAACCCGATAACGCTCCAATTAAAGTTCCCAAGGAAATCGCCACTACCATAGCCGCAATCCCCACCGTTAAAGAGATGCGTCCCCCCCACAATACCCGAGCCAGTTGATCCTGCCCTAAATCATTAGTACCAAAAGGATGTTCCCAACTTGGTGGCGCACTGGATAGACTAAAGTCAATTTTGTCAATAGGTGTTTTATCAATGAATGGCCCTAAAACAATGGTAAGCACCATAATTATAAGTACAATAGACCCGATTACAGCCATTCGGTCTTGGCGAAACCGACGCCATCCATCTCCACCAAAAAACTTCCACAGAAAATTCATTTTTTGTATAGTGTATAGGCTTTTAATTAGGTGAGGTAAATTTTAGGGAGCAGGGAGCAGGGAGCAGGGAGCAGTTAAGTTCTAATAAGTAATAGTTTAAAAATTCTGTGTACCTCATTATATAGCAATTCTATATCCCATAAGGTACAAAATGACCCCCCTAAATCCCCCTTAATAAGGGGGACTTTGAGGTTGATAAGCGTACCTCATAACTGCGATAAACGCTATAATATAGACTGCTGTAGACCTCAGTTAGCTATAGCATTTATATCATGAATTGTGATAGTTTTTATTCCCTAATCCCTAATCCCTACTCCCTAATCCCTGTTCCCTGTTCCCTGTTCCCTGTTCCCTACTATATTATCTGAACTCTCGGATCTAGAATGCCATAAAGGATATCAGCGACTAGATTAAAGACTACAATTAAAATAGCGTAGATAAAGGTAATCGCCATCACTACTGGTGTATCGTTTCGATAGATAGAATCAATCAGCAAAGCACCAATTCCAGGTACTCGGAATACTTGTTCAGTGATTAAAGCACCAGTGAATACAGTAGGAATATCTAGGGCGACTAAGGTAACAACCGGAATCAGAGCATTCCGTAAGATATGGCGATTGACCACTACAAATTGATGTAATCCCTTAGCATAAGCAGTACGCACGTAGTCTTGATTTAGCTGTTCGAGTATGGATGAACGAATAAAACGCATCAATACTGCTGCTTGAAATAAGCCTAATACTACGATGGGCATGATAGACTGCTTGACTTGGATAACAAAACTATTCCAATCTGTTACCTTCAGGGTGCTGTCGTAGATAAACGGTAACCAATTTAGCTGGACACTAAACAGAATAATGAACAGCAAACCAGTGAAAAAGGTTGGTAGAGAAAATCCTAGAAAAGCCAGGGTGGTGACAATGTTATCAAAGATAGAGTAACGTTTAAGTGCCGAAATTATTCCTAAGGGAAACGCCAGCAATACAGCAAAAATATAAGCGGAACCTACAACCCATAACGTAGTAGGTAAACGCTGGAGCATTAGGGCACTAACAGGACTACGGCTAGTGAAGGAGTATCCCATATCCCCTTGGATAAATGACCACGCCCATTTAATATACCGAATCGGGATGGGTTGGTCTAAACCAAGGGCTCGACGAATATTTTCCCGCACTTCTGGGGTAATCGAAGGATTAGTGGCAAATTCCCCCATCGGGTCTCCAGGTGCTAAGGCCAGGATACCGAATACTACGATACTGATAGCAATCAAGGTGGGAATAGAAACTAAAAGACGATTAATTAAGTATCGCGTCATTGAAATTGATTATTAGTTAATTTGTAAGCATTCAGCTATCAGCCGTTGGCCGTTGGCCACGCTACGCGAACAGCCGTCAGCTAATGAACAGGAGGTAGTAAACAAGCTTATGCTGGTACGGCTCGTTGAAAATCCCTGCTCATTTTACTCATTCGACCCCCTATAGTTAAAATCCCTCCTAGCTGATAGCTGATAGCTGATAGCTGATAGCTGATAGCTGACGTTAATTGAAACTTGAAACTTGAAAAATTAGGAATAACTATCACTTCCGCTTCCAATCCATAATATTCCAAGTATTGCGATCCCATGGTGTCAAGTCATAACCCTCCAGCTGATTGCTAAACCCAGCTGCGTCAGCCCGATGGACAATGGGCAAAACTACCACATCATCTTTAACCAGTAAGTCATTCATCTGGATAAAGATTTTCCGACGTTTTTCTGGGTCTAACTCCTTTGTAGACTGCTGCCAAAGCTGATCGTATTTCGGATTACAGTAGCGAGAGACATTTTTTCGAGACCATTGATTAGCTTTCTGGGAAATTTCATCACAGGTATAGGTTTTCAGATACGCACCAGGGTCGGGGCTATCATTCCCTGTGGTGAACATTTGTAGGTCAGCATAGAAGCGTTGGTTAGTATCGGTGTTGGCTGGATCACCAGAGAAATAAATACTAGCATCAATACTCTTGAGTTCTACCCCAACCCCAATCGAGGCTAGGGTCTGTTTGACAATTTCCTGAGTCTTCTGGCGCACGGGATTGACCGAAGTCTGAAACAACACGGTCATCTCCACCCCATCTTTATCCCGAATCCCGTTACCATTGGTATCTTTCCAGCCTGCTTCCTCCAACAAGGCTACCGCTTTTTTAGGGTTAAATTCATAGGTAGTATTGGGAGACTTATATTGCTCTGGTAACACTAAGAAATTCCCTGTGGCTTTGCCCGTTGGTCCATAAAGCTGTTGGGCAATGGTTTCCCGGTCTAGGGCTAGGTTAAAAGCCTGACGCACTCGCTTGTCTTTGAAGAACGGATGGGGAAATTTGACACTAGACCGTTCTCCAGAGGGGGCTTGTTGATTGGGGTCGGTTTGATTGATTAAAATCCGTTCTACCAACGCCCCAAAGATAGCCACCACTTTACCTTTACCCCCCGCTTCCAGTCGCTTCAACACCGGTGCTTCCACTTGCAGATTGTAGGCATAATCCCCATCGCCGGTTTGTAAGACTGCTCTAGCAGCAGAGGTAGCATCACCACCGCCTTTTAGTTCTACTCGCTCGAAATAGGGTTTATCGGCTTCTCGGAAGTTAGGGTTTGGCTGATAAACTACAGTATCCCCTGGCTTAAATTCTACGACCTGATAAGGACCGGTTCCTACAGGCATCAAGTTGGCTGGCGCTTGTCGTGCATTGGCACCATTGAAATCTTGATATAAATGCCGTGGCAAAATAATGCCATCACTACCGGAAAAGACTAAAAACCAAGCTGGATTAACATCCTTGAAGTTGACTTTGACTGTGTAGTCGTCGATTGCTTCAACGTTTTTGATAGTTTTATAGGTACTAGCAGTAGTCGAACCTACGGCTGGATTGGTGATGAACTCATAAGTGAACACCACATCAGCAGCGGTGAAAGGGGTGCCATCGGACCACTTTACATTGCGCTTTAGTTTCCAAGTCACCGACTTACCATCAGCAGCAATTCCACCATTCTCTACCGTAGGAACTTCTGCTGCCAAAAACAGAACCATCTCCCCATTTTTGTCATAACTAGTCAGAGGTTCAAGGGTAATCCGACTCGCTTCGGAATCCTTGTAACCATTAGAAAGATGGGGATTGAGGATAGTGGGTGCTTGCCAGTACAGTAGCTTCAAAGTACTGTCCTGGTTGGACTGTAAAACTGCACTATCAGGGGAATTACAGCCAGTTAAACACAGAAGACTCAATAGAATCAGGATATAGTATCTAGTCAAAAATCGTCCCACCAACTTTTCTCGTTCACATACATTTGCCGCAATTGTTGCAATTCTGCCTCAAAAAGTACACGTTTGACTAGACCAACCAATTTTCCCCACTGATAAAGATTAAGCTTTGAGGAAGCTTGCTTAAACTGCTGGGCGTAGAATCGGCTCCAAAAACCCAGGGATTGCTTGGATTTGTGCCTTTTGTCCCGCCGTTTAAGCCAGCGGTCGTAATCTCCAGTTTTTGGGGGGTCTACCCCTAAAATTGGCGGAAAATCGGCGTAGCTGACAAATTGACTGACACCTTTGGCGTGTACGTAAACAACGTGCTGCCAGCAATCGATGCGATAAATTTCCTCTGGTTGGATATTAAAAAACAAGGCTACCGTATTTTCAGTGACAAATCGTGCCAGTGGATGAACCACTCGCGATTTATGGTTGATTTTAGATACGGTGACTACGGGTAATTTATGGCTAGGTGTTGTTAACATAATTAGTATTACCTCCATGTTTCTTGACATGAGGTTTGCTATGTGCGATCGCCCTGGTCTTTAAATTTTTTGAGGGCGATCGCTTTTCATAGTTTGCTCGATTGAACTATTAAACTATAAACTTCATCAATTGTCAAGTATGGGTTTAGTCAGACTGAAAGTACGAGAACTAGCACAGGAGAAGGGCTGGACACTCAAGGAAGTTTCTGACCGTTCCGGAGTGATTTACAGCACTGTAAGACACTATGCCCGCTGTCCTGGTCTAAAAACAATTGACTATACTTCTATGGATAAATTAGCCAGGACGTTTGATGTAATGGTTCAGGACTTAGTAGAGATTTTAGAAGAGTGAAGGAAATCAGCGCTAAATTCTTAAATCTTTCTAAACGTAAGCTATCAGCGTGTCGCGTATCAGCTATCAGCTGATGCCCGTAGCGCAATCGGTGCTTTTGAATAAAATAAGCTGACGGCTGACCACTGACGGCTGACCACTGACGGCTGAATGCTTTGCTGTCTCAAGGACGGGAATTGACGGGATTCTGTTCAAAGGCTCGAATTGTCCCAGCACGACAATCCCGGAGCCAAGTCTTAACCGCTTGACCAATAACACCATTAGTACTTTCCCGTGGCGGTGTAGGAAGTTTGCCTTCTGAAACAGAACCAATACGGGAAAAAATCATCACTAAGCGCCAGCCATCAGAGCTTTTGGTCAAAAATAGCCAGTGATAATTCTGAAACTCTACAGCTTTATCCTTGAAATACTTGCGCTCTAGGGTAGTTAGAAAGATTTGTTGAAGTGCTTCGCTATCCGTTGGGTTAGGTACAGTCGTGGATTGAAAGGACTTAAGGGGCAGAGGTTCAAACTCTGGCTTTCCTGCCACGATTACATAACTGAAATTGTCCACAGTGGAGTCTGAGCGCCGCGCCCTCTGAATCACTCGATTGGCATAGCTAGGTAAATCCTTCAGCAATAGGGAGGTTAAGGTTTCCACCTCTACCGAACAGGTTGGACGGGGTGAAGGTTGAAGGTTGGCAGGTCGGAGGAACCTTGAAGGGTTAAGGTTGGTCGGTTGGAGGTTGGCAGATTGAAGGTTGGGAGGTTGAAGGTTAGTAGGTTGAAAGTTGGCAGGTTGAAGGTTGACAGGTTGAAGGTTGACAGGTTGAAGGTTGACAGGTTGAAGGTTGACAGGTTGAAGGTTGACAGGTTGAAGGTTGACAGGTTGAAGGTTGACAGGTTGAAGATTGACAGGTTGAAGGTTGACAGGTTGAAGGTTGGTCAGTTGAAAGTTGGTAGGTTGTTGGCCAAAGGCGTTCGAGAAGGGTAGGTTCAACAGTAGACCTCTTTCAAAAGTAGTTTTCTGATACTGTTTTCGTGAATTCTTGTCCACTGTTCCCTGTTCCCTGTTCCCTGTTCCCAACTTCTGAAAGAAGTGTAGTTGAAAGTTTTCTGGGAAACCTTCTAGGTTCAACTTGCTAAGGTTCAACCCATTAATCTGTAATCCCAAGTAAGCAATTAGAAGTAATCCCGTCAGCTGAAAGCTATACACCAGTACCAGCTAATTCCTCACAAATCCTATTCCAGGCAGCCACTGGGTCGTCAGCAGCGGTAATTGGTCGCCCTATAACTAGGTAATCTGCACCAGCTTGTAGAGCAGCTAGTGGGGTCATTGCCCGTCGTTGATCACCTTTTTCTGACCATTGGGGGCGTACTCCTGGACAAACCAGGAGAAAATCATCACCACACACTTGTCGTAGCTGTGATACTTCCATGGGGGAGCACACTGCCCCATTCAAACCTGACTCTTGAGCGAGTAGTGCCATTTGTAAGACAAATTCGGGCAACTCGATCGGAATTTTCAGGTCAAAGGCCAAATCCCGGGAATTGAGACTGGTGAGTAGAGTAATACCAATTAACTTTGGGGGGGGACATCCCGCTGTCAAAGCTCCCTCAACTGCCGCTTCAGCCGCTCGTTTGAGAGCATTGCGACCAGCAACAGCATGAATGGTGATTAAGTCCACACCATAGGCGGCTGCAACCCTTGTTGCTCCAGCGACCGTATTGGGGATATCGTGAAATTTAAGATCCAGAAATATCCGCTTTTGCCGATGTTTGAGAGTATGAATAATCTCAGAACCAGTGCTCACAAACAGTTCCAGCCCTACTTTCCAAAAGCTAACCTCAGGCAACTGCTCCACTAATGCGATCGCATCTTCTTTGCTCGGCACATCCAAAGGAACAATAATCCGATCTTCAACCTTCAACCTCCTAACCTCCTAACCTTCAACCTTCAACCTCCTAACCTTCAACCTTCAACCTCCTAACCTTCAACCTCCTAACCTTCAACCTTCAACCTTCTAACCTTCTAACCTTCTAACCTTCTAACCTTCTAACCTTCATTGATACCTTCAACTAACTAAACGGGCAAACTTCTTTTTCCCCACCTGCAAAACCTTTCCCACCAATTGATCAGGGGAATCAAAGGTCTGGTCAACCGCTGAAATGCGATCGCCATCCAACTTAACACCTCCCCCTTGAATCTGTCGCCTGCCTTCGCCACTACTTTGGCACAAACCGGATTCTTTAAGGATATAGAACAACTTAGCGGGAAAGTCCACAGAAGACAATGAAAATTCTGGCACAGAATCCCCCGTACCAGTAGTGCTACCCTTTACTAAGTTTAGTGCTGCCTGCTGAGCTTCTTTTGCCGCTGCTTCACCGTGATATTGGGTCACAATAGTCAGAGCCAATTGTTTTTGCTGCTCCCGTGGCTGTTCTGGAAGCTGATCCAATGGCACATCAGTCAACAGCTCAAAATATTGCGTCAATAGATGATCTGGTGTGCCCTCCAGCTTCGAGTACATGGTCAGGGGATCATCTGACAAGCCCACATAATTCCCCAAAGACTTAGACATTTTCTGTATCCCATCCGTCCCAATCAAAATTGGCAGCAGTAAGCCGAACTGGGGAGATTGCCCAAAATGCCGTTGTAAATCCCGTCCCAAGGCAATATTAAACTTTTGGTCAGTTCCCCCTAACTCCACATCAGCCTTGACTGCCACAGAATCATAGCCCTGCATCAATGGGTAGAGAAACTCATGGAGGAAAATAGGATTTTGTTGTTGATAGCGTTCAGCAAACCCTTCCTTCGCCAGCATTTGCCCTACGGTCATAGTGGCTAACAACTCAATAATCTCAGACAAATCCAACTGGTTAAGCCACTCAGAGTTATAGCGAATTTCTAGCCGTCCTGGGGTATCAAAATCTAGAATAGGGCGCACCTGTGACAGATAAGTTTCAGCATTTTCCTTGACCTGAGCTGGTGTCAACTGGCGACGTACCTCAGACTTCCCGGTAGGGTCACCGATTCTAGCGGTAAAGTCACCAATAATTAAGACAGCGGTATGACCAGCATCTTGGAATGCCCGTAGTTTTCTGACTGGGATACTATGACCTAAGTGGAGATCCGCACCGGTTGGGTCTATACCTAACTTGACCCGTAAGGGACGCTCAGCTTGCTTGAGCCGAATAGCTAGATTTTCACTCGGATCCTGAGAATCCGGTTGTAGGGGAAAAATTTCACTGGTACCTCTGTCTAGCCAAGCTAGCTGGTTAGAAAGGGGAATTTCAAAATTTGACATTGGTTGGGACTATGGTTGGCAATTAACTAGGTTAGTACAGATTGTTTAAATTTATCCTAAGGATCGTTTACAAATTCTAAGCAGCTAGACCGACACTTGCCAAAACCATGTCTAAATGCCGCTAACTATTATACAAAAAACCGTTGACAACTGTTACGAGATGCGGCTTTTGCCCACTCTTCTTGATGCAGTCGCTCATGGGGGGAACCCCCTTTGGCGGCGCTGCATCGCTTGTAAGATAGGGATTAAATCCCCCATGCTTTAGGCTCTCAAGGGTTCAATCGGTGGATGCATCTGCCACAGGGACTGCATCAAGACGGGAAATGACCGTCGTAGAATACAAAATGGTATGAATTGGCTAGAATTAGCTTTAATTCAAAAATTATTTATCGCTACAGTAGTTGAAGCTTAAGTAGAAGCTTACCTGTAGGGCTTGACACTTATCCATAACGTCCTGGCATTATTAAGAAATTCGATGCTCAAGACTTGTAAGTAATCCTCCTAGCCAAAGCCTAGGGAATTCCCGGTAATCTCCGGGATTGCCAACTAGGATGCAGACTCAGGTGCGATTCCTAGGTTGGTTTGGTTATGACACCCAGAGGTGAACTCCAGCTTCTGGCTCTGTCGCTAATCATTAAGACAAAGGCAAATGTGTGGTTAGCCCAACAAGCCATCCCAACATTGTCAAGGAACACATTACCAAATTGAGAGCACTAAAAATGCCAAAGTATGTATTTGTTATTGACACAAACAAGCAGCCATTAAACCCTATTCCACCAAAGAAAGCTCGTCGGTTGTTAGACAAAGGTAAAGCTGCTGTTTTTCGGATGTACCCGTTCACGATCATCTTAAAAACAGCGATTGATAATCCAATTGTATCACCTTGTAAAATTAAGATTGATCCTGGTAGCCAAACAACTGGATTTGCTCTAGTCCAAAACAACCAAATCATTTGGGGAATGGAGTTAGAACACAGAGGAGGGTTGATCAATAAAAAATTAGAGTCTAGAAAAGCTGTAAGGCACCGAAGACGTAATCGTCACACCCGTTACAGAAAGCCACGGTTTTTTAATCGCAAACGTTCAGAGGCTTGGCTCCCACCCAGCCTAGAACACAGGGTTTCGACTATTGAAACGTGGGTAAAGCGATTAACCAAGTTTTGCCCGGTCAATGAAATTTGGGTCGAAAGAGTTAAGTTTGATACCCAGAAAATGCCGAATCCCGAAATCAATGGTATTCAGTACCAACAAGGTGAACTAGCTGGCTACGAAGTTAGGGAGTACTTACTTGATAAATGGGGAAGAGAATGTACCTATTGCGGTAAACAGTCTGTTCCCTTGCAGATCGAGCACATTCACCCAAAGTCATTTGGTGGAAGTAATCGAGTCAGTAATCTCTGCTTAGCCTGCGAAAAATGTAATAAACGAAAAGGAAACAAACCTATAGAGGAATTCCTAAAAAAGAAGCCAAGTTTACTCCAAAAAATCAAAACTAAAGCCAAACAACCATTATTGGATGCGGCAGCGGTAAATGCAACTCGTAACAAGTTAGTGAAAGTACTCCAAAATATCAAGTTTGTAGTTACTGGAACCGGAGCGCAGACCAAGTACAACCGGACTAGACTGGGTCTTCCTAAGGAGCACTGGATTGATGCTGCTTGCGTTGGGGATATTGAGACCTTAGTCTTGAAAACGTCTCAGCCACTGTTAGTTACTGGCAAAGGGCAGGGAGGCAGACAAAAAGCAGCACTCAACAAGTACGGTTACCCCGTCAGGCACAATCCATTAAAACCAATTAAGGGCTGGGTCACTGGAGACATAGCCAAACATCAAAGACTAGGTATAGGCAAGGTAACTCCTAGAAGTAAAGGAAGCTTTGGATTTACCCCGTTAGGAATGAAGGGCTATAAAAGCTGCAACCCTCAAGATATATCAGCAATACACCGAAAAGATGGATACACTTACAGTTTTTGCAAGTAACTGCCGGAATTTACCGAGAAATAATTGTCCTAGACATTCCTGCTCTGCCCACCTATCCTTGGAATTGTCTTATAGAAAGTACTTATAGGAAGTAAAAAAAACACCCCAAGCACAGCCCCTAGCTTACATGTCTGTTCTTTAGTAAGGAAATGAAATCACCGTGCCATATAGCACTATTCGACAACCACAAGATCGGAAAAATCGGAAAAGAAAGCCTTCACAAGTATTGCAGTTTGTGCAAGGGGTGGCTCAGGTAACTGGAGGGACTATCCTCGGGGTTACCATGTTAGCTAGCTCGATTGTAGCTGGTGGACTTGTGGGCTTAGCGACTAGCTTCCGTAACCTGCCAGATGTGCGCATGCTCCGGAACTACACACCGACAGAAACAACTTACATTTACGATGTCAAGGGTAGACCTCTAGTGAGCCTTCATGGGGAAGCGAATCGGGAAGTGCTCGAATTCGGCCAAATCAACCCTCAACTCAAGCGGGCTGTACTAGCTATAGAAGACAGTCGCTTCTATATGCACTATGGGGTTAACCCCAATAGCGTCGGTCGTGCTTTTTTAGTCAACTGGAGACAAGGGACAGTAGTAGAGGGGGGTTCTACAATCACCATGCAGTTGGTGAAAAACCTGTTTCTGACTCGGCAACGCACCTTTAGCCGCAAAATCACTGAAGCTGTACTCGCTATCCGAGTTGAGCAAATCTTCTCTAAAGACGAGATTTTGGAATTGTACCTCAATCAAATCTATTGGGGTCACAATAACTATGGCATTGAAACAGCTGCCCGCAGCTACTTTGTTAAGCCAGCATCTGAGCTATCCTTAGGGGAGTCAGCCATGTTGGCAGGGCTAATCCAGTCCCCAGAAGAATACAGTCCCTTCAGCAACTACTCTAAAGCTAAAGAGCGACAAGCCGTTGTCTTAAGGCGGATGCGGGATTTGGGATGGATTACAGCAGCCCAAGAAAAACAAGCTAAGGAACAGCCCCTGTTAATTGGGAAAAGTACTTCCTGGAGCACCAGTAAATTGCCTTTCGTCACAGAAGCTGCTGTGGTGGAGTTAAAAGAGCGATTTGGTCAGGAAGCGGTCACCAAGGGCGGAATGCGAGTTCAGACCACGGTTGACTACGAATTCCAAAAGCAGGCAGAAAAGATCATTAATCGTGCTCATTACACCCTGCGTCGCCGTGGACTTTACGATAATCAAGTGGCATTAGCCGCCGTTGACCCCCGTACCCATTTTGTGAAAGCGATAGTCGGGGGATACAGCTATGAAAAGAGCAAATTCAACCGTGCTACTCAAGCTCGACGTCAGCCTGGGTCATCCTTTAAGCCATTTGTTTACTATACTGCCTTTGCCACAGGTAAATATTCCCCCCGTTCCACTGTTTACGATACCCCCGTTCGTTATCGAGATGGTAGAGGCTATTACAGACCCAAAAACTATGGTGGTGGCTACTCTGGTGCCATGAGCATTCGCACCGCAATTGTTCAATCGAGCAATGTGCCAGCGGTGAAGATTGGCAGGAGAGTGGGACTTGATAAAGTCGTTGATGTGGTTAAGACCCTTGGGATTAAGAGTCCGATGCAACCGGTGCTATCCTTACCCCTAGGGTCAGTTGGGGTAACACCATTGGAAATGGCAGGAGCCTATGCTACTTTTGCCAATAATGGCTGGCACTCTGACACTACCTTAATTGTCCGAGTGACCGATAGTAAAGGCAATGTGCTGCTAGATAATACCCCTAAGCCTAAGCTGGTGCTAGATCAATGGGCGGTTGCTTCCCTTAACCATACCCTAACCGGTGTAATTAACGGAGGTACCGGAAAATCTGCCTACATAGGGCGTCAGGCGGCGGGTAAGACAGGAACAACCTCTTCAGAGCGAGATGTATGGTTTGTGGGATATGTACCCCAGATGGCTACCGCAGTTTGGATTGGTCGAGACAACAACCGACCCCTTGGGCGAGGGGTAACAGGTGGTGGCTATGCCGCACCGATCTGGCGGAGGTTTATGGCTTACGCTTTGCGGAACGAGCCAGTGAGATACTTCCCTCGACCCTCAAAATTTAAGCGTCCTCGATCTAGATAAATTCTAGATAAATTAGGGATATCAGCCGTCATTATTGGCGGCTCCTTACTAAGGCACTCTCAATCCTGAGCCTAAGACCCTAAGCTCTCAGCTGTCTTGGCAGATGTCCATGTATACCCACCCCCACCAAGGGCGTTCCTGACTACAATTGCTTCTCTAGGTCTGACTTCATCCGCTCCAATGTCATGTTCATCTGGTCAAACATCTGCTGAGGGGTGATCCCAAATTGACCTAACTGAGTATTGAGCTGCTCTATGGTCATCTGAGCCATGAAGTCATCGGATAACTCGAAGCGCTTCATAAAAATACGATAGCGCTCCATCATCTGTTCCATCTGATCGATGAAAATCTTTTTGCCTTCACGGTCAAACTTGCCATAGTCGTTGCCCAATTTAATCAGCTCTTGGTAATCTTCAAACAGCTGTTTTGCCTCTTTTTGGACAATTTCCGAATCAAAAAAACCCATTGCTCTTACCTGTCAACCGGTTTGGTTGTACTCAATCGCCGCTTCTAATCACATTTTAATGTAGCGTCAAACCTGGACAAAATTCGGTTTTCCGTATTAGTCCGTTGAAGATTAGTCAGTTGTTCGCCCAAGGCGTTCGTTGTAGGGTAGGTTGGAGCGTTGAAGGTTAGACCGTTGAAGGTTAGACCCTTGAAGGTTAGACCGTTGAACGCGAATGCGTGGCCTTTTGGCCAAGGTTGAAAGTTAGAGCCTTAACAACTCACGCGCCACATGTATAACTGGCAAGCTGTAACCTGTAACCCGCAACTGGCAAGCTGTAACCTTGGCCTTTGGCCACGCATTCGCGTTCAACCAGTTAACCTTCAACCAGTTAACCTTCAACCAGTTAACCTTCAACCAGTTAACCTTCAACCAGTTAACCTTCAACCAGTTAACCTTCAACCAGTTAACCTTCAACCAGTTAACCTTCAACCTTCAACCTGTTAACCTTCAACCTGCCAACCTTCAACCTTGAACCTGCCAACCTTCAACCTTCAACCTGCCAACCTTCAACCTATAATCTGTAACCTGTAACTTTCGCGTCTGAGATAAGTAATTATTATAGGAACATAGGATTGACAGTTTTTGGATCTCCACCAAGCTATTCAACGCGGGTCAAAGCAAGTATGTTGAGCAAGCCAAAAAGCCGCAAAGTCGCTTCCCTACTGGCATTGAGTGGGGTAGTGATTCCCGTTTGTGGATTACACAAATTTTATCTCGGACAACCCTTCTGGGGAGTAATGTACTTACTCCTGTGTTGGACACCCATTCCTCGCATTGCTAGTGCTATAGAGGGGGTGTGGTATTTACTACAAAGTCAAGATCAGTTTGACCTCAATTTTAACCTCGGTATTGAGTCTACAGTATCTTCCTCAGAGAATCCATCGGCTGGGATTGACCCAGCCAAGGTAGGGGAAATTGCCGATGCCCTAAGACAGCTAGACAGCCTGCGTCAGGAGGGACTAGTGTCTGAGTATGAATTTGAACAAAAACGTCGTCAATTACTTGACCTAATTGCTTGAGTTTCATGGCAATTTTTGATTGGCTATCACCCAAGACTCGACAAAACCCAAATCAGCAATCAATTCAGCATAGGCTGAAGCGTGACCCCTACTATCGGCTACAATCCACAGAAGAAATTGCTGTAGCTGCCAAATTGGGGCTCACCATTGATGTGAATCAAGCTGGTGTGGATGATTGGCTGAGATTGCCAGGGATATCTATCCATCAGGCGCGGACGCTTTTTGAACTCACCAGCAGCGGTGTGCAATTTTGCTGCTTAGAAGATTTGGCCGCTGCCCTAGGTTGGTCAGTACAACGTCTGACACCCTTGCAACCAATTTTGAGGTTTTGTTACTACGATGCTGAGAGTTTAGTAACGCCTGGGCTAGTCAACCCTAACACCGCATCTCTAGAACAGTTGACGAAAATTCCAGCAGTGGACTTGTTTTTAGCTAGAGCGATCATGCAAAATCGCTTTGATGGTGGCCCATACCGTAATCTGGCTGACCTTCAACGACGCCTTGAGCTTAATCCTCAGCTGACATCTGAGTTAATGTACTATTTAATCTTTTGAGATTAATAGTTTGAGCTTACTAGTTTGAGAACCTATCCAGTTTACTACTTATCCTTCTTGGTTGATAGTCACGTAAAACTAGAAACTAGAAACTAGAAACTTGTCAGTGGCCAAGTCACAACTGAGAACTGAGAACTGAGAACTGACAGCTGATAGCTGATAGCTTACCACAAAACCTAAAAAAGGAACAGACTACGAGAAAGTGGTCTAGTTCCTACAGAGAACTGGTTGAATCAGCTATGCTGACGAAAAAATCCGGGAATCTTTAAAATTCCTAGGTCAGACCAATTCCTTAGACTTGCGCTTTAATGAAGTCACACTTAATCCCAGCAAGCTTAGGCTGAACAAGCCCATTGTCATGGGTTCAGGAACAGGTTGAGAATTGGAAGGATGGTTAGGATCCAGAGTTAGATCAACATTAATATCAGCATTGCTAAGAGTAAAAGAACCCGTAGCACCTAGCCAGCCAGACATACCAAAGTTAGTGTTTTTGCCATTAGCTCCAACCCCAACCTGGAAGGCGTATTTACCATTTTCAGGTCTTTGGTAAAGATTCAGTTCCTTGCCATCGTAGAAACCTAGGCCACTTAAGGTCGCCCGAGTTTCATCCATGTTATAGTAGCGCCAATTACTAGTATCGACGGGGCCACCTTTTTCTACGTATTCAGACTTCGGTAGTTCCTTTTTAGGTCCTCCCCAAGGTTCTGGTGTGCTCTCGAACCAAATATCAACCTCCCATTGTTTAGTATCATCTTTTTCGGAAACGATGGTACCCAACAAATTAGCACTCCCATCATCGTATTCATTAAAGATACCTGAAGTGTCAAATACAAATCTCCCTGAGTCCAACTCAGGTAACCAGAAAGCATGTCCTGACCAATATGTGTCTGGGTTGCTATGAGCTTCATCGGCTAACCAGGACTTGACGATATCAGCTGCCTGGGCTTGTCCTACTGCTCCCAAAACTATAGACCCTAAAACTAATCCACTGCTTAAAAATTTAGTTATGTTCATGTTATAGACGCCCTAGTTATTTAAATTAATTAATTGACTGTAGTCTGTAACTAATTGGTTTACTAATTGTGTGACTAACTCGATCATAGCCTGAGCTGTCAGTAAAATCACGTTAAGTAAATTAACTGATATTTATAGTTTGCAAATCTGATGATTGCGATCGCGTTAGCGCTAACGTATAAAACGTATAACTTTTGTATTTTTTGTGTATAAATTAATACCAATAAAAAAATCCCCTCACTTTTGAACTGGCACCAAACTTGATTCCATGACCTGGAGCTAATCTACAGAAAAGAGCTGGTGAATTTTTTCGGTCCTATTCAGGACTATCAAAACAGCGCTGTTTCATTGTCCGACTAAAATGTGATTGGTAGGGATGTAGGGAGATCGGGAGATCGGGAGATCGGGAGATCGGGAGATCGGGAGATCGGGAGATCGGGGGAATTTTTATTAATAAAAAGGTATTTTTAACCTCAAAAAAAACCTCTCCCCAGCACCCCACCTCCCTTTCAATCCCATTGATCTGACAATTTATGCCAAAGAATTAAACAGCCCTGCCTCTCCCCACGCGCACCCGCCCCTCTAACCACACTCTTCCCCCGCCCGATTCCGGAATCCGGATTCCAGAATCCGGATTCCAGCGGGGGTAGCGCTATAGCTTGACAAGTTACCCTTAATTGAGGGAAACTCTAGGTTAGTCTATGGGAGGGCGAAGCAAAAGCACATAAAACCTAGGGTTTGAGCCATTAATTCCTTGCCCGAATTACTTACTTGCCCGAATTACTGGCTCGAATGGGTCGCCCCTACCCAAAAATCAACGACGCCAGACTTTCCATCGGAGGCGTTCTATGCCGGAAAACACGATTTCAGCAGAAATTCAGTCATCCCCCAACCACTCTAGACAAGCTGCTTTAGCTCTACAACAACTTGGCTTCCGGATCCTGCACATTGGACCGACTATCAGTGTACAAGCCCCGCAATCCCTGTGGGAATCAACTTTCAATGTTTCCTTCCAACCACAGCAGAAAACCCTGATCCAGGAGATAGATGGCAGTGACGTTACCTATCCCAAAGCTGCGGTTGACAATCTACAAATTCCTGAGCAACTACAAACCTTGGTAACTGGGGTGATGTTTGTAGAACCCCCAGAATTTTTCTGATCCAGTTAACGATAATCCGAACATTGTCCAGGCTAGAGGCACAATCGGGTCGGTCGTGCCTGTAGTTTTCTATAGTCAAATCTTCAATAGTCAAAAACACCCTGGGGAATTTTAAACAAAAACCGAACAAAACACAAGTACCCACGAGGGTGACGTCAATATGTGATCACATATACCACACTAAAGAAGTAAACCAAAGAAGTAAACCAACTTGGTTTGTTGATCAACAAAGACAGCGATAGTCATCAACCGCTGTCTAACTAGGATTTAACTAACAGGATAATTATGATACAACAACTACAGACTGGACAAGAGCGAGTTTCCTTTGAAGCCATTCTCGCATCAGAAAGTGGCCAGTCCATGTTCGCGACTGACACCTACCTCCAACCGGAGAATCTTCAACAATTCGCTCCACCCCCTGGACGGGGCATTCAAGCTGCAAATATTCTACAATCCCTTGGCTTTCGAGTCCAGCAAATCGGAACCTTTTCCATTAGTGCTGATGGACCACGGGAACTGTGGGAACGGGTCTTTAGTACCCGACTTGAAAGGGACAGCCAACTCATTAACGAGGCTAATCCCAACCTGGGACAAGTGACCTTCTTGCGCCATGTTGCTGGTTCTCCCTTTAGCATTCCCGAAGAGCTATTTGGTTTGATAGAGCGAGCTTATCCCCAACGTCCACCGATTTTATTTGAGTCGCCACTGCCTCCACGGGTTGGTTATCATCACCTTAATGTTCCCTCTGATGTAGCTATGGTATGTCGCTCGACCCCTGTCCACAAAGTCGGGGTAACCGGTAAGGGCGTTTTAGTAGCAATGGTAGACACTGGATTCTACAAGCATTCCTTTTACGAGTGGCATGGCTACAACTACCAGGCAACCCTGGCACCAGATGCTCAAAACGTGGAGCGGGATGAGAATGGTCATGGTACGGCTGAAGCAGCAAATATTTTTGCCAATGCACCGGATATTGACTTTATTGGTGTCAAAATGGGGAGTAACCCCACCCTGGCGTTTAAGATGGCATCGGATTTACATCCAGCGGTGATGACCAACAGCTGGGGCTACAGTATCCCAGAAGGCCCTCTACCGAATTTCCTCAAGCCCCTAGAGGCCGCAGTTATTGAAGCAGTCAAAGAGCGTGGTATTACCGTCTGTTTCTCTGCTGGTAACGGACACTATGGATTTCCTGGTCAGATGCCAGAAGTGATTTCTGTGGGTGGAGTCTATGCCCACGATACTGTTGAGGGCAATGACTTTCGGTTAGAAGCTTCCAACTACGCCAGTAGCTTTGATAGCCAAATTTATCCAGGACGCCACGTCCCTGATCTGTGTGGACTGGTGGGAATGCGACCCCGGGCTGCCTATATCATGTTGCCCGTTGAACCAGGGGACGAAATTGACCAAGGCTTGGGCGGCGGTGAGTATCCGAATCAGGACGAAACGGCTACTGATGATGGCTGGGCGGTGATCAGCGGTACTAGTGCTGCTTCTCCCCAAGTAGCGGGTGTTTGTGCCTTGCTTAAGCAGGCGCAACCTGGTCTGTCTCCATCTCTGATTAAGCAGATTCTGCGGGCATCAGCGCGAGATGTTAAGCTGGGCAAGAGCGCCCATGGTCAACCAGCCGGAGAGGGACACGATGGAGCAACTGGCTCCGGTTTGGTGGATTCTTATGCAGCCTATAAGTTAGCTCGATCCGTGACCATCCGCAATGTTCATGACTTGCCAGCACCTCGATGAGATAGCGCTTCTCAAATAGGTGAGCTATATTTGGGATTTTAGGGAATCGGGAATTCAGAAGTCAGAAGTCAGAAGTCAGAAGTCAGAAGTCAGAAGTCAGAAGTCAGAAGTCGGGAATCGGGAATCGGGAATCGGGAGTCGGGAATCGGGAATCGGGAATCTCCCTACACTTCCCACACTTCCCACACTTCCCACACTTCCCACACTTCCCACACTTCCCACACTTCCCATCTTTCCCTCTCTTCCCCTGCTCCCTGTTCCCTGTTCCCTTTGCTACATATGCTCACTAATAAGATAATCGCCCATCGTGGCGCTTCTAATTGTGCGAAAGAGAATACTATTGAAGCCTATGAGAAAGCGATTGAAATTGGGGCTGACTTTATCGAATTTGATGTAAGAATCACTAAAGATGGGGAATTGATTTCCCATCATGACCCAATGATAGCTAATCAAGCTATCAGTCAGTTAAGCTTTGCTGAAATCAATTCCCTTGCTGGTAAGCAAGGGTTTAGAGTGCCTACGGTTGAGGAAGTTTTAAGACTGACACGTAACAAGATTAAACTAGCGGTTGAACTAAAAGAAGAAGGCTATGAAGAAAAAGTTCTGGCGCTAGTAATGGGATATATCAAGATAGATAATTTTGTTATTTTATCATTTAATGTTTCATCGTTAAGATGGATAAAATCTAAGTATCCTGGGGTTAAAACTGGATTGCTATTAAGCAAAAAAAAGAATAATTATCTGATTATATTACTCAGGTTTTTCGGTATTTTGGTGTTTCATAAACTGATCCGACTTACACCGGATATACTCGCACTACAGTGGGAAACGTTAAAATTTGGTTTATTGCAAATTGCTGCTAAACAGGGCAAACCGGTTTTTGTTTGGACTGTAAATGATCAAAAAATGATTGGAGAGTTTCTAAATGATAATCGGGTACATGGTATAATTACCGACAAACCGGACTTAGCTCGTAAGCTATTAGCTATTAGCGGTCAGCGGTCAGCGGTCAGCAGTCAGCGGTCAGCTTTTTAATAAAACAGGTAAACATTCGTTTAATTTATTTTAGGTCTGCTGTCAGGGATTCATAGTCTTTGACTGAATGCTGAACGCGCACGCGTGCGCGTAGCGCATAGGCTGAATGCTGATAGCTGATAGCTAAATGCTTAGGAAGCTATTGACTAATCTTGAATGTACTCTTCGCCATTGATCATCGCTATCTCGGCTCTGACAAATTCTCGTCCTAGGTAAAGGGCGTGATCGAAGCGACTTAAAGGACAGGGTTTAGTTTCTTCGGTAATTTTCATGCCTAGTTCCTTGGCTGTCCTACCTTTGAAAATAGCGGTGGGAGTACGGTTTAATTTACCATCGCAGGGAAATGGTTCTCCGGTTTCTGGATCAACTGCTAAGCCTTTCTCATTAATTTTGTTACTGTAGTGTTCAGCACAGATCAGACTTGCCTCTCGGTCTATGTAAATAATGAAGTAGCCCTCTGGATCGAGTTCAATAAAGCGTTTGGAGAGCTTCTCATCAATAGCAGTCATGTCTTGGGCAGTGATCATCATGGTGAACGGTCAAGGGCTAAAGCTGATGGCAAATTCCACTATTATAACTTTAACAGAACAATTAGACAAGGTCAGTTCATGTAGTTCATGTAGGGTGGGCAGTGCACCAGACAGATAATCAAGCTGGCAAAGCGCGTTGGTAGGCACTGCCCACCCTAGGATTAATGACAATGGTGCAAGTACTCAGTTTAACAGAACAATTAGACAAGGTCAGGAATGAGTAAAACAGGGAAAGACAGAGTGGCGCGGCAGATGTTGGAGGTGTGGGGAGTTACTTGGTCAGTTACTTAAAAAAATTGATAAATTTTACTGCTATACTTACTCTAGATTTAGTATAGTAGAGCTTGTAAACTAAAGAGTTAACCCTATTGGTAGTGTTGTACCTTGAGGTTAGCAAGCAATAGTGTATTATATCTAAGATTCTGAGCAACTGCTGAAAAGGCCACAAACCCTGTCGGCAACAACTATAAGCCAAGTCAATCCAGATTTAGTATAGTAGAGCTTGGGAATTAAATAGTTAACCCTATTGGTAGTGTTGTACCTTGGGGTTAGCAAGTCATGGTGTGTTAAATCTAATATTCTGCCCAACCAGTGAAAATGCAACAAACCCTGTCGGCAACAACCATAACCCAAAATCAAGGTAATATTCAGGTGATCAAACGCGATGGTTCTCTGACTTCCCTTGATATCTCGAAAATTCGTGCTGTTGTTGAGTGGGCTTGTGCTGGCAAGGATGTCAATCCGATCACTCTAGAAGCCGGACTCACTACCCGCTTGCGTGATGGTGTTACTACCAGAGAGATTCAGGATAACTTGATCAACTGTGCCCTGGAAATGTGTAGTCCTGATCAGCCTGACTGGCGCTATGTAGCAGGACGACTACAGATCTGGAGTCTATGGAAAGACACCCTGGTAAACCGTGGTTATGAGTACGGTGACTACCCTAGAACTGTTCGCTCCAAAGTAGAGTCTGGTCAATATGACCCCAGTATCTTAACCTATACGACTGAGGAGCTACAAGAAGCAGGTTCTTGGATTAATCCGGATTGGGACACGGATTATGATTATGCAGGGGCTGTACTGCTAACTCGTCGGTATCTCCTAGGGGATGAGTTGCCCCAAGAGGCATTTTTAACTTGTGCTCTGCTGCTAGGGTCAGTGGAAGTCCCGGAAGATAGACTAGGTTGGGCAAGGCGATTTTATGAAGCGATCGCACAACGGAAAATATCTCTAGCTACCCCGATCCTGGCTAATCTCAGAATTCCTCAGGGGTCTCTGTCTTCCTGTTTTATCACTAGCATTGATGACAACCTGGAAAGCATCTTTGAAGGAATTACTGATACGGCCAGAATCTCCAAAAACGGTGGTGGTGTTGGGGTCAATGTCAGCCGGATTCGGTCAACCGGTAGCTGGGTGATGGGCAAAGCCAATGCTTCGGGCGGGGTAATTCCTTGGATTAAACTGCTTAACGATACTGCGATCGCAGTTAATCAAGGAGGCCGTCGGGCAGGGGCAGTGACAGTTAGTGTAGATGTGTGGCATCTCGATGTGCCAGAGTTTCTGGAGATGCAAGCGGAAAATGGCGATCCCCGGCGCAAGGCTTATGATATCTTTCCCCAATTGGTGATTCCCGATGAGTTTATGCGTCGGGTGGTTAATAAAGAAGACTGGACATTAATCGATCCCTATGAAGTACGGATCAAGCTAGGCATTGAGCTATCGGAACTTTGGGCAGAAGAGTTTGAAAGCGCCTATCAAACCATTGAAGCAGCCATCGGCGAAACCCTGACTCTCTATAAGACCGTGAATGCTCGGGAACTCTTCAAGACGATTATGCGATCGCAAGTAGAGACCGGAATGCCTTACTTGGCGTTCAAGGATACCATTAACCGCGCTAATCCTAATCAACACCAGGGCTACATCCCAGCGGTAAATCTTTGTACCGAAAGTTTCTCTAATGTCGAAATTGGACATGCTGCTCACTGTTGCAATTTGGACTCGATCAATCTCGCCAATATTGAAGAAACTGAATTGCCCAATATCTGTCGTCTAGCAGTGCGGATTCTGGATAACACTATTGATTTAAGCACTCCTCCTTTTAAAGCAGCTCATAGTCACAATCAGAAATACCGCACCATCGGAGTAGGTTGTATGGGATTAGCGGATTGGTTAGCTAAACGGTGGCTAACCTATAACAACCTCAAGGAAATTAGTAACTTATTTGAGGATATTGGCTACTACTGCACCCATGCATCTATGGAACTGGCTATCGAACGTGGTGCTTACGCTGCTTTCGATGGTAGTGAGTGGAGTAAAGGTAAGCTAATTGGCGCTAAACCGGTGGAATGGTTTGTAGAAAATTCCCAGCATGGAGAGCGTTGGGTAGCCCTATCTCAGGATATTCAACAATTTGGGATTCGCAATTCTCATATTAGTGCGATCGCACCCAATACATCCTCATCCTTAGTACAAGGGTGTACCGCTAGTGTCTTACCAGTTCACAGCAAATTCTTCTATGACAAATGGGCAAAAGGCACTGTACCCATTGCCCCACCCTTTATTAAAGACAATTTTTGGTTATACCACGAAAACAAAAACTTTGATCAGAAAAAAGTTGTTAAAGCAATCGCCACTATCCAGCAATGGATTGATACTGGGATTTCCATGGAATTGTTATTTAACTTAAACCAAGGAGTCTATTTCCCAGACGAACCTGAACGCACCCTCAAAGCCAAAGACATCTATGAAACCCTAGTCATGGCTTGGGAATTAGGATGTAAAGCCGTGTACTATATCCGAACCGTCCAGCGTGACAACTTCAAAGAATTAGACAACACTTGTATCGCTTGCGCGAATTAGTTAGTAAGCATTCAGCGGTCAGTGGTCAGTGGTCAGTGGTCAGCTTTGTGGAACAGGCTTCCAGCCTGTGAAGCATAGGTCAGCGGTCAGCGGTCAGCGGTCAGCGGTCAGCGGTCAGCGGTCAGCCTTGTGGCACAGGCTTCCAGCCTGTGACTTCACTCAGATTAAACAAATGCTTACCTGTGTTATTCACAAGCTGATAGCTGATGGCTGATGGCTGATGGCTGATAGCTGATAGCTGATGGCTGTTGCTCCCCACCCTCCCCAAACTTCCCGCGCCCACTCCCCACACTCTCTGTTCCCTGTTCCCGACTCCCGACTCCCGAGTCCCGACTCCCTAGAAAAAAAATGCTAACTACAATGCCAATTAACCCTATCTTTAATCCAGATGGGGATGACAAAACTGAACACCGTTCAATTTGGTTTGGTAATACCACTAACTTGATGCAACTCAATGATGTCCGTTATGCTTGGGCAATTGGGTTGTATCAACAGATGCGGGAGAATTTCTGGATTCCCCAGAAACTAGACCTAACTCAAGATGTAACAGATTACTCCAATTTAACGCCAGCAGAACGTTATGCTTATGATGGGATTCTCTCCTATTTAACCTTTTTAGATTCCGTTCAAACCTGCAATATTCCTCACATCAAAAGTAGCATTACTGCCCCAGAAGTTAGTCTGTGTATGGCGGAACAAATTTCTCAGGAAGGGATGCACAATCAAAGTTATCAATATATCATTGAAACCGTTATCCCTACTGAACATAGAAGTAAAGTCTATGAATTCTGGCGCACTGATAAAGTGCTCAGGGATAGATGCGAATTTGTCGCCAGTTTCTATCAAAAGTATGTTGATAATCCCACCCCAGAAAACTATTTTGTTTCCTTACTGGCTGACTTTTTATTAGAAGGAATGTACTTCTATAATGGCTTCATTTACTTCTACAATCTCGCCTCTAGGATGCTGATGCCAGGCTCAGCGGACATTTTTAAAATGATTAATCGAGATGAACTGAGTCATGTCCGCCTTTATCAAAAGTTAATCCCCATGGCCATGGACGTATTTCCCTATTCCAGTGAGCAAATTTATGAAATGTTTGCCACAGCAGTGGAGCATGAATGTCGCTGGACTAATCATATTGTTGGTAACGATATTTTAGGGATTACCGAACGGAGTACTGAGCACTACACCAAGTATCTCGCCAATATCAGGTTACGTTCTATTGGATTAGACCCCCTTTACAAGGGCGAAAACTATCAAAAGAGTCCCTACAGCCACTTAGAGCGTTTTTCTGATACTAAAAAAGATGCTCATACTAAAGCCAACTTTTTTGAAGCTAGCGTAACTAGTTATGTGATGTCTTCTGGGGTCAGTGGTTGGGATGAAATTTAGGGAGTAGGGAATCGGGAGTAGGGAGTCGGGAGCGGTGCGACCCGTGGCGAATTTAATTCGCCAACGGAAAGCGCACCGAGGGAGTCGGTAGTGAGGTAAACAAGATTTTTTCCCTGTTGCGGTGATCCGCTGTTCCCTATTCCCAGATCCGCTATTCCCTGTTCCCTTCCCCCAAATAGTAAACTAGAAACCAAACCATCCAAATCCACCAATAAATTCTCAGTGACTAGAAGCCGCGAACCATTGCCCAGCCTGCTGCTGTATCACGCCCTGAAGTGGTCAGTGGTTAGCCCCTTAATCCATACCTATTTCCGGGGTCGCATTTATGGTGCTAAACACGTACCCACGTCGGGACCACTGGTGGTGGTGAGTAACCATGCTAGTGACTTTGACCCACCGATTTTAGCCAATTGTGTGGGACGTCCAGTAGCCTTTATGGCCAAAGAAGAATTGTTTCGTGTGCCAGTCCTGAAACAGTTTATTGAATTGTATGGTACTTACCCGGTTAAACGAGGGACACCAGACCGGAATGCCCTGCGTTCTGCTCTCGATTGCCTCGACAATGGCTGGGCCGTTGGTGTGTATTTGGATGGCACCAGGACACGGGATGCTCGCATTCATAACCCCAAGCTTGGTGCGGCCTGGATTGCAGCCCAAGCCCAAGCACCACTGCTACCGGTTACCTTGTGGGGAAGTCAAGCAATTGTTAAAAAAGGTTCCTTGATGCCACGGTCTGTACCCTTAACCGTGCGCATTGGTAAGCTGATTGCTCCTCCTAGCTCCAGTAACCGAGAAGAATTGCAAGCTGTGACCCAACAGTGTGCTGCAGCGATTAATGCCCTCCATGATTTGGGACGTTGATTATGTGGGAATAGGGAGTCGGGAGTAGGGAATCGGGAATCGGGAATAGATGTAGGGTGGGCAGTGGCTCAGACAGATTCCGAACCTTGCCATCAAGTTGGTAGCCACTGCCCACCAATTTGATGTAGTTGCGTAGGGTGCGTGATAGGACGGGCTCCCTCTCATTTTCCGCCTCGTAGTCAGCCTTGGAACAGCCCGGCCCGTAACGCACCACCGGGTCAAACAGTAGAATTTGATGTAGGGTGGGCAGTGGCTTAGACAGATTCCGAACCTTGCCATCGGGTTGGTAGCCACTGCCCACCAACTGCCGACCAACTACCTCGCCTCGCCAATCACAGTAAAAGCCGCCCAAGCTTTCGGGTCTGGATTACCATCTTCATCATTGAGCATCGATAACATCGCCTCTCGCATGGCTTTGGCTTTATCCATTTTGTGAGTATAAATATTAGTGTAAAACTCCCTCATCAACTTGGCCGTATCATCATCAGGCACTTGCCATAAGGACACCACTAAACTGGGTACACCTGCGGCAATCAAAGAACGGGATAAACCAACTACCCCTTCCCCTTTAATCTCACCCCTACCAGTATCACAAGCACTCAGAACCACTAACTTTGCTTTCAATAAGGATTTTTCCGGTAGTCCGTAACCAATCAGAATTTCATCACTGGTCAGAAAGCCATCATGGTCTGGTTGGTCAGGAGCTAATGCGATCGCACCGGGATAATCAATACCATTGACATCATCGAGTAAACCATGGGTAGCGAAATGGATAAGCGTTGCATTGGCCATTTTCCGCACAATGGTTGGTTCTGTTGCTTCCAAACCAATTAGAGCTTTTGTATTCAGCAATTGAGCAATGGTTAATGCTTCTGTTTCTGCACCCAGTAGAGGGGTTAAGGGTTTTTGTTCTAGTCCTATTTTAATCGTAGGCATGGTGGGATTACCCACAATCAATGGTTTTCCCCGGCTGTGTTGGACTCGATGCCAATGTTGACGGGTAAACGACAGGGATTGGATCGAAGGAGCAGTGAGAATGGTATGGTTTTCGATTAGATACTTGTGGTTATTATCTTGGAGAGCAGCAAAGGGGACTAGAAATAGTGAGTGATGGGGAATAAAAATAATACGGTCTGATGGGTTTATTGGTAATACGTCAACAATGGGAGTAATCAGCAGTTGGTAGAGTTGGTGTAGTCGATTACTATCGTTAGTGGTTTGTAGTGAAGCAGCATTCTGATTACCTCGACCTCTGACACCAATCTGCATACGACTGACTTTGACTAGTTCGGCCAGAGAAGTATCTTGTGGTAATGTATTACTACGGAAAGTAATCTCACCAGTAGGAGCAATCACCCAAATATAAATCTGGTCATCAACAATGGAATATTCCACCAAAGTGGCTTGTTGTTGTTGAGCAATCTCTTGAATGTCTTTAAGAGTAGGAGCTTTAGTTTTTTGAGGAGTTTCAGATAACTGTGCCGCTAATAAATCAATCAGAGCGCGGTTGCGACCCCGTTCGGAAATCTCTAAGGCTTGTTTTGGTTTACCTTGAGCAACCAATACCTGTTGTAAAAGACGATAGCTGGCAGCTTGTGTTTCAAAAATAGAAACCTTCCAATCATCTTCGTTACCGAGGTCTTGGCGGATATCTTCCCAAATTTCAATGGCATCAAACAGGTGAGTTTGGGCTGGTTTTAGTTGATTCTTTTTTAAGAATGTAGCACCGAGATTATTCAGGAAGACAGCTTCACCCTTGCGGTTTCCGATTTCCCTAGCAATAGCTAAAGATTGTTGGTAGTAATCAATCGCTTTTTTATAGTCTCCCAGATTATCGTATGCATTACCCAGATTATTCAGGGAGGAAGCTTTACCTTCGCGGTGTCCGATTTCCCTAGCAATAGCTATCGATTGTTGGTAGTAATCAATCGCTTTTTTGTAGTCTTCCAAACTATCGTATACATTCCCCAGATTACTCAGGGACCGAGCTTCACCCAGGCGGTGTCCGATTTCCCTAGCAATAGCTATCGATTGTTGGTGGTAATCAATCGCTTTTTTATAGTCTCCCAGATCATAGTATGCATTACCCAGATTATTCAGGGAGTAAGCTTCACCCAGGCGGTCTGAGATTTCCCTAACAATAGCTAAAGATTGTTGGTGGTAATCAATCGCTTTTTTATAGTCTCCCAGATTATCGTATGCACTACCCAGATTATTCAGGGAGGAAGCTTCACCCAGGCGGTCTGAGATTTTCCTATCAATAGCTATCGATTGTTGGTAGTAATCAATCGCTTTTTTATAGTCTCCCAGATTCTGGTATGCATTACCCAGATTAGTCAGGGAGCCAGCTTCACCTTCGCGGTGTCCAATTTCCCTAGCAATAGCTAAAGATTGTTGGTAGTAATCAATCGCTTTTTGATAGTCTCCCAGATGATTGTATGCATTACCCAGATTATTCAGGGAGTTAGCTTCACCCTTGCGGTCTCCAATTTGTTTATAAATCACCAATGCTTGCTGCCAAGACTCTAATCCTTCTGGGAACTTACTGCGACGAAGGTGACTAAGTCCTTGCTTAAATAGTTTGTCCGCCTCTGCTTGATTAATGGCTACTTGAACTATGGCATCCCTAGGGGCTAAATTCCCCTCTTGCTCTGGGCTAACCGTGTTTTGTTCTTGAGCCAGTGGTGGTAAAGTCAGGAATCTAGCCACAACAGGCAATTTCCCAGGGGTGAGGTAGAGAGTGAGAAGTCCCAACCATAAGACGTGCTTAAGTTTCATATCGGATATTGAATTATTCCCTATTTGGCCATATCTGATAGATTCGTGAACCTATGCAATGATTAAGGGAGTCGGGAGTCGGGAGCGGTGCGACCCGTGGCGAATTTAATTCGCCTACGGAAAGCGCACCGAGGGAGTCGGGAATCGGGAGTCGGGAACTCTCTACCGCGCTTCACCAATAACAGTAAAAGCCGCCCAAGCTTTCGGGTCTGGATTACCATCTCCATCCTTGAGCATCGATAACATCGCCTCTCGCATGGCTTTGGCTTTATCAAATTCGTGGGTGTAAATATTAGTGTAAAACTCCCTCATCAACTTGACCGTATCATGATCAGGTATTTTCCATAAGGACACCACCAAACTGGGTACACCTGCGGCAATCAAGGAACGGGATAAACCAATTACTCCTTCCCCTTTTATCTCGCCCCTACCAGTATCACAAGCACTCAAGACCACTAACCTTGCTTTCAATAAGGGGGGTTTCCGGTGTTGGTCACTGATCATAATTTCACGACTGGTGAGAAAGCCATCATGGTCTGGTTCGTCAGGTGCTAATGCGATCGCACCGGGATAATCAATACCATTGACATCATCCAGTAAACCATGGGTAGCGAAATGGATAACCGAAGCATTGGCCATTTTCCGCACAATGGTTGGTTCTGTTGCTTCCAAACCAATCAGAGCTTTTGTATTGAGCAATTGAGCAATAGTTAATGCTTCTGTTTCTGCACCCAGTAGAGGGGTTAACGGTTTTTGTTCCAGTCCTATTTTAATCGTAGGCATGGTGGGATTACCGACAATCAATGGTTTTCCCCGGCTGTGTTGGACTCGATGCCAATGTTTACGGGTGAACCACAACGATTGGATCGAAGGAGCAGTGAGAATGGTATGGTTTTCGATTAGATACTTTCCGTTATCATCTAGCAGAGCAGCAAAGGAAACCAGAAATAGTTCTTGATGAGGAATGAAAATAATACGGTCTGATGCCGTTATTGGTAATAAGTCAACAATCGGAGTAATCAGCAGTTGGTAGAGTTGGTGTAGGGGATGTTGTAGTAGATTACTATTGTTAGTATTTAGTTTAGGGTTTGGTAGTGAAGCAGCATTTTTCTCACCTCTACTTCTGACACCAATCTGCATACGACTGACTTTGACTAGTTCCGCCAGAGAAGTATCTTGGGGTAATGTATTACTACGGAAAGTAATCTCACCAGTAGGAGCAATCACCCAAATATAAATCTGGTTCTTAACAATCGAATATTCAACCAAAGTTGCTTGTTGTTGTTGAGCAATTATTTTAATGTCTTCAAGAGTAGGAGCTTTAGTTTGACGACGTTCAGATAACCGTGCCGCTAATAAATCAATCAGAGCGCGGTTGCGACCCTGTTCGGAAATTTCTAAGGCTTGGTTTGGCTTCCCTAGAGCAACCAAAACCTGTTGTAAGAGACGATAGCTGCGAGCTTGTGCTTCAAAAATAGAAACCTTCCAATCATCTTGATTACCCAGGTTTTGGCGGATATCTTCCCAAATTTTAATGGCATCAAACAGGTGATTTTTTGCCTGTTCTAGTTGATTGTTTTCTAAGAAAGTAGCACCGAGATTATTCAGGGAGTAAGCTTCACCCTTGCGGTGTCCGATTTCCCTAGCAATAGCGATGGATTTTTGGTGGTAATCAATTGCTTTTTTGTACTTTCCCAGATTACCGTATGCAATACCGAGATTCTCTAGGGCGTGAGCTTCACCCTTGCGGTGTCCGATTTTCCTAAAAATCCCTAAGGATTGTCGGTGGTAATTAATCGCTTTTTTGTAGTCTCCCAGATTACCGTATGCAATACCCAGATTATCCAGGGAATACGCTTCACCCCGGGGCTTTGCGATTTCCCGTTTAATAGCTAAGGATTGTAGCTGGTAATCAATCGCTTTTTCGTAGTCTCCCAGATGACGGTATGCATTAGCCAGATTACCCAGGGAGCCAGCTTCACCCTCGCGGTTTTCGATTTCCCTAGCAATAGTGATCGATTGTAGCTGGTAATCAATCGCTTTTTTGTAGTCTCCCAAACTCTCGTATGCATTACCCAGATTACTCAGGGAGCGAGCTTCACCTTGGCGGTTTCGGATTTCCCTAAAAATGTCTAAAGATTTTCGGTGGTAATCAATGGCTTTTTTGTAGTTTCCCAGATTACCGTATGCAAACCCCAGATTAGTCAGGGAGCGAGCTTCACCCTCGCGGTCTCGAATTTGCCTAGCAATAGCTATCGATGGTAGGTAATAATTAATTGCTTGTTTGTACTCTCCCAGATTAGCGTATGCACGACCCATATTACCCAAGGAGTTAGCTTCACCCTCGCGGTCTGGGATTTGTTTATAAATCACCAATGCTTGCTGCCAAGACTTTAATGCTTTTCGGAACTCACTGTCACCAATGTGACGAAGTCCTTGCTTAAATAGTTTGTCCGCCTCTGCCTGCTTACTGTCTACTTCAACAAAGGCATCACCAGGGGCTAAACTCCCTTCTTGCTCTAGGCTAACAGTGCTTTGTGCCTGATCCAGTACTGGTAAATTCAGGAATCTAGCCAGAACAGGGAATTGCCCAGGGGTAAGGCAGAGAGTGAAAAGTCCCAAAAACAAGACCTGTTTAAGTTTAATAGGATGTGGTATCATAACCTATTTACCTAAATCTGAGACATTCCTCAGCCTAGGCAATTATTGGCAAGGGTAGGGTGCGTTAGGGGTGGGCTAACCCGGATGGATTTTCAAGCACTGAGCGCCTGGTTGAAATAGCCCACCCCGTAACGCACCACAGCAGAATTAGGGAGCAGGGAGTCGGGAGTAGGGAGTCGGGAATAAAATTTAGATGTACCTGACTATACAAGAAAACACTAATACTCCTCAGACCTACTTCCTACCCTTCACTTATACACTTCAAGCCCAATTTTTTCCACAAAATGCATAGGGTCGGATAGTTACCAGATAGGTAAGAGTAAGATTTGGTTCCCTTGTCGGCGGAGATTGCTAGGATGCATCTCACTTTGCTTTTTGACCCTGTGGTGCGTTACGGGGCCGACTATCCCAACCCTGGCGCTCGAGCCGAAAATTAGGGCAAGTGGTGCGTTACGGGGCCGACTATCCCAACCCTGGCGCTCGAGCCGAAAATTAGGGCAAGTCCGCCCCTAACGCACCCTACGCACTTGCCTCTTGCCTCTTGCCTCTTGCCTCTTGCCTCTTGCCTCTTGCCTCTTGCCTATTGCCTCTTGCCTCTTGCCTATTGCCTCTTACCTACTCCCTGCTCCCTATTCCCTCATGAAAACCAGCTTAGCCAAATACTGGACACTCAATTATATTAATCGTTTGGGTCAACATCAAACTAAACCCATAGAAGAGGCTAAGGAATTTATCAGTGCCCAAGCTCTTACCTTGTCTACAGGTGAAGACACCATAGACCAAGCCCTGATTAGCAGACTGTGGCAAAGTTATCACACCCAAGACGAGGACCTTGAGCTGGCCGAGGTTTGTCTACGTTGTTTAGTTTCTCAGCAAATCAAAGAGGTTTGTTATCAGTTAGTAGAGCAATTTGGTCAGCACCATAATTTTACCATGGATGATCTACTGCCATTAGTCCTTGACCGTTATCCTGAGCCCGATCAAGGCCCTAAACTAGGGGTAGATAATTCTATAACTACCTATACGTTACAAACCTTTGATCCAAATAAAAGTAGCTTATTTTCCTGGACAAAAAGACTGGTTAAAACCAATAAGGAGGTTAAACAATTTTTACTCTACTATGGAATTGAGCAGGTAACCGATTGGTTATTACTGAAACAAACTACTCCTGGTAAACTAAACCGGATTCTATCGGAGTTTCATCAGCTAACTGCTCAGGAAATTAACCACTATCGTGAGTTATTAGAAAGTTATCAAACGATTTATGTAGGTCAACTGCAAGCAGAGCGTAATCAAATTAACCAACAACGACAACAACAAGGCTTAGGTAAACTCACAACTCCCTACCCAATTCCTACCAAAGAGCAATTACAGCTGATAGGTAAACTATCTCCAGAAGCAGTGCTTACTGATTTACAAACCTTAGCTCAGCTAATTCGAGACTATAAACGGAATCATGGCCGGAATGTGCCCACTCAAGCTTTAGGAAAATTTGAGCATCAATTAGCAGCTGATGATAGGAGTAATAATCAGGAAGAAAACGAAGTATTAGCTGCCTATGACCAATTACTACAGGATTGTTTAACTACTGCTATTCAAGAAGTTATACAAAACCGCGTTGCTTATCTAAGTCGTAAACAAAAGCCAAAACATCAGCAATTTTTAGAAGCACTAGATTTATTTCACTGTCAGCATGTTACTATGACTAAGATTGCTGCCCAAATCGGCTTCACTGCTCAATATCAAGTCAGTCGCTTGCTAGACCTGAAAGCTTTTCGGGCTGATATTGCTAGATGCACTTCCGTAAGATTACATCAGCAACTTGTGGAGTTAGGCCAAGCCTACGCTTCTGCACAAGAGGTTAAGGAATTAGACAAACGAATTAGTCAGTTTGTAGAGGAAGAAATTAACCGGATTATGACTGCAGCTAGGAAGGAGACCTTTGTTAAAAACCAATACAAACTGTCTAGTAATTTTTCTCGCACCTTATGTGACTTATTAAAAAAGGGAATCGGGAGTAGGGAGTAGGGTGTGGGGTGTGGGGTGTGGGAATTTTATTGGAATTTTGGCGTTGCTGATTCCCTGTTCATCGATCCCCCCTAACCCCCCTTAAAAAAGGGGGGGATTAGATTCAACACGCCCCTTAAAAAAGGATAAAGTAGATTCAATACGCCCCTTAAAAAAGGACAAAGTAGATTCAATACGCCCCTTAAAAAAGGACAAAGTAGATTCAATACGCCCCTTAAAAAAGGGGAAAATTATATTCAAAATTACCTTAAAAAAGGGGGGGGGATTATATTCAAAAGTCCCCCTTATTAAGGGGGATTTAGGGGGATCTCAATCATGGTCTACTCCCGATTCCCGATTCCCTACCCCCCACACCCCACACCCTAACCCCTGCTCCCTGCTCCCTGCTCCCTGCTCCCTAAAACCCAATAATTTGTACCTCACCCAATTGAAAACTGCTGTACTAAAAAAATGCTAAATACATCTACAGAAATGATTTCATTCCCAGCATTAACGGAAACCCTAACGCTGGAATTAGAGCAACAACAAAAAGCCCTGGATATAGCTAACCAGATGGCAGAAAAATCAGGAATATTAGCTATCTATCTCCAAGAGTTAGCCTTACTAGTCTTTGAAGATTGGCTGGCAAAACGAGAGCCAAGTTTACGGGTAGAACGGTCAGCTAATGAGTTAGTAAACTCGGAATTATCTCAAGCTATTGCTAAAGTTATTAATGCTGTGTGTAATCTACGAGTAGGAGATTTTAAGATTTGCCTTATTCCTAGCTTGGGATTTAGTGACCCGTTGGTAAATCTGCCTCAAGGGATTGTTACTATTCCCCAATTTACTGCTCATTTTTATGTGGTGATTGCCATTGATGATGACTTAGGTATTGCTGGGATTAAAGGCGTAAATCGATACGACCAGCTAGTCAAAGATATTAGTAATCTAGCTGTTGGCTCTGATCATAATTACGAGCTCCCTTTATCTAGGTTTACTATGAGTGGAGACGACTTACTACTGGATTTACAATGTCTATCTCCTGAGGAAATTCCTTTACCAGAGATACCACAGCGCGAGCCTAATTATGTTAGAGACGTAATCGAAATCCTGAATCAACGAGCGATTAATGTGGGACAATGGTTATATAATCAAATTGATGACCTAGCTCAAGAGTTATCTTGGCAGCTATTACCAGCACCTTCCCCAGCATTGCGGTTTCGTCCTACCCCAGCCCAAGAATTAGCTGAGATTATAACTATTATTGATATCGAAATTCCTGCTGCCGCTGTTCGTAGTTATCGAGATTTTAAACTAGCTGGAATTCCACTGCGCCTTTATGCTGTAACTTGGCAATTACCCCAGTCTGAACCAGAGGGAGATTGGACTATAGTGCTAATCCTGGGAGCTAGCCCAGGTAATACTCCACCTTCGGGGATAAAATTGCGTATTACTGACTTTACCATGGTCTTGGATCAACAGGAATTTACCACTGATGATGACTATTTATTTACTCAGTTTGTGGGAGCTAATCATGAAAAGTTTCTAGCTACAATTACCACTGCTGAGGAAACAGTACAAACCTCGATGTTGTTTGAATTTAAAGGGAGTAGGTAGATCAGCTATCAGCTATCAGCTATCAGTTATCAGTTATCAGCTATCAGTTATCAGCTATCAGTTATCAGCTATCAGCTATCAGCTATGAGTTATCAGCTATGAGTTATCAGCTATCAGCTATCAGTTATCAGCTATCAGCTATGAGTTATCAGCTATCAGCTATCAGCTATCAGCTTAAGCGCTACGCGCACGCTACGCGAACAGCTATCAGCTATCAGCCATTGGCCGTAGGCCAAGCTACACCGAAAAGCTTTTGAATAAAATAAGCTGACGGCTGACCACTGACTGCTGACTGCTGACTGCTGACTGCTGACTGCTGACTGCTGACTGCTGACCGCTGACCGCTGACCGCTGACCACTGACCGCTGACTGCTGACTACTATAAGTAACATGAAAAGTAAAATTTTTCACCTTAAAGTCATCAAAATCAAGTCAGGATGTAACTTTGAGTTATCTTGGGAAAATGGTAAGACTATTGCTGCCATAGTAGATTATCCTCAAGACCTTGATCAAGGTTACCAAGACTGGAAACAGGCTTACATTAATTGTTACAAAAATTTGCGAGGTAAAGTCCCAAAAAGTGGTAGACTTACAGTTAAGAAGGATCCAGCTGCCCTGTTGCGGGAAGCAGAAGCTAGGTTTTTATCAATATTTCATAGTTGGTTACGGGATGGAGAGTTATATGAAATTCGTGAGGAAATTGCTAAGGCAGCTACGGATTCGTCTATTAATCGTCGGTATTGGGTTGATATTCTCCTCACCTGTAATTGTCCTGAATTAACTCGCTTACCTTGGGAAGCTTGGGAAATTAGTACTACTACTAGGACGAATTTATCGGGATTCGGAACTATCCGGATTGCTCGGGTTTCTAATACTATCCATGCTGGGATTAGTCATGATAAAATTATTCCTTCAATCCGTCGCAGAGCCAGAGTTTTGGCTATCTTGGGTGATGAAAAAGGATTAGACTTTAAAGAAGACCGCAAAGCGTTAGCTCACCTGTCTAAGCTAGCTGAAATAAAATTTATTGGTTGGCAACCAGGAAAAGACTCTACTAATCTTAAGCAGGAAATTGTTCAGGAAATTGCTAATCCTAGGGGTTGGGATATTTTATTCTTTGCTGGACATAGTAATGAAACTGCCTGTACTGGTGGAGAATTACATATTGCTCCTGATGCTTCTCTAGGAATTAATGAGATTAAACAATCCCTCCAACAAGGGATAGCTAATGGCCTGAAGTTTGCTATTTTTAATTCTTGTGATGGTATCTCGATTGCGGAATCCCTAATTGCTTTAGGGTTACCTCACTGGGGGGGCGACAAGCGCCCCGTAAACCTTGATATATATTAAATTGAGCGAATTATGGTAAAAAAAGATAGGTCAGAAATTGTCAAGACGACCTATCAAGTTAGAATGATACCAGAATTATACCA
>NZ_JAAHFZ010000041.1:0-52160 GCF_010672795.1 Moorena sp. SIO1G6
GTCTTCTGATGGTGTAGCCGGTTTCGGTTCAGTGATCTCAACTGGCGGTTGGTCTGCGATCGCAGCAGGCTTCGGTTCGGTATTAGCAGCAGGCTGGTCTTCTGATGGTGTAGCCGGTTTCGGTTCAGTGATTTCAACTGGCGGTTGGTCTGCGATCGCAGCAGGCTTCGGTTCGGTATTAGCAGCAGGCTGGTCTTCTGATGGTGTAGCCGGTTTCGGTTCAGTGATCTCAACTGGCGGTTGGTCTGCGATCGCAGCAGGCTTCGGTTCGGTATTAGCAGCAGGCTGGTCTGCTGATGTATCAGATGATGTATCAGAAGGAGTATTCGCGTCCTCAGGGTTAGGTAAGGGTAGGGTTTCTTCCGCCATAGCTAATGTAAGTCATTATCTTTACTCTGGATAATCCTATCTTACTGGCGAAGGGCTAGACAGATGGCTCGGGAGTCGGGAATCGGGAGTCGGGAGTCGGGAATCGGGAGTCGGGAGTCGGGAATCGGGAATCGGGAATCGGGAGTCGGGAGTCGGGAATCGGGAGTCGGGAGTCGGGAATCGGGAGTCGGGAAAAGCGGGAAATGGGCAGAATTCTGCGGACTTGAGCTAAACGCGATTGGCGGTAGGCTACGCTACGCGAACGCATTTGTCAGTAGCTTTCATTAGTATAGTGGTTTTTAACCTAATGAGGTACACAGGATTTTTTCCCTGTTCCCTGTTCCCTATTCCCTGTTCCCTATTCCCTGTTCCCTACTCCCTACTCCCTACTCCCTACTCCCTACTCCCTATACCTGGCTTTTTTCTCTTAACAGAGTAATTAACGGCTAACACCTGATGCTCCAGAGGATGGCAAAGCTGAGGGAATTATACTAAAGTATATGAGGACTGAAAATTAATCCTAAAAAAATTAATTATCAGATTTAATAGCATGTCAATAATGTAAGCATTCAGCCATCAGCCGTCAGCCGTCAGCCGTCAGCCGTCAGTTTTGTGGCACAGGCTTTGGCCTTGGCCTTTCGGCCACGCGTGCGCGTTTGGCCACGCTGTGCGAACGACGCTGGGAGGTGACTTTACTCAGCATTATTCCAATGCTTACTTGTTTTATTCAAAAGCACCTCAAGTAGCAACTCAAGTAGCGCATTAGCTGATACGCGACACGCTGATAGCTGAATACTCACTCAATAATGCTATAGCATTAATTGTATTATCAATAGTATTTGAATTTAGGGTGTTTGAAAATTGTTGATAATCCCCGTTGGAGCCAGGGTAAATCTACTAAACCGAAAAACAAATCATAAACAACTAACAAGAAAAAACTAACAACTAATCTATATGGTCTGGTCAGAGCAACAGCTGTTACATGGTGGTAAATACAAGATCGAGAAAATTCTTGGACGTGGAGCGTTTGGAATTACCTACAAAGCAGTCCATCAGTTACTCAATCAAGATGTTGTAATTAAAACACCACACGAAAGCCTGAGATTGGCTCCAGACTACCCCAACTATGGAGAACAATTTATCAAGCAAGGACAACTGCTGGCTCAACTGTCTGCTGACCTTGAATCCCTGGTCCAGGTCAGAGACTTGTTTCAAGAAGGAGATACCTACTTCCTAGTGATGGATTTTATTTCCGGGGAAAGTTTGTGGAAGTTGGTACAACGCACAGGACCATTACCTGAAACTGATGCAGTAGAGTACATCACTCAAATTGGGTCAGCGTTGAATCTAATCCATGGAGTAGGGCTGGTGCATTTAGATATCAGCCCTCATAATATCGTGGTCAGTAACAGTGGCAAACCGGTATTGATTGACTTTGGAATTCCTGGGGATATACTCAGAGATAGTAATGTGTCGAGCCATATTGACAATAAACCATTTCGACCCTACGAGCTATACTACCAAGGCAGTCGTCACGCCACGGTAGATGTCTACTCTCTAGCCGCTTCGATGTACCATGCCGTAACCGGGCTAAGTCCTACCGAGTCAATTTACCGCAAGTATGACGGTGAAGAGCTGGTGCCACCAAAGCAACTGGTTCCTAGTATTAGCGATCGCTTAAATCAAGTAATTCTCCAAGGCATGGCCTTAGAGCCAAAAGACCGTCCTCAGTCAGTGCACGAATGGTTACAGCCCTTGACTGAAGACGATTATTTCATCTCTTTGAGTGAAGTTGATGACCTTAGTTCTGATGTAGGAGTAGATTACCGCCCATTACGGGATTTACTAATCCATAGAAAGTGGCAAGAGGCAGATCAAGAAACTCTCGCCGTTATGCTCAAAGCAGCAGGACGAGAAGAAGAAGGCTGGCTTGACATCCCAGATATCAACACCTTTCCTTGTACAGACCTCTGTACTCTCAACAGCCTCTGGGTAAAGTACAGCCATGGGCGCTTTGGCTTTAGTGTACAGAAGCGAATCTGGCAGAGCATAGTCACCGAGAGTGTGCAGGTAACTCCTGGTGCCGATTATGACTATGAAACTTACTGTCGCTTTGGCGATCAACTCGGATGGCACACCAACGAAAAGTGGCTAGATTACGTTGACCTGCCCTTCACCCTCAATGCTCCCCAGGGGCATCTACCAGTCAGCTATGTCGGATTCTTTTCCGGTTGGGCATACTTCGCCTTTTTTATGGGTGGCGTGTCTCTCTTCTCTCGCCTTGATATATGTAGTATTTAGCGGTTTTTATAGCGGTTTGTAATTCGGTCTGGGTGTTAGGGAATCGGGAATCGGAACCCACCCCTAACCCCTCCCAGGAGGGGAACGGGAATCGGGAGCGGTGCGACCCGTGGCGAATTTAATTCGCCTACGGAAAGCGCACCGAGGGAGTAGGGAATCGGGAAACAAGACTGTGTACCTCATTAGGCTAAAAACCGCTAAATAATAGTTATGTAGAGCAGTTATAAACCAATTTATAGCTGCTCTATATATAGCGTTTATTGCATGTATGAGGTACAGTGAGCAACCTCAAAATCCCCCTTTTTAAGGGGGATTTAGGGGGATACATTGGTACCTCATGGGAAACAGAATTGCTAGAACTATTATTTGATTAATTTTAAAAAAACCTATAAAAAATAATTATTATTGCTGCTAAATTATGCTCTAAATTTAGAGCTCTAAATTTAGAGCATGTAAATTTTATTTTATGATTAATATCCACATAATAAATATACCTTAATAAGAGTTAATTTTTAATCTAATTAATCATTTTTTTATGTTCCCTGTTCCCTGTTCCCTGTTCCCTACTCCCTATTCCCTACTCCCTACTCCCTATTCCCTACTCCCTATTCCCTACTTCCTAAAACTAAACACAAAAATCCCTCAGATTATTGTATGATTTCAATACAGTAAAAAGCATTAGCCATAATGACTATCGGGATTTGGGTACTAGGGGATCAACTTTGGACTGAACAATCAGCCCTACACAGTTGTCAACAAAACCATCAAAATACGCCAGTAATTCTGATTGAATCCCTAAGCTACGTCCAACAAAGACGTTACCACCGCCAAAAACTCGTATTCATTTGGTCAGCCATGCGCCACTTTGCTGAGGAATTACGCCAGCAAGGTTGGCCAGTCAGCTATAAAACAGCAGACGACTTTGAAACGCCCCTCCAAGCCTGGGTCACCAAAAATACTATTACCGAACTACGGGTAATGACGCCCAATGACCGACCCTTTGCCCAAATGATTGGCAACCTAAAACTCAATTGCCAAATTATCTTTATTCCCAACAATCATTTTCTGTGGAGCGAGTCTGATTTTAAAACCTGGGCGAAATCTCAAAAACGTCTGATTATGGAAAACTTCTATCGGGTGGGGCGCAAGCGATTTAATAGTTTGATGGCAGGAAATAAGCCAATTGGTGGGAAATGGAATTTCGATAAACAAAATCGTAAACCCCCAAAACGTAATCTAAATCCACCAGACGCCCTTTGGTTTGAACCCGACCCAATCACCCAAGAGGTGATCAACTCCGTTAACGCTCAAAACTTTCCCACCTACGGAAAAACCGAACCATTCCGTTGGGCAGTCAATCGCCATCAAGCTCTTCAAGTATTAGACTTTTTCATTCACCATCGCCTACCCAATTTTGGTCCCTATCAAGATGCCATGGTCACCAACGAAGATACCATGTGGCACTCCCTAATTTCCCCTTACCTCAATATCGGGTTACTCCAACCTGAGGAAGTAATTAAAGCAGTCGAGAACGCTTATCACCAAAACCAACTCGACTTAAGCAGCACAGAAGGATTTATTCGTCAAGTCCTGGGTTGGCGGGAATATATGCACGGTATTTATATCTATATGAACCCTGACTACTCCCAAAGCAATTGGTTCAACCACACCCAGCCTCTACCTGACTTTTACTGGCATGCCGAGAAAACAGATATGAACTGTTTACGCCAAATTTTGAGTCAGCTTGAACGCACAGGTTACTCCCATCACATTCAGCGACTGATGGTGTTGAGCAATTTTGCTCTAATTGTTGGAGTTTCCCCTCAAGCGATCGAACAATGGTTTCATGGAGCCTTTATCGATGGCCATGATTGGGTGATGCAAACCAATGTGATTGGCATGGGTCAGTTTGCCGATGGCGGCATCCTAGCATCCAAACCTTACGCTGCATCAGCTAATTACATTAATAAAATGAGCGACTACTGCAGCAGTTGTGCTTACAATCCTCGGAAACGCACTGGGCCCGGAGCCTGTCCCTTTAATTTCCTCTACTGGGATTTTCTCTGCCGCCACCGTGACCAACTCAAGGCTCAAGGCCGCATGAGTTTAGTCTTGTCTCACATCGACAGAATCTCTGATCAAGACATACAACAAATTCGTGAAGAGGCTCTAAGGTGGCATAGCGACAATATACCCGAACATACCACATAATTATGTTATAAGCAATTAGTCAGTGGTTATATTTTTTTTCATTGTTTTTTCCTTAAGGACTCAACTGAAGAGTTTGCTAATCAGAGTTTGCTAATATAGCGCTCCTAAATGAATTGTGAGAATTTTTGATGCCATATTCCCTACTCCCTGTTCCGGTGATCCGCTGTTCCCTGTTCCGGTGATCCGCTGTTCCCTGTTCCGGTGATCCGCTGTTCCCTTTGCTATAGATCACAGGTCACAATCCACAATTGCCCCATCTGTCGTCACCAGTTTTCCACCGCCAACGAAACTGTAAGAATTCTTATCGTTTGTCCCAACTTTCCCCCACAGATTCCCCACTGTTTCCACACAGAGCTTCAACCTTTTCCACAGTTTTCCCATAGTTTTCCACAAGCCTCAACGGTGGCATTAGCTATTCCAGTTTTACTGGGGATTTTCCCGACTTAGTATTCCGCAGCAGTTAAGACCGCAGTTTATGTAAAGTTATGTAACCAAAAAGCGCCTCAAACCCTGATTATTTCGTATACCTTTCGGAATTTGAACAAGACTTGTAATATTTCGCAGCATTGACAAACCCACCCCATTTCAGATGAAAATGGTGCGACCAACCTATAAAAAAATTTGCTCTAAGCTAACCTACGCCGACTAGCAGGGGTTAGCACGGACTACCCTACCCTATTTGGGGATAGTTCTGAACTAAAGCAAGGGTGGCATCAAAATTCAGTGCTTCGGTGCTAGCTTGTCTTGGCTTTCTTTTGGCCAAGGCAGTTATCTGAAGTGCTTGAAATCAGGTGGCTTTTTCCAAAAATACCTTTATATGAAGAGGTGAATATGAACGCAACCGTAAGTATCCTGGCAGAAATCCCCGAAGACCTGCACGAGTCTCTCAAGCGCTACCTAGAAACCCATCCTAGCTGGGACCAAGACCGGGTCTTCGCAGCAGCACTTTCTCTGTTTTTGCTCCAAAATGGTATTGGTAAGACCCCAGAAACATCCCAGAGTTATCGGGCTTGTGCTCGTGTGTATCTGGAATCCCTCTTTCAATATCCTGCTTAATTAATCCGGGATGGGGAAAGGTATAACGTGTGAAATATAACGTGTGAAATATAACGTGTAAAGTATGACGTGTCAAGTTCAGCACCCATGCCTGCACGGCTTCCCCCTACTCCCCACTCCCCTGTTATAAAATTCCCCCAAGCCGAAAACCCCGTGTCTAATGACCGGGGATTAAGGCTGGCAGCGACTTTAGTCGCCGTGATCAAAATATTTAAACTGATTCCAGAAAATTGTGCTGGGTCTTGTAGAATAAAGTAAGAAGTAAAGGTCGATAGCAATGATGATTTTAGAATTCAAGGCTTACGGCAAACAAAAACAATATCTAGCAATAGACGAGGCGATTAGAACGGTGAAGTTCATCCGCAATAGTTGCCTCCGTTACTGGATGGACAACAAGGGCATCACAAAATACGACCTCAACAAGTACAGCGCTGTTTTAGCCAAACAGTTCCCGTTTGCCAATGAACTGAATTCTACTGCCCGTCAAGCTAGTGCTGAAAGGGCATGGTCATCGATTGCTCGTTTCTTTGATAACTGCAAGAAAAAGGTACCTGGCAAGAAGGGTTTCCCTAGATTCCAAAAGCATTGCCGCTCGGTAGAGTACAAACAATCGGGCTGGAAATTATCCTCAGACAAAAAATGGATCATATTCAGTGACAAGAAAGGAATTGGGAAGCTCAAACTCAAGGGCACGTGGGACTTATGGCGGTTTGACAAAAAGCCAATCAAGAGGGTTAGGATAGTCCGTCGAGCTGATGGGTACTATGTTCAGTTCTGTGTTTCAGTTGATATAGACGAAAAGCTAAAACCAACTGGCAACACTATCGGATTAGATGTAGGTCTAAAGGATTTCTATACTGATTCCGACGGCAATACTGAACCTAACCCCAGATTTTATAGGACAGGAGAGAAGCGGCTAAAGTTTTATCAGCGGCGAGCATCTCGAAAAAAGAAAGGCTCAGCTAACCGTAAGAAAGCCATTAATAAACTAGGCAGGACGCACCTTAAAATAAGCAGGCAGCGTGAGGAACACGCCAAGAGACTGGCGCGTTGCGTAATCCGATCTAACGATCTGGTCGCCTACGAAGATTTAAGGGTTAGGAATTTGGTCAAAAATCATTGTATTGCCAAGTCTATTAGTGATGCAGGTTGGTATCAGTTTAGAAGGTGGTTAGAACACTTTGGGGAAAAGTTTGGTAGGGTAACTGTTGCGGTAAACCCTGCCTACACAAGCCAAAACTGCTCTAACTGTGGTGAAGTGGTTAAAAAATCGCTATCAACTAGGACTCACGTCTGTAAGTGTGGCTGTCAACTAGACCGCGATCACAACGCCGCAATAAACATCCTCGATAGAGCCTTAGGTACGGTGGGGCACATCGGAACCTTGGTCACAGACCAGAACGCTTGCAGAGAGGAGACCTCTATTCTTCCTGGTTCCGGCCTGGTTGAACAAGTCGCCTCATTGAAGCAAGAATCCCCGCGTCTAATGACCGGGGAGTGTCAAGATGTCCGGAAACATCGAGATCATAAACCGTAGGTAATGGGTTACCCATTACCCATTACCGATTACCAAAACGATTTTTGACCATGAGCACTATCGAAACAACCGGACAGATTATAATTCCTCAACTGATTGTGGGTTTAGGTAATCCGGAACCCAAGTATGATAAAACCCGGCACAATATCGGTTTTGAAGTGGTAGATGCGATCGCAGGTCGATTACAGATTTCAGGAAGCGAACATCGCCGGTTTCAGGGATGGTTTGGTCAAGGAATTGGACTAAAAGGAAATAAGCTAAGCTTGCTCAAGCCCCTGACATACATGAATCGCTCTGGACAAGCAATTCGGGCGGTGACTGATTGGTACAAGCTAAAACCTGAGTCAGTCCTGATCATTTATGATGATATGGACTTACCAGTAGGGCGTTTGCGTCTGCGCCTTTCTGGTTCAGCGGGAGGACACAATGGCATGAAATCCGCAATTGCCCATCTGGGTACGCAAAACTTCCCTCGCCTGCGGATTGGCATCGGCAAATCCAGTCAGAAGCCAGACACGATCTCCCACGTCCTAGGAAAATTTTCACCCCAGGAAGCCGAGTTAATGTCTGAGGTAGTCCAACTAGCAGTTGAGGCGGTTGAACTGTCTCTTAAGCAAGGTGTGGAAAAAGCAATGAGTCTCTACAATAATCGGAATCTAGCAACTATAGCAAAGGGAACAGGGAGTAGGGAGTAGGGAGTAGGGAGTAGGGAGTAGGGAGTAGGGAGTAGGGAAGTCGGAAGTGGTAACAAATTCTGTGTACCTCATAGGTATGATAAACGCTATAGTTATAGCGCTACGCAATAACTTACATAATCTGATTAAGGCAGGAGATATCAGCTGAGCCAAAGTGTACACTCAAGGCAATATTCAAGTTTTCCAGAGACGGGACTAACCAGGGTACGCTGTTTCTGGTTTGGGACTCGTAGTGGTTAAACAAAATCGAAAATCGCTTTTCTAAATAGGGCTTGACTTTACGGCAGATCAATACAATCTTGAGCAATAGTCCAGTGGTAATGGTGGTTCCTATATTGCCAATCAAATCAACAAATGTATAGTGATGGGGGCGCTGAGGGCTTTCCACCACCAAAAAATTTAACAATTGACTACAGGTGCGCACCACCATAAATTCATTTGGCCTTTGGTAATCCCATTCAGACAAGGTGTTTTGCAAATGACTATACAACCGCTTGTTAAACTGTTGCTTCCCATAGGCCGGGTCAATCGAGGCAATCAAATATTCATATAAATCGTCCTTGAAGTCTTTGAAACAGGCTGTGTGCTGACTGTGGGTATGGAAGCTACGAGCAACATCTTGGTAAGTGTAAGACCCTTGCACTTTGCCAAAAAACTGCTTGAGAGCACTCGCCAACTCTCGTTCGGTCAGCAATGTGGGATTTGACACTGGTTGAATAATTCGTCTTGGAGTCCTGATCTGCCGATTTCGCATGACATGGGCGCATCGCACCTGATAGGTTACGTACTTAGATAAATCACACTCAAAGCGCCGTTGAACCCTAGCTTGAACTTGCCGGACAGTTTGCTGATATTCCTGAGAGCTGTCTTCACTGAGTAAGCAATGTTCATATAAGTAGGGATACCGCTGAATCAAATTTGCCACTCGCTTAGAACCATTAGAGTATAGAGGTGTATCACTCATTACTATGGATAGACGTTGCAAAGTTAGATATTGCTCTGTTCTTTTGAACAGCTGCATTAGTTCCCGCAGGCGTCTAGGAGCCCGAGAGTGAACCCTCATTGGAGACGGCACATGATCAAACAGAGCTACCAATTCTTGGACTGCTCTTCTGGTGTTTGGTTTCAGATGCCAGTGATTGATCAGAATATGGCAGCAGCGATTGATCACAAATCGGAACTCTGTCCGAGCCCGTTTATCCATTACTATCTTTTCCAAGGCCAACCAGATGTCAAAATCTTCGTATCCCACTCCATCCAGGAAGAGCCTTTTGAAGCGTTCAATTGATTGCTTGGGTGATTCTACCCTTACCCACTGGAGTAAGTGATTGTAAACTTGCTGCTCTTGCAAGCTAATATGTCGAATTTCCGATTCTTTAGAGTCTCTCCAGGTGGTCACTTTAGGTAGCTCTCCTAGGTGCTAAAGCTAGGGCTCATCAATGGTGGTTGGCTTGAGAAGATGAAAATTCAACTTTAAATGGCTTAGCTAACACAAAGAGAGTTTGGGGTATCACAATATATCTACGGCAGTAGATATATTCTAATGATCACCTAAACTTTAGGTGAGCTATTATAGTATTAGTATATCTTCATCTAGTATTTACCTAATTGTGCCAATCAGTGGAAATTGTGAAAATTAAGTAAAAACAATGTGAAATTTATTGAATTACCTGGAAAATAGAGCGTTTAGAGAAAACAGCACAATTAGGACACTGGGAGAACAATAAGGTTATGGTGTGTCGGCTTCTTGTAGGAAAATTAGTTGACATTCTCGCCGCCAAGACAGTAGGCATTCCAGAAAAAATCCTGGAAAAGTCATTCACTGGCATTACCACTGATACCCGTAACCTGGAGCCGGGTCAACTATTTTTAGCACTGCGGGGTGAAAAGTTTGATGGTCATAATTATGCAGCTCTGGCAGTAGAGAAGGGGGCATTAACGGTCATTGCTGAGGCGACTAACGCTAGCCAACTCGAAGGTTTGCCCCTGATTCAGGTAGAAAATACTCTCAAAGCCTACCAGCAAATTGCTCGGTGGTGGCGTGACCAGTTTCAGATTCCGGTGATTGCTGTCACTGGTTCTGTAGGCAAAACTACCACTAAGGAGCTAATCGCAGCAGTTTTGTCTACTAAAGGAACTGTACTCAAAACCCAGGCCAATTACAACAATGAAATCGGTGTACCCAAAACCTTGCTGGAGTTGACACCAGACCATGACTATGCTGTAATCGAGATGGCAATGCGTGGTTCAGGACAGATTGCTGAGTTGACCGAGATCGCCAACCCTACCGTGGGGGTTATTACTAATGTGGGTACAGCTCATATTGGTCTGTTGGGTTCTACTGAAGCGATCGCAAAAGCCAAGTGTGAGTTATTAGCCCATATGTCCAACAACGGTGTCGCGGTTCTCAATCACGACAATCAACGCCTAATTGACACCGCAGCTCAGGTTTGGCAAGGGCAAACCTTAACCTATGGTTTAGAGGGTGGTGATGTCCAAGGACAGTTGATTGCACCGGAAATCCTGAAAGTAGAGGGCATGGAGTTTCCCATCCCCCTCCCAGGTCGCCACAATGCCCTGAACTATCTCGCGGCCCTAGCCATTGGGAAATTATTGGGGGTGGATTGGGAAACCCTCAGGAATGGTTTAAACGTTGAGCTACCCCCAGGGCGATCCCAGCGTTATGAGTTACCTAACGATGTAGTGATTCTCGATGAAACCTACAATGCTGGAGTTGAATCTATGGTAGCTGCTCTCGAAATGCTGGCTCAGACTCCTGGGAAACGACATATAGCAGTACTTGGGGCGATGAAGGAATTGGGAACCCAATCCGGTGAACTTCATCAGCAAGTGGGTCAAAAGGTTGAGCAACTAAATCTAGATGGCTTGCGGATTTTGGTGGATGAAAGTGATCCAGAAGCGGAAGCGATCGCAACCGGTGTTACTTCGGTGCCAGTTGAGTCTTTCTGTGACTCTAATCCTCTAGTGGAACATCTACTGGAGTTTGTCCAACCTGGAGATCGTCTATTGTTTAAAGCCTCCCATTCCGTTGGTCTCGATCAGGTAGTCAAGCAGTTTAAAGCAGGATTTTCCAAGCAAGATTGATACAGAGCCAACAAATCTGGACTTATCCCCAGATTGGCGATAGTTTACCGCTGAAAACTTGCTCAGCTGGCCCAGTCATGTAAACTCGCTGGTCGGTTTCGGACCATTCAATGTCGAGACAACCACCAGGAAGCTCCACGGTACAAATGCGATCGCTTTTCTGAGTTAACACACCAGCTACCACAGAAGCACAAGCCCCCGTGCCACAGGCGAGAGTTGCCCCAGCACCCCGCTCCCAAACCCGCATCTTGAGATAATCAGGGCGCACCACTTGGATAAATTCTGTATTGGTTCGTTGGGGGAAAACTGAGTGATGCTCAAACAGCGGACCAATAGTTTCCAGAGGTATGGCATCCGCATCCTCCACAAAGGTGATACAGTGAGGATTACCCATACTGACACAGGTAACCTCCCATAATTTGTCAGCTATTTCGATCGGGGTATTGATTACCTTTTGGTCAGCCTCTGCCAAAACAGTCGGAATTTGAGCTGCACTAAGCTGGGGCATGCCCATATCCACCCTGACTTTACCATCGTCCTTGAGTTCAGGAATGATCACCCCAGCCAGGGTATGGATCCGATAGTGTGTTTTGTGATTAGCCCCCTCTAAATCAGCCAGAAACTTTGCTAAACAGCGAATCCCATTACCACACATCTCTGGTTCAGAACCATCAGAGTTGAAAATCCGCATCGTATAGTCAGTACCCTCTTGTCCAGGCAGGGCAAAAATCACACCATCTGCACCGATTCCAAAATTGCGATCGCATAGCTGTAGCGCTTGCTCTGAGGTTATTCTGGGTTTTGGGTCATCCCGATTATCAATCAGAATAAAGTCATTCCCCAGTCCATGGTACTTTGTAAACTCCATAGTCAACCTCCTGATTCATCTGCTCTGGCGCAATGGTAATTCTTTTGCAGCCTTTTGTTTAAGTTTCGCGAATTTTCGTCGATTTAGCTACCGACTGATTAAAATACTTTTTCTGATTATGCTGCCCAAAATCCCAAAAACCCTCCTGGCCAAGTATGATTGGTTATGATTGGTAGGGTTCCCAAACATCCCACGATTTTTTGTGATTATGGCCCAATTCGATACCGGCTTGCCCAGTATTAGTCAAATTCAAGGCTATATCAAAGACCAACAACTCCTAGAGCTAAAACTTCTCACTGGGGATTCCTTCAGGGGGAAGTTGTGCTGGCAAGATCAAAACTGCCTGTGTCTGATCACTCAAGATCAGCAGACCATCATGATCCCTCATCATGCGATCGCTTATCTAAAGCCAGAGGCAGCTGAAGGCTGAAGGCTCAAGGCTCAAGGCTCAAGACTGTTCGCCGGATAGCCTTCGGTTTAGGGTAGGCTGAAATGGGTTTATTGGTGGATCAAGGTTAACTAAAAACTTGATCCACAACCAAGCATTACCCTTCAACCTTTTAGAATTTAGAATTTAGAATTTAGAATTTAGAATTTAGAATTTAGAATTTAGAATTTAGACTTCTGGCTTCTACCTTCTGCCTTCTGCCTTCTGCCTTCTGCCTTCTACCTTCTGCCTTCTGCCTTCTGCCTTCTGCCTTCTGCCTTCTGCCTTCACCATTCTACCTTCTTAATTCTGCCTTCTTAATTCTACATTCTAAATTCTGCATTCTACATTCATACTTCGTACTTTATTTTTGATTTACAACTTATAGCTTAGTCCAGTCAGTAACAATATAGTTGCAATAATACAGCCCAAGCATCCCAGGGCAAGATTAGTCATATTTGATTGACTTGCTGATGCTAGGGCTGTATTGAGATCCGGTGAAGTTAGACGTTCATAGTTTTTTATTGCTACATTAGCTTCTGGTAAAGAAGAGATCAGACTACCAATAAAATAATGTAATCCCACAAAAACTGCTGAGCCCAACCACTGACTTAATACTGAACTATAGAGTTCCGTATACGCCAAAAATAAGGCATTTAAAATATAACATAATACCGTCAGTGATATAGTACCTAAAATAAACTTCCACCAACTTGACTCAAAATCTTCCTCAGTTATATCTTCAAATAATCCTGGGCGCTTAGTTTTCAAGTTATTTTCAAAATACACAAATATACCGATCCCAATTATACAGATAAACACTCCGATTAATAACCAGTGCCATGTTCTCAATGGGATGTCTTCTGATAAATAATTAAACTGAAACCCTCCCGTTAGGCACCAATAGGCTACACTGGCAAATCCAAACATAGTTAAAGACATGATTGAATGCCAAACAACCAACTTTTTTTCACTATTAATTAGAGTAAGTAGACTTAAGATATTATTGAAATCCCTCTTAAAAAACCACTTAACTAAAACAAATAATGGAGCAACAATAAACATAAGATAAATGTTGGCAAAATTGGAGCCTAGTGGGGTAGCTATCCCTCCTAGCCTACCTAATCCCAGTGAGACAAGCATTAAAAGTAACTCAGGATTATTGGTACTTGAGTTAATCACCAAGGTGCGTTGCTCGCGCCCTAAATAGTCACCAGCAAGACCCGCTGCACAGCTCACCATCAAGTCAGTGGTGTAGGGAATTAACCAAAAGCAAAATGTTACGGCTGTAATTAAAGAAATCACCAGGAATGGGATTTCACCAATGAAATCATGGAGCTTGATGATCCAACTGTCCATTAATTTAAACCTCGACTTAGTTTGGCAATCGTGAGTTACCCTTAAAAAAACTATTTCATAGTTTGGTATTGATTGATATAGAGCATCCATCGACCGAATTAGCCTAACCGTTAGTGTGATAGACTATCGACCTTAGTTAGATGTCCTTTTATGATGGCACCTGGCTCAAGATTCCCGGTCCCGTTCATCTGCAAACTAGATGGAATTGGAAACACACTGGGCTAAATGATAGTCTATGCCCTAGTAGCTAAAGAGTAAAAATCTTAGTCTAATTTGTATAAGTCAGTGAAATCACTATCCTCTCATGGCTCACTATCAGGGCTAGAGCACTATTCTCCTTCTAGTCCCACCCCACTTCTGAGTGCAAAGCACCTTGCAAAAGGTCTGATTAAAACGACAGCAATAGCCCTGGCATCGGGTTTTGTAGCCCTGTGCCAACCAGTGCAAGCTTTACAGGTACAAGTTCAACCAGACAATCCCCAGTTAGGCGATACTTTGTCAGTGGTAATTCAAACCGAAACAGTCGGTTCACCACCGAGCGTTTCTATGGGTCAAAAGACCTATCCTACCTTTGCAACAGGGACAAATCGTTATCGAGCTTTAGTACCCACTACACCATTAGATAAACCAGGAAAATTGGTTTTGCGGGTGGCTGGTGATGGTAAAGTCAACAACATAGCTGTACCACTTAAGAATCGCTCTTTCCCTGTCCAACGCATCTGGCTGTCTGGCAAAGCCTCTGCCCCAGCAACCCAATTTGAATTAAATCGGGTTGCCCAGTTTAAAAAATTAGTGACACCAGAAAAATTCTGGAATGGTAAGTTCTATAGACCCAACAATGCTCGTGTCTCCAGCGTTTTCGGTATTCGTCGCTACTACAACGGTGTCTTTGCTAACAACTACTACCATCGTGGTGTTGACTATGCCGGTGGCTTCGGTTCACCAGTAGTAGCACCAGCAGCAGGACGAATAGCACTAGTAGGACGAGAGTCTCAAGGTTTCCGGGTTCATGGTAACACCGTAGGGATTAACCATGGTCAAGGGGTACTCAGTATTATGCTGCACTTGAGCCAAATTAAAGTTAAAGAGGGGGATTTCGTTCAAGCTGGCCAGGTCATTGGTAGCATTGGTTCTACAGGTGCTTCCACTGGTCCTCATCTACATTGGGGTCTCTATGTTCACGGTCAGTCGGTTGACCCAGTACCCTGGAGATGGGAAGGTGTAAATTGACTTTCCGCCAGCCCATCACTTAGCTAAACCGCGAGAAGCCCCGCACTTTACCTTCATTGGGTAAGTGTCGTATGGGAAGCGCGGGGCAAGGGTCGGAACGTCGAAATGCCAATGGGCTATACTAGGGACAGTAGGGAAAACAAATTAAGAGCTAACCGCCACCTACTAGCTAAACATAGAACGAGTTGTATTGTTCCGGCGCGGAGGGGCATCCCGTGTCGTTAATAAAGTAACCCGTGTAACCGAATCGTTGGATGGTGTTGGTAAGAAGCCCGCGCTGTACCGCGCTTGTCAGCGTCGGGAGTATGTCACCTGGATCACCTATACTATAACTAAGCCAGCACATTTGATATCATAGATAAATCTAAACATCAAGGGTAAAGGTTAAAGGTTAAAGGTAACCGGCAAGAGCGAACAATTTTCTTTCCTCTTGCCCTTTCCCAATTAGTTAGCTGTTAACTTGTCCTTCCTTTAGGACTTAGTCGTTATTTACCATTACTCAATAAATTCCTCGTGTTTGCAGTTAGTCATGGGCTAAAGCCCTATGCCTCACTTACTCCTACTCTTTTTTTGATTTTACTAGGAAATTCCACTAACCACTCACTTCCCTTCACGAAATTCCCCAGATTCATCTATCGGGATCAGCTTAATCAGATCAAGACGAAGCTAAATTCCTAGATTATACTATTAATTATTTTAACCATTAAACCAATAGCTATTCAATCTACTCATGAGAATTGAGCAAATTATAGAAAAAGCCTTGAAAGATGGGTACTTAACTCCCCTGATGGAGAGTGAGGTCGGTCGCCTTTGTGACACAGCTTCGGAACTCTCCATTGAAGAATATATGGCATTAGACAAACTGATGGGGGCGCTTCTATCTGGTGAAGTGGTTACAGTTGCTCGCAAGCAGTTTATCAATGTCATGGAAGAGTTGGTATTAAGCGAAGCAATTGATCAAGTTACCAAGATAGAAGACAAGAGCGATCGCTTTCTGGAGGTAGGAGATATTGCTGCCTATGCCCTCAATAGACTGCCCCCTCTCTATGCTACTACCGAGAAAGGTGCTCAATACCAGCGTAAAAGAGCAAAGCAAGACCTAATGGATTTAATTAACCATCAAGTCAAGGATGCCATAGCCAAATACCTAGAGCGACCTCATTTTGGCGCTGATCGCCAAGCAATCCGCAAACAAACCAGCAAAGATCTGATGGGACAGATTAGTAACATGTTAGAGGGCTGTGCACCAGGCTTTGAGCCAAAGCCTCAGCGCTCAAATGGATTACATGGATTACGTTGAGTCATTGTTAACATGTGATGTTTAAAAAAACATTTTAAAGTATAATTTTTACAACTGAAATGTTTAATTCCTGACAATGACTGGTGTTCCTAGACTGACCTGCTCATACAACTGTTTAATATCCTGGTTGAGCATCCGTAAGCAGCCGTGGGAAACCGCTTTGCCGATTAGCTCTTCTTCATCAGTGCCATGAAGCCCGATTTGATGGTGCCCGTCAGACCAAAAACCAATCCACCTTTCTCCTAAAGGATTATCAGGTCCAGGAGGTATGAGTTCACCAGTAATCGGTTCTTTCCAAATAGGGTTGGGTTGTTTGCGAATAATTTTGAAACTGCCAGTGGGTGTATCCCAACCTGGTTTACCAATAGCAACTGGGTGGCTCTGGAGCAATTGTTCTCCCCAGTACAAGTAAACCGTAGTATCACTCAAATCCACAACTACCTGGTAAGTAATAGCAGCAATTGCGTCAGTAAAATAAGAGGTGGCTGGTAAAACCTTGGGAATTTTTGATTTCAGTCTCTTTGGCGTTACCTGAGGTTCTACCAGATCTGAGGCTGTCTTTTCGGATGACAACGGTTCCAGTTCTGGGTATACTGAAGAGGTTTTTGTCAACGTCTTATCTGTACTGAGTCCTGCTATGGTCAACCGAGAGGTTGCTGGCAAGACCTGGCTAATTTCAGGTGTAAGTTGCTTCAGCTTAAGCTGTGGTAGTTTAGCTGAGATTAACAATCCTGCTGACCCAAAGCAAAAGATCATTAAGCTGGTGTTAATTGAGTGGATTATGGCCATAATTAATTTAATTAATAGTTAATTAATAGGTAATGACTAGTTAATTTAATAGTTAATTAGCTGTTTACTGGCTCAGTCCACTACGAGCGTGAAAATGTAAGATAGACTAGTGCTCGATGAACGGGAACCAATCGCAGAAGTTGGGAGTCAATGAGAGGAAGAAAGTTTTAAAAGCTATTCCAATCATGAGCCAACCAATTTCTCTATCCTGGTCAACAGAGGTAAAGCTTCCTCAAGTGCCGGTGCAACCTGAGAAACTCTCTAACTATGATTTGGTTTTACGCTGTCAGGAAGGTATGAGTCCTGACCGCACAGCCTTTGCTGAGCTACTACGTCGGTATCAGTCCCACGTGGACAAGATTTTGTATCACTTAGCACCAGACTGGCAAGATCGCTCCGATTTAGCCCAAGAGGTCTGGATTAGGGTTTACCGTAATATTAAACGACTTAATGAACCAGTCAAGTTCAAAGGTTGGTTAAGCCGTATTGCCACCAATCTGTTCTATGATGAGCTCCGCAAACGCAAGCGGGTAGCCCACCCCCTGTCTCTGGATGCACCACGTCATATGGATGATGGCGATATGGATTGGGAAATTGCTTCAGCAGAGCCTGGTCCAGAAGAAGATATGACGACCAGAGAGTTTTATGAGCAACTGCACAAGGCAATATCAGAGTTGCCAGAAGTGTTTCGTACTACCATTATCCTTAGGGAAATCGAAGGTATGGCTTATGAAGAAATTGCTGAAATTACTGGCGCTTCTCTCGGAACCGTTAAGTCTAGAATCGCTAGAGCAAGAGCGAGATTGCAATCTCACCTGCAAGCTTATCTAGATTCCTAAACATCAGTATAGTTACTTAATAATATATCAAATTTTTACAAGGCTTGCGTGAGTCAGATCTTTATCTAAAGCGCCGGATTTAACAAGACAAGCTTAATCAGATCTTTATCTAAAGCGCCGGATTTCCTTTATTGGTTATTCCCTTAAAATAAAAAATATCGGAGATCTAGTGTGGGGAGTTTACGATGACTCGTTGGTGATGAGAAAATGACCTCTAAATTTAACCCTGATAACAATTATGGGCAGGAATCTGCCAAAGATATGGATTCCCTCAAACGCGATAGCTTTCAATTAATCAGTGCTTACGTTGATGGGGAAGTAACATCAGCAGAGCGCTCTGAAGTCCAGCAGCTATTGGCAACTGACCCAGATGCCAAACGATTATACAATCGACTGGTGATGCTACGTCAGGCATTCCGAACCATGCCCGTCCCACCAACAGAGCAACCAGCTCAAGAACTGGCACAGCAAGTTTTCTCAAAAATTGACCGCCGCCGGAATCGCCGAAAATTTGTTTGGGGTGGTGCCACCCTTGCTGCCATGTTTGTCGGTGCAGTTTCGATGATTGTGCCTAATGGCTCGTCACCAGAGCTAAAGATAGCGGAGCAAACAGAACCCCTCAGGATTGCTGTGAATCGACCGCTGCTTGAGATACCTAAAGCTCCAGTGTCATCTCCTAGACCGGCTGGGATTATACCAGAACTTAAGGGAAATGTCAATAATCCTAATTTGAATTAAATTAACTTAAATGGGATAAATAAATGGGATAAATGGTTCTTGCCTCGGCTTGGAACTAATCGCTATTTCAGTTTTTACTATTTCAGTGTTTAGCTTGTAGTTTGCTGATCAACTCATAAAACGGCTCCCAATTATCTTCCTGAGTAATTGGCTCCCAAACTGCCTCAATCACAGGTCTAAGTAAAGCAGTTTGCGGATTCTTATCTCGCAAAAGTGCTGACATATCCTTGAGCTGATCAACTGATAAATTTTGTAAAAGGTGGTGGTAGAAATTGCGCCAATCTGCTAGGGAGGAATACTTAGCATCTGACTCCCAAAAGGATTCTCGGCTCATTATCTTACTAACATCATCTCGCCAACTCTTATCAAACTGTTGGGCTAATTCAGCAAAGAAAGCGTGATAACCCACCTGAGTATCTTGCAGGAACTGAATCGTTAACCTCAATAACTCTGACTCTTCCGATTCTGGCAACTGTTCAAATCCCAGTTTATTCAGCATCAAGTGCCGATAATTGCGGTAATAATGTTTCCCAAACTCGGCTAAACCTGCTTCCATCTCCGATGTTGGGATTACCATCCCTAACGGTTGCTGAAGCATTTCTAAATTTAACTGACAAATTCCAGGCTGATTGCCGTAACTATAGCGCCTGTAATAGTCAAAGTAAGCAGCGGTAAACTTAGGGTCATAGGTGGGGATAAAGGCATAAGGTCCATAATCAAAACTTTCTCCAGTAATCGACATATTGTCGGTATTTAAGACACCGTGACAAAAACCCGCTGCCATCCACTGGGCTGCCAATCGAGCCACTCGTTCCACCAACTCGGCGTAAAACTGAGCATACTGCTCTTGTTTCTTATCCTCCCTGAGGGGGATGATGGCTGGGTAGTACTGCTCAATCACATGGTCTAATAGCTTTTTGATTAAATCCGGACGCTTAAAGTAATGCAGTCGCTCAAAGGTACCAAACCGGATATGGGAACGGCTAAAACGTACTATCACTGATGAGCGAGTTGGAGAGGGTTCATCACCCCGCCACAGTTGCTCACCAGTTTCAATCAGGCTCAGACAACGGGAGGTCAAAACGCCAAGATTGTGCAACGCTTCAGCTGCAAGTACTTCCCGCACCCCTCCTTTGAGGGTCAGTCTACCATCGGCAGTTCGGGAGTAGGGTGTGGTGCCAGAGCCTTTGGTACCGAAGTCGTAAAGTTCCCCATCGATACCTCTTACTTGACCATAGAGAAAACCTCTGCCATCCCCTAGTCTAGGGTTATATTCACCAAATTGATAGCCGTGGTAGCGCAGGGCTAAAAAGGGTCGAACTCCCTGAAATTTACCGAAAGCTTGGATAAAGTCTTGGTCGTTAGTGTCTTGGGGATTTAACCCAATACGGGGTAGCAATTGGTCGTTACGAAACCGCAGGATATGCCTGGGAAATTCTGCTGCTGCTACTTCGTCAAAATAGTCATATCCCAGGGATTCTAAAGCTGGCTCGTAGTTGAGAGAAAGGAACATATCGATCAGGGCTTCTTAGCTCTTAGGGAATAGGTTGGCAAAGGAATAGTTTTTTTATTCACCACAAAGACCCAAAGAATGATAAACCATCTAAGATTGTTAACGAAGGAAGAAAGCAGATTTGATCTAAGATATGCCTAATTCTATAATGTTCCAGGAAGATGGGTATGTAGTTCTCGAAACGAATCAACCAGAGGTGATTCTGACTCCAATGGAGTTAAAGTCAAAGTTAATGGCAATCTTGGCAAATCGTCAGGATGATTTGCCCAGGGATTTGCAGCATTTGACCTCTTTGGAGGAGCAAGGACAGTATTTGATGGAGACCAGCTGTGAATTAGATGTAGGACCTGGAGAGTATTTACAGTGGTATGTAGTCCGCCTGTAGAAACTATACCGGCAACAGAACAGGAGCGCTGAGCGCCGATGTCTAGGCAAGAACTCGGCGCTCAGCGTGACGGGTTGGTATATGACCGACTGTTTGAAATCAGAATCCCCGTCTAGGTAACAGCGGGGAGCTTTAAAGGTAAGGTCTTTACACGCTGGTGCTTTCTTCGGGCATTGCCACTAGTGCTACATCCACCTGGTCTTCTTCAAGTTGGGTTAAATCTACTTTAATACCAGGTCCAAAGAATTTTTCCAGTTTTTCCTGCTTTTTGAGCCAAGTCTCAAAAGGAATTAGTGGGGAGTCAAATTCGAGAATTAAGGCATAAGCACCATCCACCGAAGTTTCTCGTAAACCCATCAACACAGGTCTTTCTTCATCAGTAGGAGATAAACCCAGGCTTTCCAAGGAACTATCTAGATGGGCTTCTTGACCATAACGATATCGCGTTACGTCTTTGCGAATTTGATTTTGGATTGGGGTGGCGGTTTCCTCTCGCAGCGTCAGGACTTCAGGAATTGTTGGTTGGCTTAATTCTACAGGCTTTAACTCCGCAGCTTTGAGGGCAAGACCTCCTAGTAGAATTGGAATTCCGTAAAAGAATCCCACTAGATTCACTGTAGCATTATCGGTGGCGTAGGCAACAAAGCCGATTACGGTCAGTAATCCACCAATGACTAGACCTAAAGTTCCTAGGGAAGTTCGGGGTAACATTATTTAGCTATGTAACAGAAATAACTCCAGTTTTATTATCCTAGAGCGCTGGTCAAGTCATAGAAGTTGACAAAATGACCGATATATGGGTTAAAGTAAAATTCCTCCACTCCTATCCCCCCTATTTCCCCTATACCCCATTGACAGATCATCAAATTGACCCAATACTTCATTCTGACTTAACCGATATTCCAGACTCTGGCTAAGTCAGAATGAAGTAATAAATGCACCCAGTCTTTCTCTGACATACTTTATTCCCCTTTTTATGGGAAAATTTGATCGTTATTATAAAATTGTTGTAGACAAGAGACAGCCAAAAATGGAATTGGAAAAAATTAAGGAGCGAATTACCTTAATCACCAGTAAACGGGAATCCTTGCTACGGCTTCTGGAGCAACCAGATTTGGGAACCCTCCGAATTGATGTTAATCAAGCCCTAGAAGAACTCGATGACCTAATCGATGAATTTAAGCGTACTTTCCCGGAATAAAAAGGCTAACTGATGCCTCAAACAATTGGCGTTGCTGATTAATGGAATAATTGAAGGTAATTAGGTAATAGGGAAATCAGCCCACTATAATAATTGCATAATTCCTTAGTTTAGCAGCGCGTTATTCTAGTTTTCGTTTCTCAGCTGATTTTAGCTAGTGGTTCTAGATGGTTAAGTTTACTGCTGCCCATTTTCCTAACTAAATTAATTAGATCTGAAGTGGCAACATCTTTCCTACAAAAGATATCAACGGGAGCAGTTTGGCTCATCACTTCAATTTGGGGGTCTTCTACTGAAGAGTAGGCAATGATTTTAGTGTCTGGCTCTAGGCTTTTGATCCGGGTGGCTGCACTTAGACCATCCATCATAGGCATTTGTAGATCAAGTACAATCACATCCGGGTGATGGCACTCTACCATATCAATGGCTTCTTTCCCGTTACTAGCAAGAGCAACTATCTCAATATTCTCCTGAGCCGAAAATGCTAAATGAAGGCTATATCGAGTTAATTCATGGTCGTCAACTACTAGAACTCGCAAGGCAGGATGCTCACAGGACAACATAGGAAGACGCTGATCATTGTTTGACTTTTTCAGTCTAATAAGTTAGATTGTAAAATTTTATCTACCTTTCGAGATAATCAACTCATCATTTCATGAATTTATTACATTGACGACAATACCAATTTACATTGATACGTAGAACCTGATGTGACATACTCCCAACCTTGCCACCCTGACAGGGGTAGGTTTTTTACATTTGGGTCAAGAGTCGGGAGTCGGGAGTCGGGAGTCGGGAGTCGGGAGTCGGGAGTCGGAAGTCGGGAGTCGGAAGTCGGGAGTCGGGAGCGGTGCGACCCGTGGCGAATTTAATTCGACGACTGTAAGCGCACTCCCTGGGAATCGGGAGTCGGGAGTCGTCAGAAGCGGGAGATGGGGAGATGGGGAGATTGTTATTAATCCTGTGTCCGAACAGTTAAAACTTGGGGGGGTGTCGAGTCTGGGGGATAGAGAAAATCGACTTGCACCAGCCGCTGGTCAAGGGGTGGCATCTGCAACCTAACTAGGGTATCCCCCTGCTCACCACGCCGTTGTACCAAATGCACATAGCGCGTCCGAGGTAAACCTTGATCATCCTTATAGCTCAATTGCACTGTCCCCCGGAAAAATATTTGCTTAGCTGGAGCCTTTAAAAACCTTAATCCTCCCTGGATTTGATCTTGTTTAATCGGTGTCTCAATAGCCAGGGTGACCGTTTGAGTATCCCCGGTGGGATTAATCAGTGGCAAGGTCAGGCTGTATTGCACCCCATAATTACCATGGGCAAAATAGGCGGTATCTGGATAACGGACTAACATCGGCGCACTCTGAATTTGACCAGTACCTAACCTGCCATGATGGAGGGTACTCAGTCCGTAGGAAAAGGCTTTTCCCGGTTGCGGAATAGTTAGAGATTGAGCAGTAGGATTATCCACTAACTGAGCTTGCCATCTAGAGCCTCGGGCTACTCCTGCCACTCGACCGTAGATAATTGAACCAGTAGTAGCAATTGGATCACTCGGGGCGCGATCGCGTGGTCCAGCTAACTCCCCTTGCTCTAATAAATGCTGCCATTGAGCTATAGTAGGAGAGCGTTCATTCCCATCAGTATCTAAAGGTGCATACTGGGCAAGACTAGCGGCGTATACCTTTCCATCACTGTATAACCGCATCAAAGTTGAGCGACCATTAATAGGTGGTGTCAAGGTTCGCACTGGAATTGGGAGATTCAGCAACATGCGACTTTGCTGAGCCTGAATCACCAATTGGGCAGGAAATCCGTCTTGCCTACCTCCACGCAGGATATCACTCATCACTCGGCTACCAGGCCCAGCATAAACTCTACCGGCAGAATTATCTACTTGGGAGGGCAATTCGATAAATGGTGCATCAGGCTGACTCAGGTAACTAGCTGCCTCAATAATATCTACTGTTACTGGTTCTTTGCCTGGATTGTGGAGGATAATCCCCAGATAGAGGGTGCGCAAATCGTCTCGGGTGGCTGCTTTAGCAACATGGTGGGCAAAGATATCAAAGCGCCCCTGAAATGGAAAGTTTAAGTGAGCCCCTGGGTTGGCTTTGTCAGAAGGGGGAAATGTGGACAGTAAAATTCCTTCAGTCTGTACTAGTTCGGGACTGTTGCTGTTGAATACGGGTACATTATCTAGTTGTCCTGGTAGAGGGCGTATTTCTTGGAGTTGCACGATTTCTACTTGAGGTGTTGGTGCTGGGGTGGCTTGAGCCAGGGTGAAATTTAGTAAAAATGGCAGCATGGATTTAGGGGTTTTAGTTAAACCAAAATTGGTTAAACCACAAAGACGTGAACAGGCCAAGGTTTTGATAAAGGTGCCATCTGCTAAGTTCAGAAACTCTGTTAGTTACAAGTGTTTAGTTACAGGTGTTGGCTAGCTGGGAATTCTGAGTTTTAGTGATGCCAGCTGGGATTTTCCAGTATGGCATGGGAAAACATTGAATCGATAACTATGACTTTTCTTTACCACCAAGTTTCCCTTGCCCAACTTTCCACCAAGGCACGTTCTGATCGCACACGGTGGCAGTCAGGAACTGAATTAGCTATGGTTACCTATGGGGAAGTTTCTCTTGGTTTTATTGTCCCTCTCGAAATTCTAACTGCTTTGCCCACTGAAGCGGTTGCTGGAATGCCCCTAAAAGAACTACAGCGTTGGCTGTTTAGAAATCGGCAAGGATGGCTGGAAGGGATTATGGATGCTTTGACTCTCACTTACAAGAAACAGGAGGTACTGGGGTTGCTCCACCCTCGCTACTCAGATCAGTTATCAAAGCTAGTCAAAAGTAGACTATCTGCTTAAACCAGTGAGTATTTGAACAAAATCCCACGGGAGGAGCAAAACGCCAATAAAACAAGGCAACGCTACGGGATCGCGTAGCTGGGACAGCCGCGATAATCGCATTTTTAGGTGTTGCCTATTTGCGGTTTGATATCACAATTTATGATAAATTTATGACCAATTTATGACTTCCCTCTCCCAGTTTATTACCCCTGTTAAACCTTTTGAACTAGTTATTTGAACTAGTTATTTGAACTAGTTATTTGAACTAGTTATCATAGTCAGCCAAATACCCATGTTTAAGGAGGTAAAAAGGACTCCATAGACTACTAATAAACAACTCCATTTGGCAAGCTGCAATTAAATCAGACTGGATAGAACCACCATGCTTGAGCCAGTGAAAGGTAATTTTGCGCAAATCGTTGGTCATATAAGCCACAGTTGCCAATGGTCTTAGCCAAGGTTTTACACTCAACATCCGGGTCACATGACGACTTAAACCAATCCCACGGAAAAATGGAATTAAATACTCACGTCTCAGACGCCAGCTAGGGATTTTGTGCTCAATTTCCATAGCAGGATTGTACCAGATTTCCCAGCCCTTAGCTTGGATACGAGACAACATCTCTAAATCTTCCCCAGTTAACATACTGCTCTTAGTGCGCCCAGTCAAAATAGGCCGAGAGGGCATACTCTCTAACCAAGCTTGTTTTCGCACAACCAACCCAGCTGAAGGTGGTAGTAATTTTTTGTGCGGTTCATAAAGTAATGGCTCACAGCCACGTTCAGTGATTGCTAAAAATGGCGCAAGTTTATCAAAATTTGGCGGAGGAGTGACTTCAAAAACACCATGGATTTGACTACCATAAGCACCAGAATTAGGGTGAGATTTGCCAAAGGCGTAAGCAGCAGCTATCCAAGACATTGATGGAATCGTGTCATCGTCTAGGAAACCCACTAGTTCACCTCTGGCTTCCTGAATGGCACGGCATCTGGCATAAGCTGCCCCTTGTTTCGGTTCAAAACAATACCTCAAGGGATATTGCTGTGGCCAATTGGCTTGATAAGCCTGAACAAGCTTAGCGGTGCCGTCAGTGCTGTTGTTGTCAATAACAATAACTTCCCAGCTGAGTTGGTCTTGCTGGCAACAGTCTCGCAGTCGGTCTAAGACTTCTGGTAGACGCTTCTGACCGTTGTATGTTGGGATGGCAACAGTTAACTCAATAACCATAGTTTTTTTCCCTCAGTGTATAAAAATAACCCTAACTAATTATTGTGAATATTCCCAAGTGTTGAGCAACATTATCTCTCTCTGAGGATAGAAATTGTTATTGGTTTAGGCAATTTAACCGATACTTTAAGCGGAAAGCTTACACGCTACGCGCGCCCTTGGGTTTGCTTTCCGCAAACAGCTATCAGCCCCTCAGCCCCTCCAGCGAAGGAGCTTACCTTCAACAGCTAACCCAAAAGTTCAGTTTATGCCTGTACGAAGTATCTATTGATAAATGCTATAGCAAAGGGAGCAGGGAGCAGGGAGTAGGGAGTAGGGAGTAGCGATTGCATCAAGACAGACTACATAATTTTATGGCAGAAAACTATGATTTAATTGCCAATTAACTGGGAAATAATTTATTCTGACACCAAGTTGCGGTCAAACGTACAACTTTCTCTTCTCCCAATCTCCCAATTTCCCAATCTCCCTATCTCCCTATCTCCCTATCTCCCTATCCAACCAATCTACTATCTTTGAATGCAACTCGGTATGACTCTTGACTCGAAGCTCCTGAATCCTGGATAAAGTTAGTTATCTCGAACTCAGGTTACTAGTAAGCACCTTTTTTTTGTAAAAGCACTATGGCAGTTTTTACTAAAATCTTCAAATCTAGCCATAGTGACCAATTTTCCATGTAAAAAGTATCTAGACGTACCACTTCTTCAAAAGAAGTAATATCGGAACGACCCGACACTTGCCAAAGTCCGGTTATTCCCGGTAAAACTGCATGACGTATAAAGTGTTGTTCAGAGAATTTATTGACATCTCTGATTGGCAAGGGCCTAGGACCAACTAAACTCATTTCTCCAAAGAGAACGTTAAATAATTGGGGAAGTTCATCTAGGCTATAGCGGCGGATGAATTTTCCTACTTTAGTAATCCGTGGATCATCTTTTATCTTAAAGAGAACACCATCTTTCATTTCATTACGAGCTTCTAGATCTTTGAGGCGTTGGTCAGCATCCACAAACATACTGCGAAATTTCCAAGCCTTAAATCGTTTATTATGTAACCCCACTCTTTCCTGTTTGTAAAATATCGGTCCTGGCGAATCAAGCTTGACTAAAACGGAAATACTAACAAACAGTGGCAAAAGCACAATCATTACTAATACAGAAAGCACAAAATCAAAACATCTTTTTGCCCAAAAGTCAATACCAGTAATTAGAGGGGGAGAAAACCGTATGGTAGGTACACTAGCAATACTAGACATCTCCAAGTTTTGGTAAATAGGTCCTAATTCTGTACACAAAATTCGCAAGGTTATACCTGCGTTTCTGAGACTCCAGTAAAAGAACATATAATCTTTTACCTTGTTCCAAGAGCAAACAAAGACTTCGGCTACCTCTAGAGCACTAATTTCTTTAATAAAATCGGATATGTTCGATTTATCTAACAAATTAACATCGAAGAATTTAATAATGCCATAACAATCTTCGTTCCCCAGTAGTTGAATTGCTTTTTGTTGTTGATCTGGTGAACAGATTATCAGGGTTGGATAGCGAAGTAAACCTTTTTTGCGAAGCCGTTTCAGAAGAAAATCTATTCCTAAGCGTCCGATGCAGACAAGAGCGAGGCTTAATAGCCACAACAAACTATAAATTGGTTGAATCACAAATTGATCGGGCTGATACAGGCAAGCAATAACGAGTAGACTAATCTGGGAAAAAGTGATTGTCTGGGCTAGAGCTAAGTAGTCACGGCGTTTGTTACCAGAATTATAAAGGTCTTGTAAAGCAAGCAATAAAATTTCCCAGGGTATGACTACATAAACTAGTATTGCTTGATTGACTATTCCCCAATCATTATTTATGTAATTACCAAAATTAACGGCAATTAAGCATGCCATCAATAGCATGAATACATCAGTGACAACTAATGTAACGATGCGAAGCCATACAGCATAGGTATTGCGACGAAGTTTGGCAAAAACAGGATCACGTATATCAAATCTATAGGTTTCAGTTAAGGGCAGTTCCATCCTAGACAACTCCATTAATTAATATCCGATTAAAACCAAATTATTATAAATAATACTCAATGGTATTTAATGCTAACTACTTGGATTTAATACTTATAAAACAATGCTAACTTTTAGCAAAAAACATTAGGATTTAATAAATTATAGATTTTAACTATATATAAATTTTATCCATTATTTTAAGCACATCGGACATTTTTTTGTTCAATACAGATATTTTTTGCGAGGAACCAGCGATAACCGCAAAAATAAAATTATCAACGATTATCTATACAAATAAATAGGCACAAAACAGGATGGTTTTGAAAAATGGGTAGAATTCCTATCTAAGTATAAAAATGCCGTACACTGAATTTTGTTTGATGCTTGACTAAACCAGTGTTTCAAAAGTCGCCCTCATACTCAACCATGGGGCTAGACAAACTAATTCACCTGCGCATCCTCATAAAATTTGAGAACTTATAACCTGCGCAATTAGGCTAAATTTGTGAATATTTTAACTTTAAAGACACCCTCTAAGGTGGAATGCTCCCTACTTATATCTATGCTAAACTACTGCATTAGTGGCGATGCATGTAATCAAATGTGAGGCTCCCTATTTGGGAAGGATGTTTGCCTAAAAAACTATCATCAAAAAAAATCACAAACATCCTTATCGGTTCGTCAAAAAAAAGCAACTACCAACTTTGTAGCGCAAAATTTTATTTACGTCAACACTATTTTATTCTTTAAAGAATTGTATTAATCGATAATTTTGAACTTTCTGTGGAGAATATGTGAAATTTTGGCTGAGAGGTTATTTACGGTAAATTCACTACAGCCACAAATAAATTTTTGAGTTAACGTGGTGATGATTCACTCCCATGCAAACTGGGAAGTTTGCATGGGAGATTTTCTCGGGAAGCAATATCTACCAAAATTGCCCACATTACATTACAGGAAAAGGAAAAAATGACGGAACCAAAGAGAGCGCTAATCACTGGAATTACAGGTCAAGACGGTTCCTACTTGAGTGAGTTGTTGCTAGAAAAGGGCTATGAGGTTCACGGCATTATCCGAAGGACCTCCACCTTCAACACAGATCGCATCGACCACATCTATGTAGACCCCCACAATGAAAACGCACGGTTCTTCCTACACTACGGTGACTTGACTGATGGTGTGACCCTACGCCGGATCTTAGAGGCGGTTCAGCCATTGGAAATTTATAACTTAGGGGCTCAATCCCATGTTCGGGTCAGTTTTGACTCCCCAGAATATACCGTTGACTCGGTGGGAATGGGTACTCTCCGACTCTTGGAGGCGATTCGAGACTATCGTCAGCGCACCGGTATCGACGTGCGTTTCTATCAAGCTGGTTCTTCTGAGATGTTTGGGAAGGTACAGGAGATACCCCAAAAGGAAACTACTCCATTTTATCCCCGCTCTCCCTATGCCTGTGCTAAAGTGTATGCTCACTGGCAAACTATAAACTATCGTGAATCCTATGGCATGTTTGCCTGCAATGGTATACTATTCAACCACGAATCACCCCGTCGAGGGGAAACCTTTGTAACCCGCAAGATTACCCGAGCAATTGCCCGAATTGTCGGAGGTCAGCAGAAAAAACTCTACCTGGGTAATCTTGATTCTAAGCGAGACTGGGGTTACGCTAAGGACTATGTCAAGGCAATGTGGATGATGCTCCAGCAAGACAAACCAGATGATTATGTGGTAGCTACTGGTGAAACCCACTCGGTTCAGGAATTTTTAGATATTGCCTTCAAATATGTCAATCTGGATTGGCATGATTATGTGGAGTTTGACAAGCGTTATTTGCGTCCTGCTGAGGTAGATCTACTTATTGGTGACCCCACCAAGGCAAAGAAGAAGCTGGGTTGGGAGCCATCTGTAACCTTTGAGCAGTTGGTAGCCTTAATGGTAGAAGCGGATTTACAAGCCTTGGGTCTGTCGCTCCCTAACGGCAAAAGTACTCAACCTTTGAATGATCAAGCCTATATCCGTCAAGGCTTAGCTACGATGGTTGACTAATCCGTTAGTTTATGACTGATTATGAAGGTAGCATCGGTGATGCAAGCCAATACATCTGACCCACAAATCCGGATCGATAGGATTTGTGTTGAATAATGACTCAGTATATTCCTGCTTGCATTGCGATGTACCAGACGGTGATAGTTCTCCAAAAGCTAGGCAAGGATGACAAATAAATGGTAAGTTTAGATCTTAGTAATAAGAGAATTCTAGTTACTGGTGGAGCTGGATTTCTAGGGCGTCAGGTAGTTGATCAGTTGTGTAAAGCTGGAGCGGATGCACAGAAGATTACTATTCCGCGATCGCGTGATTATGACCTGCGTTCTTTAGAGAACTGTCAAAGAGCTGTGGTTCAGCAGGATATCATCATTCATCTTGCTGCTCACGTTGGTGGCATTGGTCTTAATCGAGAAAAGCCAGGTGAGCTATTCTATGACAATTTAATGATGGGTACTCAGATAATTCATGCTGCCTATGAAGCTGGTGTGGAAAAATTTGTCTGTGTTGGTAGCATCTGTGCCTATCCCAAATTCACACCAGTACCGTTTAAAGAGGATAACCTCTGGGATGGTTATCCGGAAGAAACCAATGCCCCTTATGGGGTTGCTAAGAAAGCTCTTTTAGTCCAGCTACAAGCCTATCGGCAACAGTATGGATTCAATGGCATCTACCTGTTACCCGTGAACTTGTATGGTCCGGAAGATAATTTCGACCCCAGCAGTTCCCACGTAATCCCTGCCCTGATTCGTAAAGTCTATGAAGCCCAACAAAAGGGAGAAATGAAATTGCCAGCGTGGGGTGATGGCAGTCCTACCCGTGAGTTTCTCTACTCAACTGATGCAGCACGGGGTATTGTGATGGCTACCACGGATTACAATCAACCAGAGCCAGTTAATTTGGGTACAGGCTATGAAATCTCAATTCGCGATTTAGTTGAGTTGATTTGCGAATTGATGGAATTTAAGGGAGAAATTGTCTGGGAAACTGATCAACCCAATGGTCAGCCTCGCCGTTGTCTGGATATTGAACGAGCGAAGGAGGAGTTTAACTTCACTGCTCAGATGGAGTTTAAGCAGGGGTTGAAGAATACTATCGACTGGTATCGACAACACGCTAGCTAAATCTACCCAAACCCATTTTAGGTAGGGGCGAAGTATTTGTACCTGGATATGTAGCTTAAACAGTAGCTCCAAGAGTGCCAGTTTGTATACAAATACTTCGCCCTCTAAGGGGAAAGCCAGACAGACTTTAGTAGAAGAGTAATCAAAAGACAATTTATATCCTGTCTGGAAGCATTAAGAGTGTAAGATTTGGTAATTAGTAATGGGTAACTGGGAATTGTGATGACTACCAAACTATTACCCATTACCATAAAAACTTATAAAATTAACACTAAAACCAAATATACATGATAGGAAAATTTTTTTTTATTCTTGTTAACAACTCTAACTTAATCAACTATAATCAACCAACATCCTAATTTGTTTTAATTTATATAGCATCTAACTATAGATAGATTTATAAAAAAAATACCTAGCTTCTGACGGTGAAAAAAGGGTGAGTAATCTACTAATTTTTTTTTGCAGTGAGTATTAAACTTTTTTCCTGAGCAATTATGGAAGCTATAGACTATTCAGAAGAAATAGATTTTCAGAAATACTGGCTAGTTCTCAAACGGCGCTTTTTGCCAGCTACCCTAGCCTTTGGTGGTGTTCTCGGTCTTGCTGCATGGTATGCCTCCTCTCAAAAAACTGTTTATTTAGCAGCAGCTCAACTGCTGTTAAAGACAGATAATTCCTCTTCTCTGACCGGGTTGGATAATCCAACTGGCACGATTGATAATGTGGCTCGCCAGAGCGACCCCTTATCTACGGAAGTAGAAATTATTCGTTCCAGACCAATTATAGAAAAAACCATCAGAGCTCTCAACCTCAGGGATGAAAACGGTGAATTTTACCCTCCTGGGGTCATTTTAGGAGGACTGAGTGTCAAACCAATTTTGGGGACAGACATCCTAACCATTTCCTATCAATCCCCTGATGCTAATTGGGCAGAAAAGATCGTTAACACACTGATTAGGGTTTACATAGAGAATGATATCCAAACTAACCGAGCGGAAGCTGTCGCCGCTCGTGACTTTATTGAGAAACAACTCCCAAAAGTTGAAGCTACTGTCAGCCAAGCAGAAGCGGATTTGCGTAGATTCAAAGAAGCTAATAAAATATTAGATCTGCAACAAGAAGCTAGCATTGCAGTCGGGTCGATTGCCAAATTAGACGACGAAATTTCTCAACTTCAGGCTCAGTTAGCACAGATAAATGCTCAGTCTGAGGGCTTGCGCAATAAGATCGGTCTGGATACACAGCAAGCTGTCGCAGCTACGTCTTTAAACCAGTCTACTGGGGTGCAGGAGGCACTTAGACAACTCCAAGAGGTACAAGCTCAGTTAGCAGTCGAGCGCACCCGCTTCAACGATGAATACCCGACAGTGGCTAAGTTGGCTCTTCAGGAAGCTGCACTATTAGAACTACTACAAGAGCGAATAGCACAGGTCATTGGTAGCCAACAACCAGCGCCACCGGTTAATAGTTTGTTAGAGTTTGGACCGATCCAGCAACAACTGACTGCAGAACTGGTTCAGTCCGAGGTACAGCGTTTAGGGCTGACTAGCCAGCTAGCTGTTCTGACCAATACTCAGTCGGCTTACAAACAGCGGTCTAGAGTCCTACCGAGACTAGAGCAGAATCAGCGGGAACTGGAGCGACGGGTAGCTGCTGCACAAGCAACTTACCAAATTTTGTTAAGCAAACTACAAGAAACCCGAGTTGCGGAAAATCAAAATGTAGGTAATGCCCGTGTTATTTCAGAGGCTATCGTTCCTGAAAACCCGATTCCGATCCCAACCAACCTGATCCTGGCAGGGGGAGCCTTTGCTGGTATCTTAGTTGCGATCGCTACGGCTTTCTTGCTCGACCTCTTAGACAGATCGGTTCATACGCTCAAAGAGTTAAAAGAGTTGTTCAGATATACGTTGTTAGGGGTTATTCCAGACTACGGCAAGCTGGTCAGTACAAGCTATTTTGGTGGATTTTCTCAACAGAATGTTTTCCCCATTTTTCCGAGAGATTTGCCCCGCTCTGTCATCGGTGAAGCCTATCAAATTCTGCAAGCCAATCTGAAATTTATCAGTTCTGATCGACCACTGCAATCGATTGTAGTAACCAGTTGTGTTCCTAAGGAAGGCAAGTCTCATGTCTGTGCTAATTTAGCTGCAGCTATGGCTCAAGTAGGACGTCGGGTGTTACTAATCGATGCTGATCTGCGTTATCCATCTCAACATCATCTGTGGGAACTAACTAACTCAGTGGGTTTAAGTAATATTCTCGTGGGTGAGGCTCAATTTGATCAGGCTAAACAGGAAGTAATGACTGGTCTTGATGTTCTGATGGCTGGGGTCATCCCTCCAAATCCTGTGGCTCTTCTGGACTCTCAGAAGATGGCTTCACTGATGGAGAAGTTCTCACAAGAGTATGACTGCGTTATCTTAGATACTCCAGCATTAGCTGGTATGGCTGATGCCCCAATTTTGGGCAAAATGGCTGACGGCATTTTGCTGGTGGCCCGACCTGAAAAGGTAGATTCTGCAAGCGCTAATGCGGCTAAGGAAATTCTCAACAGCTCAGGTCAAAATGTTCTGGGGTTAGTTACCAATGGTGTAATCTTCAAAAACGAACCTAACGGCTATATCTACCACAACAGGGAAAACTATACTCCGCCAGATGTCAGTCAAGAAAAGGCTGAATGTAATCAGCCGTAAAACCTTGCACGCTGTGAATCTATTATCCAGAAGCTGCGCTGCCAGAACGTTGGTGGCGCATTCTGATCATAATTCCTAAGGTTATTTGCTTCATCATCCAGTAAAATACTGTCAGCACCACGAATGTTACGGCCATCACTAGTAGTGGACCTTTCGAGGTTAAATCATTAATCATGCCCTTAGCTAAGGTATTGGGTTGAGCAACCAAGTCCCAGCTGTTGAACCGTTGGAATCGTCCTAGATAAATACCAAAGGCGCACAGAGCATGAGTAATTAACTCAGCTGAGGAGATCAACTTTCCTAACCTTCGCCGCTGCAAATACTCACCTAGGTTCATCACAGATAGAACGTAAGCTTCAAAACCGGTTAGGATAACTAGCAGATGTTGGGGAATAACAACTAGAGTAATTGTCCATACTGAGTAATTCCTGCGAATGGCTTGAATTAGATGAATCACATCGGTGAGCAGATAGGGCGCATTGGGCAAAAATAGGATAAAAACTGCTAAACCTATCCACCATAATCCGGAGTGTAAGCCAGATTTACTGCGGAATAGCCAAAAACTTAGAGCTAATGGTATTGATGCTAGAAACAAATTCCAAGCCATCCAGTCATTGTTGCTATGCCAAGCTTTCCATACCTCAGTTAGTAATGTGTCCATAGACATGATTAGTGAACCTTTGCTCTAGGGTAGATTAGCCTTCTTAAGTGGTATTGAATTTAATCCTTATCCTAACTCATCCGTTCAGCCTTGAGCTTTGAGCTTGAGCTTTCATAGGTCATACTTCATACTTCAGCCTTAATAAGCGGTTGACGGTTGACGGTTGACGGTTGAAAGTTGAAAGTTGAAAGTTGAAAGTTTAAGGTTTAAAGTTGGAAGCCCTTGAAGCTCATAGCAATTCTGCCTCATTACCCCAGAAGGGATATGATAATCAGTCAACTGGATTTGAGATAACCATGCCTCAGAATCGGATTATTACTCTCCTGAGTGATTTTGGCTTACAAGATGTTTATGTGGGTGTGATGAAGGGTGTCATTGCCCAAGTTAACCCAACTTTGACTATAGTAGACCTGACTCACCAAATCCCCCCTCAAAACCTAGCCGCTGCTCGGTTTAATTTGCTCAATGCCTATCCCTACTTTCCAGCAGGGACAGTTCATGTGGCGGTGGTTGATCCAGGAGTCGGCAGTCACCGCAGAGCGATCGCTATCCAACTCTCACAGGGTTTCTTGGTCGGTCCAGATAATGGGCTATTCAGTGGAGTTTTAGAGCAATACCCACTCATGGCAGCAGTTGAGCTAAGCAACTCAGACTACTGGCGCACTAGAAATCCTAGCACTACGTTTCATGGTCGAGATATCTTTGCCAGTCTTGGAGCTCACTTGGCTAGTGGCTTACCAATCGAAAGGTTGGGAGAGGTAATTGAGCCAAACACTTTGGTAACACTAGATATGCCAATAAAAAGACTAACCGATGATGGGATTATTGGTTCTATCCAATATGTTGACCATTTTGGTAATTTAATCACCAATATCCCAGGAGCTGAGGTTGATGGCAAAATTTGGTCGGTTAAGATAAGCGATCGCATTATCCCCCATACTCAAACCTACAGCAATTGCCAACTTGGAGAGTACGTTGCCCTAATTGGTAGTCATGGTTGGGTGGAAATCGCTGTTAACGGTGGGAGCGCTAAGTCTCAATTACAGCTGGATTGGGGAGATACAGTGGAATTAAGCATTAAAAATTAGAATGTTAATAGTACCGAGTTCCTTTCCAGGATATTATGACCACATCACTACAACCATCTGAACCGGTAGTTTACCAAGGTCAGTTTGGGGAATTTACCATTACCGAAAGCGATCGCATTGGCGTAGTTATCTACCGTGCTGGCTTAGTGGTAGCAGCCTTGAGCTTTGCGATCGCGAGTAATTTAATTCTATTGCGGGGAGCTAGCCCAAGTATTTTAAATGTCCTGACTCCTCTTTATGGCTTATTCTGCCTTGCCCTAGGGGTTAGCTTAGTCACAATTCATATTTATCTAGCCCCCCTGCACCGCCTACTACAAATCTTTTGGGGCATTGGTTGCATTTCCGCCATTGTACTGGCATTTTCCAGCAATGAGCCCCTTGCTCTATACATTTATAACCATCCTATTTCTCTATTCGGAATTGGTTTTACCTTTGCAGCGTTAACCGGAATTTATTTCAAGGAAGCATTTTGCTTTAATCGCTTGGAAACTAAATTCCTAACTCCCCTAGTACCCATGCTGTTACTGGGACATATCGTTGGATTTTGGTCTACAGATTGGGAGATGATTCTATTAGGACTATGGGCGGTTTTGTTTATGGTGTTTGCCCTGCGTAAACTATTGCAACCGATTCCCGATGATATTGGTGATAAGTCGGTTTTTGAGTATCTCAAAAAGAAGCGTCTGTAAGCTAATAGCTAATAGCTATCAGCTATCAGCTATCAGCTATCAGCTATCAGCTATCAGCTATCAGCTATCAGCTATCAGCCATTGGCCTAAGGCCACGCTACACCGAACCGCTTTTGGATAAAATTAAGCACCTCAAGCAGCGTGAGCCTTAGGCTCACGGCTGACCGCTTGACCGCACCTCAAGTAGCGTGCCCGTAGCGCATATGCTTATGATCAGCTTTTCCCCAGACTTGAAATTCTCATTAATCTCGAACTCTTAAATTATACTGTTTGAGGTTTATTTTAACCTGACGGCTGACAGCTGACGGCTGACAGCTGACGGCTGAATGCTTACAAACCTGTAGAGAATTAATAAGCTGCTAGTCATTAGTCAATTACCAAAAAACAATACTATAAACGAAGGAAGCAAGGGGACTGACTATAATCCTTTTTTAAATAATCCGGACAGATGGGACTTTGATTGGTAAGTAATAGAAAAGTGAGATGCTCTAGACCTTATTAGTCATCAGTGATTATTAGTCATCAGTGATTAGGTGACCACGGTTTTCTATACCGTAGACTATACCGTACATTAGTGACCACAATATCATTTATTTGTGGTTACTAATGACTAGTGACTATTGACGAGATAATTTTTCATTAAAAGTCCCAATCATGCGTTTAGTATGTAGGCGAAAACAGTGGGTTTTAACGGTTCAAGGATGGTTTGTGAATACTTTTTTGATTATTACTTGCAGTCTTTTTATGTTAACTCATATCCACCCATTTTTATCGATTAAGTCTCCGATTAACGCTGATGCATTAGTAGTAGAAGGATGGCTACCGGACTATGCCTTAAAAGGTGCCATCGAAGAATTTTATCGGGGTAATTATCAAAAATTGATCACCACCGGCCCTCCTCTGCGTAAAGGATATTATCTGTCAGAGTATAAAACCTATGCTGAACTGACTGCGGCAACGTGTATCGCACTGGGTGTTGAGCCAGATAAACTAGTTGCTGTTCCAGCACCAGATGTTAATGTCAATCGTACGTTAGCATCGGCTCAGGCGTTACGGGAGTGGCTATTAACCTCAGATAAATCAATCAAGTCTATTAATCTTTATTCATTTGATGTTCATACTCGCAGAAGTTGGATGCTATTTAAGCAAGTTCTTGCTCCTGAGGTTAAAGTTGGAGCAATAGCCGCTAACTCCCTTGACTATGAAGCAAAACAGTGGTGGGTTTCTAGTCAAGGAGTGCGGTCAATCATGTCTGAAACAATCGCTTATCTCTATGCTCAAGTTGTAAGTTGGAAAGTTTGAAGATTGCCAAAACTGCTATAGCAGTTGTGAATTGGGTGAGGGAGTAGGGAGTAGGGAATAGGGAACAGGGAACAGCGGATCTGGGAACAGAAACATTTTTTAACCTTTACTTCGACTGCTATATTATTATTCATTCATGGTGCGATAGGTAGCTACTGCTGAAGGAGATATCCGATTCAGATAGCGGAAAATCCAATATTTGATAACCGAATCCAAGATAACTGGAAATGTGGCAATGAACAAAAATATAAACTCTCGACTTTCTGGTATTCCTAAATGTCGGGATACGGCTTCTAGGATTACTTCCCAACCGTGGGGAGAGTGGAATCCTACAAACATATCGGTAAACAAAATAATGATAAACGCTTTGGCACTATCACTAAGTCCATAGATAATATCATCCATAAAAGATTTTAAAATAATTATATCTCGTTTGCTGTTCATGATAACTAAGGCAAAAGCAACTAGAGCTATAATGTCAGCAAAAATATTTTTAATGGCATTGGACCCTTGATTATGATAGTCTTCTGCCAGTTCATTAGCTTTATGCTTAATCTCTTCTTTCATCTCCTCCTCAGATAGTTTAGGAGTAAATCCCAGTAAGCTTCTAAAGTGGAGTTCTTCTTCAAATTTTTTTAACTCTATCAGAGCTTCTTCTTCCATCTCATAATTTAAAAAAATAGCTGATTCCTGGCTACTTCTAAAGTGTTCAACTATGGGACTAACTAAAAACGTTTTAGAAATTTGCTGAGTTAAAATAGGAACAATAGTTAAAATTAGGATAAATTTAATAGAGATTACGGTTTTACGTTGAGACCGACGAAAGGTTTTGACAACTTTCTCTTCGGCTCGTGGATCGAGTTCCTGCTGAATTCTTTTTACTGTCCCTACAATTGACCTAGGTAATACACCGGTTTTATCGGTTATTTTTTTGGAGTTAGCTCCTTGATTATTTCGAGATGAATTGTTGTCTGATTCCAAATAAGCAGCTTCTCTAAGATTGGAATTTTGCTTGACAACTTCTCTTGGACTGGCGTTAGTAATCTGATTATCTGGCTTTTGGTCTATGGGAATCAAGGCTGCGGTGGATTTTTCGGGTTTTGGTGGATCATACTTGTTGATAATTTCATCAATAAAATTTAATTTTTCAATAAGTATTGACTGCTGATCGCTGAGGTCGATTGACTCAGATAACCGAGAATTTTCCCTAGCTTGTTGTTGACTAGTTTCGAGAGGATTAGATCCAGTTAATTCAGAATTTATTATAACAGAACGACTGGTTTTAAATTCTGCTAGTCTAAGGTTGATAGTCTTTATATATTTATTAATTTCTGCCTCAAAATAGGCAATAACGCTGTTACTATATTGACTGGTATCGGCGGAGATTTTTTTACCTCCAAAATATTCATCTTCAATCGCTTGAATTTTTAGTGCCGCTTTGTATGCCTGATCCAAGGCTCTCTCTGGTGTATTGAAGAACCATTGTCTAGCTGTGCGTAAGATTGTTTGAAGATTCATTCAATTCTTTAGGTTCATACTCTGAACATCTCAGGGGTGCGCTCTTGCACCTAATTATTCCTAGAACTCTTACATCCTAGTTCATGTGGTATGATAACAAATTACCTAAAGAAAAATTCCGTGGTTCAAAATTCACTGTGGATAATTGGCTCAACTCGCACTGGCAAAACAACTCGCCTTGTGAGTCAGTTTTACCAATGGGTTGAAGGAGGACTGGATTGGTCAAACCCAAAGTCGAGTTCAAGATATCAAAGAACCCCCTCAAAAGCCCCAGGAATTTTGGTGTTTGCGGCTAATGACGATAATCGGCGTGAGTTGGCGGATCGGCTGACAGAGGTAATCCGGGGACGGTATCCCGTACTTTCCAAGACACCTTTAGGTTTTTTTCAAGATGAGGTAATGCTATTTTGGCCCTTGTTAATTGGGCGATTGGACTTCAAGGCACAGTTTCCGTTGCGATTGCGTCCTGAGACTGAGCAGGACTTAGCCACCCAGCACTGGCGTACTGACCTGGATAATGATCTACTACAACTGCCAGGGGGGAATGATTACACTAGAGTTCGTCGGCTCCTGGACTTGTTACAATTAGCAGCAGTGAGTGGGATACCTGTTGAAGACATTCCCCACATGTTAACGGTCGGGATTCCAGAGGAGGAAGGAAACCCGGAACTTTGGTCAACTGTGGGAAAGCTTTTGCTAGAGTGGCGAAGCTGGTGTCTAGAAAGGGGATTATTAACCTACGGGATTATTGCTGAACTGTATTGGCGGTATTTGTTGCCAGACCCCACTTATCAGCAGTATTTGCAGCAGCGCTATCAGGCAGTGCTGGCGGATGATGTGGATGACTATCCCGCGATCGCTCGGGATTTATTTGAGACTCTACTCAATCAAGGGGCTGTGGGAGCTTTTAGCTTTAATCCTAATGGACAGGTACGCTTGGGACTTAATGCTGACCCGAATTATCTAGCGGATTTGGCATCCCGTTGCTTGGTGGAAATCTTACCGGATTTATCTGTTGATGCTTTTCGAGATGAATTGGCAAACACAGTAGTGGAATTAATTAGTAATTCCATGTTTATTGAAGGTCTACCTGAGTCTATCCAATCGATTCAAACTACCTCCCGCGCTCAACTGTTGCAGCAAACGGCTGGGGTGATAAGTCAAGCGGTCAAGTCTGGGCAAGTGCAGCCTGGTGAAATTGCGATCATTGCTCCAGGTCTAGATGCGATCGCACGCTACACCTTAACGGAAATCCTGACTAAGGAAGGCATTGCCGTAGAACCCCTCAACGACCAGCGTCCATTAATTAGCTCACCGATGATTCAGGGATTACTAACCCTACTAGCGCTAGTGTATCCTGGCTTGGGACGGTTAGTGAATCGAGATGCGATCGCACAAATGTTGGTAGTACTCAGTAGCCAACCACAAGTACAGGAGTTGAAGGGTGAAAGGTTGAATGTTGAAAGGTTGAAGGTTGAAAGGTTGAATGTTGAAAGGTTGAAGGTTGAGGGTTCAAATCTGCAACCGGCAACCCTAATTGATCCTGTCCGTGCTGGTTTATTAGCGGATCACTGCTATGCTCCTGATCCTGAGCAACCTCGTCTGTTACCAGTGGAGTCGTTTCCTCGTTGGGATAGGTTAGGGCATCAGGCAACAACTGCCTACTCAGAGATTTTCCAATGGTTAGAACTACAGCGGGAGCAACAACAACAGGGTCTGATTCCTTCGTGCCTGGTAGTTTTCGACCGCGCCATTCAGAAATTTTTGTGGCATGGTTCTAATCTCGCCTATGACCAGCTAGCAGCACTGCGGGAACTGATGGAAACCGCTCAACACTACTGGGAAGTGAATGGACGCTTGGGGAAAGAGTTGAAGGTGAATGATTCGAGCCAAACCAACCAACAACCGTCTAACCGTCAGCGTTCCACCCAAACTATCGCCCAATTCATTCTGATGCTACGTCGTGGCACCGTTACTGCTAATCCCTATCCCGTCCGCCGCCTACCCACAGCTACCAATGGCGTTACCCTCGCTACTATTTTCCAATACCGTGCCGCTCGCCGCTGCCACCGTTGGCACTTTTGGTTAGATGCAGGTTCTTCCCTCTGGCTCAGTGGTGGTGCAGCTACCCTTTTCGGAGCTCATCTTTTTCTAAAGGAATGGTCTGGACGTCCTTGGACAGAGGAAGATAAAGTCCAAGCTGATCAACAGCGATTAGAGCGAATTTTGCGAGATTTATTCGGTAGAGTTACAGAGCGGGTTTACTTGTGTCATAGCGAATTAGCTGTTAGTGGCACAGAGCAGAATGGTCCGTTATTATCTTTGATACATACTGCGATAAATACTGCTGTTTCTTGACAATTATACTGGGATATTTCTGTTAGAAGTCTTGGCATGTTTGAGTTCAACTTTTACCAGCGCGAAGGGGCAAGCTAGATCCTTTCCGTATTAAAAATCATAGATAAAGGCCAAGAGAAGTATCAAACATATCACGCTCAATGGTAAGCCAAAAAGAAAGACAATGCCCGCGATTGCCCAGCCTCTTTGGTGAGCTTTGAAGTGTTCGATACTCCGCCAGCGACGACTTTTCCAAGCCCATTCATTTCCCTTGGCACCGAGCGCGATCGCCATAAACCAACCAACTTGAGGCACAAAGGCTATCAGTCCAATCCAAACATTATTCGTCATAGACCAAAACCAAGGTATCAAAAAAGCCCCCCAGTTCCAGCCTTTGATTTCATCTGGTACCGGTACTCCATCATCCAATACACCCCCTTGACCTGAATTATTCACAAAGGTGGCTTGGGTGGGTCTGCTCAGTTTGTTGTTTTTGGGAGTATTAAGTGTCATGCCCAACTCTAAGGCTAGAATTGCTTCAGACGCACTTTTGAAGCGTTGCTCTGGAGCCGGTTCGGTCAGCTTCTGAATCCAGCTAATCAGGTTAGCACTGAGGTTGACTTGGTCTTTAAAGCAAATGCGCAAATTCCGCTGGGGCAAGTCAGCGGGTGCAGTCCTGGTGAGCAAATGAATCAACGTCGCCCCTAAGCCATACAAATCCGATGCTGGTACTGCCCTACCACCAAACTGTTCCATGGGGGCGTAACCATAGGTTCCCACTACCGTAAATGTCGCGCCCTCTTGGGATGCCCGATCCTGCACTGACCCGAAATCGATGACATAAATCTGCCCATCATCCCCTAAAATTAGATTGCTAGGCTTAATATCTCGGTGCAGTACGGCTGGATTCAGCTGATGGAGAAATTCAAGAATTTTCAGCACATCCACAGCGATTTGGCGCACTTCCCCTTCTGTAAATCGTTTACCTTGATTTAGTTGTTCCTTGAGGGAGGAGCCAGGGATATAGTTGTGTACCAAGCCAAACCAGAGTACTCGGTCATCAATGTTAAAATAATCAAGATACTTGGGAATCCGGGGATGATTGAGCTGTTTAAGCACCTGTGCTTCTCGCTCAAAGAGTTTTAAATCGTCCCAATTAACGTCACCACCAAATGCCAGCAGTTTAACAACTACCAATTCTGGAGGTGACACTCCTAGATCCTCAGCTAGCCAAGTTTGTCGTCCAGCATTATGTCCCAGTTGTTGCTTGAGTTGATAGCGCTCATGTAATATCTGTTCGGCTTCCAGCATCTCGGCTTAATGTCCTCAGGGGCTCATCCATCCCATCAGCGTGCTCGGTTAATCTCAAGCTAGATGGGTGGATGAAGGGCAAAGGGCAAAGGCTAAAGGGGTGGATTAGATGATTATTTTTCTTACCAATCAATTTGTCTTACAAATCAAACCGATTTATCATTGACATTCGACCCCTCTAGCTTTAATATAGCCAGATTTTTCTGGGATAACAGGGATGTTGACAAGTTTATTCACTTGAAATTTGCCTTCCCGTAGCTACGACCGGGCGAGCATCCCTTTGTTCATCATCACCTTCAACGGTCAAACTCTACACACTAGGCGTTAACTCAACCCAATCCTTCAACCACTGGATGGAAGTAAAACGCTAGTCCTAAGACGACATAAGCTGCTAATAGCAAAACTCCTTCGAGCCAGTTGGACTTACCATCAGAACTAATTGAATTAGTAATCAACACAGCTACGGCTACTGCTACCAATTCAAAGGGATTAAAATCCAAATCCATGGGCTGACCCATAAACCACCCAGCTAGCACTAACACTGGGGCAACAAATAGGGCAATTTGCAGACTAGACCCTACGGCTACCGAAACTGAGAGATCCATCTTATTCTTCATGGCGACAGTTACCGCAGTGGCGTGTTCTGCTGCATTACCAACTACGGGGAGTAAAATTACTCCGGTAAACAGGGCTGTTAGTCCTAACTGTGATGTGGCAGATTCCAAGCTATCCACCAAAAGTTCTGATTCTAGAGCTACTAGCAGGGTAACCACTACCAAGACTCCTACCCACAACAAAATATTAGGTTGATGTTTAGATTCGGAACTGGCAATTTCACCGTGATCTGTTTCTTCTAACTCCATTTCCGCCATGCCTACATCAAACAGATAGGTGTGGGTTTTCATGGAAAATAACAGAGTTAGCCCATAAACCAGAATTAAAACCAGGGCAACTGCTACTGAAAGCTGTTGTAATGTAGATTGAGGAATACCAATAGATGTGGTATCCATTGCTGTCGGTAGCAACATGGCAATCACCGCTAGGTTCATTGAAGAGGCATTCACCCGCGCCACAATGGGCTGAAACTCCTGTTCTTTGTAACGCAATCCACCCAGCAGCATCGCAAATCCCATCACTAGGAGTAGGTTACCGATGATGGAGCCAGTGATGGTCGCTTTAACCACTTCTACTAACCCAGCATTGAGGGCAATTAGGGCAATGATTAATTCTGTAGCATTGCCAAAGGTGGCATTTAATAGCCCTCCTAGGTTTGGACCGAGCACCACAGCAATTTCTTCTGTGGCTGTTCCCATCCATGCTGCTAAAGGAATAATTGCTAAGCAAGAGGTAATGAAGATAACTGCCGAGTTCCACTCTAGAAATTCAGCGGCTACTGAAATGGGAATAAACACTAGCAAAATTGACAAAATTTGGTTTTTGGTGAGCATTTAGGTTTCTTTACCTCAAAAGAATTACTATGAGGACTTACGCATTTGCCCCCGTTGGTCTCCCAATTCTGGGGGACTTTGACATCATTACCCGCCCCATAATTGGGGTGCTAGCGGGGCGAAATCAACTTAACCGCGTAAGTCCTGACTATTCTAGTTAGTTTCAGGGACTAGGGCAGTATTACAAGGGGCTTGGTCAATCCCTCTTCCCATCCCCCCGTCTCCCTAAGCTGTCACGCCCCTAAGCTGTCACGCACTTAATTTTTGGGTTGAGACTGATGGGGAAATGGGGAGATACGGAGGTGGGCAGATGGTTTGACGGTTTCTTTGATATAGCAGTCGCCAGGGTAATTAGGACATGACAAAAGTCTCAAACTACAGTTTGGCTTGAGTTTAACTTCTGACTTCTGACTTCTGACTTCTGCTATAACATGAACAAATTCAATTTACATGGGTGTTAGCCGATCAACTGATATACACAAATTAGATAGTCAAGTACCTTACTCTGTCCCTGGTGTGCTCAATAAAGCTTTTCAGAACTCAACGATTCCTCAAGCGCATCAGTCCTAGGGTATATTTTTTAACCATAGAAATTTGCTATGATCTGGTGAAGATTGATAAGATTACCGCAATTTGCATAAACTGATTGGAGTTACTTGAATTAAACCTTGCGGTTGAATTAATCATTGTGTTAAGCATTTAACGTTTGTCCCAACTATCCGCTGTCCCAACTATCCGCTACTTTTGTTCGTTACTGCCAAACCAGTATAAGTTTGCTCAAGGGTATTCGCGCTCCGGGTCCCAAACATGAAGTTATCGGGTTGGGTGAGCTGTGTTGCTGTTTTTTGAATGCATATTCCCATGACTTCAGTAGCTGAACTGCTAGTGTTACAAGCTGAGGAAATAAAGTCCACTGCTAAGTCCACTGCCAAGATCAAACACTACTCGACGCTCAACAACGACCCCCTAGATCCTGCCACAGGTGTCTATATTACTATCCACGGTCATTTCTACCAACCGCCTCGGGAAAACCCTGATCTAGATACGATTGAGCGTCAGCCTACTGCTGCTCCGTTTCATGACTGGAACGAACGGATTTACTATGAGTGCTACCGCCCCAATGCCTTTGCTAGGGTATTAAATGACCAAGGAGAAGTAATAGATATTGTCAATAACTATGAGTATTTGAGCTTCAATATTGGTCCAACGTTAATGTCCTGGCTGGAAAATTACGATGTGGAAGTGTATCAGCGGATTCTGGAAGCGGACAAGAAGAGTTGCGATCGCTTAAATGGTCACGGAAATGCGATCGCTCAAGTGTACAACCACATCATCCTTCCCTTAGCCAATGAACGGGACAAATACACCCAAATCCGTTGGGGAAAAGCGGACTTCCGTTCCCGCTTTGGTCGTGAACCCGAAGGGATGTGGCTGGCGGAAACGGCAGTAGACTATCCCACCTTGGAAGCATTGGTAGCAGAAGATATTCGCTTTATTATCCTAGCCCCTGCCCAAGCTCAACGTTGCCGCCCAATTCCCACTGAACTCACCAGTGAACACAATAGTAATTCTCCATGGCAGGAAGTGGGAGGTGCTCAGATTGACCCTACTCGGCCTTACCGTTGCTTCCTCAAAAATGGCAAATTTATTGATATCTTTTTCTATGATGGCCCAATCTCCAGAGATATGGGCTTCAATGATTTACTCAGCAGTACTGAACACTTCGCCAAGCGTTTGGGTCAAGCAGTACGTGGGGATCATCGCAGTGCCCAGTTGATTGCTGTGGCAACGGATGGGGAAACCTTTGGCCATCACAAAACAGGCACTGAGAAGTGTATTGCCTACGCTTTTACCCATGAGTTTCCCCAGCGCAACTGGACAGTAACCAACTTTGCCCACTACCTTAGCTTTAATCCGCCCACCTGGGAAGTGGTACTGAAGCCAGTAACAGCCTGGAGTTGCTCCCATGGGGTTGACCGTTGGCAAGATGATTGTGGCTGTGGTGGTGGCGGGAAGTGGTACCAAACGTGGCGTCGTCCCCTGCGGAATGCCCTGGATTGGTTACGGGATGAATTGATTCAGGTATATCAAGAGACTGCTAGCCAATTCTTCCATGACCCTTGGCTAGCCCGGGATGAGTATATCCAAGTGGTTCAGAACCGTTCCCCAGCCAATGTGGAAAGTTTTCTGGAGCGTCATAGTACTCACCCACTGGCTCAAGCCCAACAAGTGGATGCCTTACGACTCCTGGAAATGCAGCGTCATGCTCTGCTGATGTATACCAGTTGTGGTTGGTTTTTTGAGGAAATCTCCCGTCCAGAAGGGGTTCAGATTCTGCGGTATGCTGCCCGTGCTATCGAGTTAGCTGGTGATGTTGCTAAAGTCCAACTGCAAGAAGAATTTATCCAACGCCTTGCTCTAGCACCCAGTAATGTGGAATGCTTTAAAACTGGTGACCAGATTTATCGCCAACTAGTGGTGTCAGCCCACGTTAGCTGGAAGCAAGTAGTAGCAGACTATGCCATTACTTCCCTATTTAACAACTATTCCCAAGAAGACAAAATCTACTGTTACTATGCCCATCAGCAATATTACCAGCTAAAACGAATCGGGGCATTAACCCTAGCTGTGGGACAGTTACAATTGGTTTCTGAAATAACTAGGGAAAGTGATGATTTTGTGTTTGCCTTGCTATACCTAGGTGGTTGGGACTTCCACTGCTGTATTCAACCCCTTGCTGAATGTCGAGGCTACCGCCAGCGGTTGGACACATTATTTAATGCCCTAGACCAAGGCAGTGCAGCCCACACAATTTTGGTAATGAATCAGCTGTTTGGGCAGCAACATTTTAATTTGCAGCATCTGTTTGCTGAAGAGCGACACCGGATTATGCAGCTGTTGAGCCAGGAAACCTTGACCCGTTTGGATCAGCTCTATACCCAGGTTTATCGGGATAACTATAGAGCCTTGATGGCTTTCCATCAGGGTGGGTTATCTGTTCCCAAGGAGTTGCAAGTAGCAGCAGAAATTGCTATATCCAATCAGTGTATTACTGTGATTAGGGCATTAGATAGTGATAGCAGTGATCAGCAGGTGGTATGGAGTAGCTTGGCAGAGTTAGAAGCGATCGCAATAGCAGCGAATCATCTCCACTGTCAGTTGAATACCCTAGAAGTCAAGCAAACCTTAGAAAAGTTAATTTTGCGTACGCTCTGGCAAATTCTTTACGATAGCAACCCAGAGGAAGTGGAAGTCGATATTCAACGGCTAGACAAAATGATTGATCTAGGCAATCAGCTCAATCTAAGCTTATCCTTAGATCGTTGCCAAGAACTTTACTTGCAGTACTTACATAACCAACTTTTGCCTCAGCTGATCCAAAGCCAAGACTTAAAGAAAGATAGTAAAGATAGTGATAGCAATGGCAGCTATCCCTGGCTATGTAACATGTGTACCTCCAGTGCTTCCCTTAGTACTTCACTTTCCCCAAGCCCCCTACTCAAGTTGGGTCAAACCTTAGCAGTGGATCTCAGTGGTTGGGTAACCAATCTACCCTCACCAGGGTAGGAGAGTGTAGGTTGGTTACCGTGAATCATCAACAGTTAACTATAGCTTTTAACTATAGCGTTGCTATTACAGTTTGTGATTAGAGAGCACACTGGCACCAAAGGCTCCTACTGCTAGCAGACTTAGCACCGACATCGGTTCAGGAACAGTAGTCTTAGAAACAGCTGCTGCTCCAAAGATCCTATTAATACCCCCGAAGGCGACATTTTGACTAAAAGTACCTGCTCCTGTGGTTGGATCGATGGTGATCTGTTGTCGATCAGCTGTGTAACCGAACAAGGTTCCATTTTCAAAGAACAAGCCAAATATATCCCTAAAGCCGATACTACCAATCTCAGTAGCTGTACCGTCATTAGCGATAGAGAACAAGATGTCAGAGCTGCCGTCAACAGAGAGTGATGTGGCAAAAAATTGATTATTTACAGAATCGAATGCTATGTCGCCACTGCTGTTGAAGTTAGGAATTGTAGCCACTAATGATGCAGCACCACTAGAGGTATCAATAGTATAAAAACTATCATCTCCAGCGCCGTAAAGCACGTTATCATCATCAGAAAACCCTAAAGCATTTATAAACGCAAAAAGGTAGCCAATTAGGGAGGATAAACCCGTGCTTTTATCAATACTATACAAAGCGCTGGGAGTGACACCAAATAGCTCCCCACTATTTGATAAAGCTATATCAAAAAAGGGGATACCGTCGCTGTTCAATGGTGTGAATTTTCCGGTTGAAGTATCGATTTTTCCAACTTGTCCATTGGAAGTAGAGAGGAAGGATGCCGCCTGAGCTGTTCCTATTGTTCCTAGGCTAAAAACTACTGCCCCAGCCATAGCTATTGGTAATTTTTTCATGATAGTTTTATGCTGCAACTCTTAGATGTAGACAGTGACCTTACTCTGAAATTTGATATCAAGTCCGTTTGATTCCCTGGTTTATAGTCGGCTTTTTTGTGCCCTTTTTCCTTGAATACTCTTGTTTTAGACAATACTGATGCTACCGGACTTGATATCAATAAACTACTCCAAAGTAAGATCAGTAAATCCTAAGCATTAAGCTATCAGCCGTCAGCGGTCAGCCTAATGCTTAAAATAAACCTCAAACGGTAGAATTTAAGCATTCGAGATTTTAGAGAATTCAAAGTCTGGGGAAAAGCCCATCAGCCCAAGACTATGAATCCTTGGCAGCAGCTGAAAGCTGAAAGCTGACGGCTGAATGCTTATAGTAAACCTACAAACGAGAAAATTATTTACCTTTTGCTTATGTTTATATTCATTAAATTTAACTAGATTTTTCTCTCTCCGAAACTATGAATCGGTAGGATTCACAAAATCATTATTTTATTGAATTATAAGTTTTGCTTATAATAATTAATAACTATTGATAAATGATTGCTAAACTTTAATACTTAACTATAGCGCTTACTTAGAAAGTAAGCCCTGATGTCGATTAAATTTAGCTTTGTGCTCTCAAGGCTTTAAAACATTAGCTTGAACAGCGACATCGTTAGTTGAGCTAAATTATATAGCAGTCGAAGTAAAGCTTAAGACATCTTCTGCTCTCTGCTCCCTGCTCCGAAGTCCCTTTCAACCAAAAGACTATGTCCTAAACTATACTTCCCTTGCTATATAGGTTTACCATCTAATTCCCATCAGCCCTAAGTAGTAAAATTGATTAGTTAAACTTATAGTAAGTTACGAAATCCGTAGAGGGCTTAAGTTCACACAACCTTAATATTAGTAATGGGTAATGGGTAATGGGTAATGGTAATTACTGCCGTCAGCTGACAGCTGACAGCTGACGGCTGAATACTTACGTACCTCACCCAATTGAAAACTGCTATAGTTCAGATCGAACCAAGGTCACTAAGTGGCCAAAAACGGAAACAGGCACGACCAATGACTTTGTCTTTACCTAGAAAACCCCAAACATGGGAATCGTTGCTATTGTTGCGGTTGTCTCCCATCACAAATAGCTGATCTTCTGGCACCTGCACCAGCCCCATCTGATAATGGGGAGGTTGGGCAATGTAGTCCTCCTCTAGAGGAGTACCGTTGCGATAAACTTTGCCATCTTTGACTTGAACCGTATCACCCGATGTGCCAATCACCCGCTTGATGAAAGCTTGGTCTTTTGAGTAACCCAAAATTTGTAATTGTGGCGGTAGTTCAAACACAATAATGTCACCGACTCTTGGGGTATGGAAACGGTAAGAGATTTTTTCGACCACTAAGCGATCGCCTACTCCCAACGTCGGGTACATGGAATCCGAGGGAATGTAGCGAGGTTCTGCCACAAATACTCGAATCAATAGAGCTAAGGCTAGTGCGATCGCAATAATTTGGAAATTTTCCTGTACTTGCTTCCAAAATGGCGTGCCACCCTTGTCCGGTTGTTGACCCTGAGCATCTGCTTGCTGCTCCTGAACAGATTCAGAAGATTCACTCGGTGCTGCTAATTTCTTTTTCTGTGCATCCATACAAGATTTAAATTGACATTTAAATTGACAATACTCGGTATTTTGGCCTAGCCCTTGCCCTAAACATCTTTCCTAGTTTGGCAACTCAGCCAGGATAACATGCTTGATTGCCCTTTTGTGAATTTGCGTTAGTTTAAAAGGTAACTACTGTTGTTGGACAATGCCCGTGCTGTTTCCACACTCTGTCCTACGTGCAAGTTTAGCGGTTTGTCTTCTCGGTTTGTTGAGTGCCTGCGCCAACACTAACCTAGGTAACGCTTTGCAGCGGTCTTTGGGAGCAGACCCCAAACTGAAAGATAACCCACCCAAAAACTTGAGTGGGCCATCTCCGAATAAGCCTCAAAGTACTCCCCAGAAACAGAAGTCAGTACCGTTGCCAGAAGACTTCCCCACTGAGATTCCCCGTTATCAAGAAGCAACCTTGGAACAAGTGGAACCCCTCAAAGATGCTGCTGGTCCAGGTAAGCTGACGATTTGGTCATCCCCTGACCCAATTAATTTAATTCAGAACTTTTACCAAAAGACCTTTGAGTCGGGAGGCTGGCAAGTCCTCGACCAGCCAGAGGATCAAGATGGTGGCACATTCATCGTCCGTCGTAATGACTTGGATGTTACCCTTTCGATTCCTGCTCGTGGCACTACTGGCAAATCCACTGCTGCCTCTTCATCAAAGCCCCCAGCGGTTGCTACCAACAGCAGTGTGACTACATTTGATATTCAGTACGTCCGGGATGGTAAGGATACCAAAGCTGAGAAACCACAACCATCCCAGAAACCACAACCATCCCAGAAACCAACACAAGCTCAAAAACCAACACAAGCTCAAAAACCAACACAACCTGAGAAACCAACACAACCCCAGAAACCAACACAAGCTCAAAAACCAACACAACCTGAGAAACCACAACCACCCTCTGAGGTCGCCAGTAAGCCAGCTAAGGTCAGGTCAGGACAACCAGAGAAATTTACTGACTTGGATAAAGTCCCCCGAGATTTGCGTAAGTATGTGGCAGATTTGGCAAAATTGGGAGTCTTAACGCCAGACACGACTAACCCAAAAACTAATACTGATAGTCAAGGTATTCAGTTTGCCCCGAATCAAACCATAAACCGCCGTCAGTACGCCCGTTGGCTAATGGATGCCAATAATCGAATCTATGCTAATCGTCCAGGATTGCAAATCCGTTTAGCATCCAACACTACTCAACCTGCATTTCAGGATGTGCCTCGTACGGATCCTGATTTTCCCTATATTCAGGGATTAGCTGATGCTGGATTAATTCCTAGTCCCCTCAGTGGCGATTCTACCGCAGTATTGTTTCGTCCAGATGCACCGTTGACTAGGGAAAATCTGATGTTGTGGAAAGTGCCTCTCGATACTCGTAAAGCCTTGCCCAAAGCCTCTATTGAAGCAGTGAAAGAAACCTGGGGCTTCAAAGATACCGCTGAAATTGACCCGAAAGCATTGCGAGCCGTCTTAGCTGATTTCCGAAATGGCGATTTGGCAAACATTCGCCGAGTTTTTGGTTATACAATATTGTTTCAGCCTAAAAAACCAGTCACCCGTGCTGAAGCAGGAGCAGCGCTTTGGTATTTCGGTTCTCAGGGTGAAGGGCAATCTGCCCAAGAAGCACTGTTTCTTAAACCTCAAACCAGTCAGCCATCAGGGGCACCAAAAGCTACACCATCGAATTAGGTGCATACAAAACGTAAGCATTCAGCTATCAGCTATCAGCTATTAGCTATCAGCTATTAGCATTCAGCTATCAGCTATCAGCTATCAGCTATCAGCTATCAGCTATCAGCTATCAGCTATCAGCTATCAGCTATCAGCTATCAGCTATCAGCTATCAGCTATCAGCTATCAGCTATCAGCTATCAGCTATCAG